>CBFGYO010000036.1:0-29702 GCA_965652975.1 uncultured Chitinophagaceae bacterium | reverse complement strand
GCAACATTGCACCAGTGGGATAGATCGGCAGTGATTCGAAGATCAGGAAGAGCTTCAAGGTATTTTTTAGTAATATGCGCAGCAAACAAAGCTTTGTTGCGGTGTGTTTCATGCGCGATAGGAATACCTGTTCGCTTAGTAAAGGATGAAGCGATCGCAAACAATTCGCTGTTTTGATCAAAACTGAAATAGTCCTTACCCGTTTGTGCATCTATCTTTACAGGGCGCATGCTGGCAAGATGTTCGAGATGGTTGCTATAAGAAGCCTTGTGCGCCTCGAAATCTTTTTCAAAAGATTGCCAGTACTGCCCGATCAATAATAGGTTGTGATTATTCAATGCCGATTGCATCTGTTGTCTTTCCACCTCGTCAAATGGCACACCGGCTTCAACACCATCATAACCGGCAGCTTTAACCTTTTGGCAGAAGCTGTCCCAATCCAATTTTTCACTTCCCCAGCGGGGACAAAAAAAATTAAGTTCCATGTGCGTAATACAAGTTCGGAAAATTGTTGCTTCCGCGGTAAGAAAAATTTTGCTACCCTGTTCATTTTTTATAGGTGTAGTGAGCTATGGACAACCAAGCCCTGCGGCTCAAATAGACTCTGCAAAAATACCCATACCCTATTTTAAATACCAGCACGAGTATACTTTTGATACGCCTCTTGACGCCGCACGCTGGCAGCAGGAACCATCTGGCTTACAACTTTCGTTCGCCTCCACCGACCAGGCATATTTCAGGACAGAACCACCCAATCTAAACAAGACGCAATTGTGGGAAGCCACTGGATGGAAGGGTGAACGATTGAATGCGATGATCCTCGCCTGGTCGCCCGATACTATCAGTCAATTGAGAATTGAATTAAGCGACCTGAAGAATGAAAAGGGAAATGTAATAACTAAGGCAAGTCAAAAGTTGGAAATGGTGAGATACGTTGTCTCTAATTATCCATATGATGCCCGGGAAGTAACCTGTGGTGTTGGCCCCGCAGATAAAGCATACCTGATGCCCGACCGCCTGGAAGCATTCGAACGGTTTGAGCTGCCTGGCAAAACTGTAAGACCACTTTGGTTGAGCATCGATATTCCGGTGAATGCGGTTCCGGGTGTTTATAAGGGAACTGTTGTGGTGAAAACAGACAAACTAAGCAAGACCTTACAATTGTCGATTAAAGTCCAAAACCAACAATTACCAAAACCAAAGGACTGGACATTCAGGCTTGACCTATGGCAAAATCCATGGGTGCTCGCAGAATATTATAAGGTAAAGCCCTGGGGCCCGGAACATGTAACGTTGTTAAAACAACATATGAAACTGTATGCTGACGCAGGCGGTAAATACATTACCACCTATGCCGTGCATTCGCCCTGGGCGGATAATTCATACATGATCGAAGGCAGTATGATAGAATGGATAAAACTGAAAAATGGTTCATGGAAATTTGATTACAGCATCTTTGATCAATATATTCAACTGGCTATAGATGCTGGAATTGACAAAGCAATTACGATTTATACACCCATTCCCTGGGGTGAGCGGTTTAGATATAAAGAAGAAGCAACTGGTAAGTATGTAACTGAGCAATGGCTACCTACATCACCCATTTTCAAACAAAACTGGAACGTATTTCTTACTGATTTAAAAATGCACCTGGAAAAAAAGGGATGGTTCAATAAAACTTACCTGGGCATTAATGAAAATGCGATGGAGCAAACCCTTGCAGCTATAAAAGTATTAAAGGATCATTCCAAAAGCTGGAGGATCACTTATGCCGGCGACTGGCATCCAGAACTTGATGGTTTGCTGGACGATTATTCCTGTGTGTACGGTAAAGAACCATCCGTGGATGACGTGAAAAAAAGAAATGCAAAGAAACAGATGACGACATTCTATGTTTGTTGCACACCGGCGAAGCCAAATACATTTGTTTTTTCACCACCCGTTGAAGGACGCTGGCTTGGATGGTACACGGCGGCATATGGTTATAATGGATTTTTACGTTGGGCATACGATGCATGGCCTGCAGATCCTGTTCGCGATGCACGCCATGTATTGTGGCCGGCCGGTGATTGTTTTATGATCTATCCCGGTGGCGCCAGCAGTATCCGGTTCGAAAAAATGCGGGAAGGCATTTCCGATTTTGAAAAAATAAAGATGCTGCAGGCTCAGGCGTCCCGGTCCGCCGATCCGGTAGTTAAGAAACAAATGCAGGAGCTGGACTTACATCTTCAAACTTTAGTTACCGAGCGGGAATTCAAACAGGAAAAACTGGAATCGGATTTACAAAAAGGAAGAAAACTGGTAGAGGCGTTGAGTAACAGGTTGGTTCCTTAATCAAACGGTGGTGATTATCGCATTTTGTTGTGTCCTTCGCGCTCTTGTGCCAGAAATTTTTTGGCATCACAAAGTTCACAACGTATCACAAAGAACACGACGTGCTTAAGCCTCAAAATTCATACGCAACAATTGCTTCTAACTCAGGATGAAGTCGGAGATTACTATCTTGTGTGCCAACTCGTATTAACAAATAGTTTCAAAAAAAGCTGTTTAAATACTTAGAATGAAAGTAAGTGCCGCAATAATATTACTCCTGCTAAATGTATCCATCAACAGCTTCGGGCAGAATAAATTAACCTGCACGGAGCAAACAAAATATATCCTTACACATACCCTTGTACCAGCAGGTCCAGTTCCCACTGCATTTGATCCAAATGCTGTGTATCCTTATGTCAGCTATTCGGAAACTTCCAATCGACCTGTGCCTCGTAAGTATAGGTTTGTTGTATTGGAGAATGATCACCTGAAAGCGGTTATATGCCCCGACCTTGGGGGAAAAGTATATTCACTGGTGCATAAGCCTTCTGGTAAGGAAGTACTGTATGTTCCAGATGTAATACGGTATACAAGGATATTGCCCCGCTTCTATTTTATAGCAGGAGGTATAGAAGTAAGTTTTCCCATCTCCCATTCACCTACGCAAAATGAAACGGTACTATATGATATAAAGAGAACAGCAGACAGGATATATGTAAGTTGTGGGGAGCGTGAACTACGATTTGGAATGCAATGGACTGTTGAATATTCATTGGGAAAGAACGATCGCTTTTTAACTCAGCGGGTGGTATTTCATAATCCGGGTACGCATGCGTATCCATGGATGTCATGGTCCAACGCAGCTTTGCCTTCCGCCCCGGATACGAAATATGATTTTCCAAAAGGACAGGTGTTGTCGCATTCATCCCGGATTGATACACTTGACTGGGAAAAACAGGGTCCAAAAACAGAATCGGATATAAAAGAAATGACCGGGTATTTCTGGAAAACCAAAGACAATAATGCCTTTGGTGCTTTTACTCCATCGTTGGGCACCGGTTTATATCATATTGCCGACGAAAAAATTGCCGGAGGCATAAAGCTTTGGAGTTATGGCACCGCTGCCGACAGCGCATGGTCGGTACTGAGTACCGCGAAGCATCAAACTTATATCGAAATACAGGGTGGACCCATTGGTGACCAATCTATCAAACTCGAACTTACACCAAAACAAAAAAGATGGCATGTGGAGTATTGGTATCCATCAGACAGGGCTTTGGATATTTATTCCTTGAAGACACCTGTTATTGCTTTAAGACCACTGAATGAAATTCCACTTTTTAGCTGGGCGCGAAAAGAAGAAGTGAATACATGGTTAGAATTGATCAATGCATTCAGGGTAAAAAGTAAAAAATTACCTAATGCGCCAGATCCGGTTCAAAACAACTGGCCGCCATCAGGAATTGAAAACCTGGAACCAGCTTTTCAATGGGCGATAAATCAATCGGCGAATGATAATGCCGAGTTGTGGAGGTTTTATTATGGTACATGGCTGGCCGGCACAGGCAAAAGTGAAGCTGCTATAAATATCCTCGCTGCTTGTAAATTATCGGTGGCGAAACCATTACTGGCAAGATTACTAAAATTAAAAGACGATTTGCAAGGCGCGAAAAATGCTATGGCGGCAATTAATGAAAGCTGGCTTCAACTGCATCCACAGGTAATAGTTGAAAGGGACAAAATACTCCGCCAGCTCGGTGCTCAAACGCTTGGCGAGCGCGAGTACTGGTTATCCAAAGTGGCTGCACTGAAAGACGAATGGGTAATTGAACGTCAAATTCAATTGATGATCGATAAGGGAGAGTATCAAAAAGCAAAAGAACTTTTATTATCGACTTCTTTCCAAAAAGTACATCAAACTTATACGCGTACGGGTTTGTGGATGCAAGTGTGCGAAAAATTAGGATTACCCTGCGAGCCGATACCGTCACAACTCGGAGAAGACCGACTTGCGCGGTTCGGGGCTTATAGAGAATATGAGTAGGGGAAGATTTTTTTATTAGCTTTTTACCACATAGCATCATAGACACAAAGATCATCATAGTTTTAGTGGGATAGTTTCCTCAACAGCTTTTTTTAACACATACGAGCATAGAAGCATAGGCATTTCTTTTTTCGAAAATGAAAAGGCCTATGCTTTTCCTATGCTTCTATGCTCCTATGTGGCGATGGAAAACGAGATTAAAATATTTTCGAAGAAAAAAGAACTATGATGATCTTTGTGTCTATGATTCTATGTGGTAAAAAAGCGCATTAGGGAAAACCTCGAAAATACATCGCTTAAGAAAATGAAAAGGCCTATGCTTTTCCTATGCTTCTATGCTCCTATGTGGCGATGGAAAACGAGATTAAAATATTTTCGAAGAAAAAAGAACTATGATGATCTTTGTGTCTATGATTCTATGTGGTAAAAAAGCGCATTAGGGAAAACCTCGAAAATACATCGCTTAAGTAAGCCTGTCATAACACAAAGCTGCAGCACCAAGTATTCCACTATTTTCAAGTTCCGAAACCTCTATTCTCAATCCCTCAATAGTTTTTTTATAAGCAAACGACTGCAATTGATTATGCATTGACTGAGAAAAGTATTTATAAGCCTTACTCACCGAGCCACCAAGTATGATTAGATCCATATCAAAAGCATACAGCATAGTTTTTATCGCATTCCCAAGATGGTTACCTAATTCACTGTACATTTCCCTTGCGCGTACATCCCCCTCACCTGCATTTTTAAAAACTAATTCTCCTTTTACACCGTAAACATTCTCAAAAAATTGCCCGCTCGCATAATATTCAAAATACCTGTCCAGGTACTCCGCCATCCCAAACTCCCCAGCACCACCGTTTTTACCGGCATATAATTTTTTATCAATAATAATTCCCGTACCCAGTCCAGTTCCAATCGTAATTCCCAACATTGAATCATGCCCCTTCCCTTTTCCAAAGAAAAATTCACCAAGGGCGAAACAATTGCTATCGTTATTGATGGCAACCGGCCGTTGGTATCGATCTTCCATTATTTTCTTAAGCGGCACTTCTTTCCATGCGGGAATATTCAATACATCAAACACCACCCCGCTTTCTGCATCCACAAGTCCGGGTACGCCAATACCAATCGCAACTACATCCTTATTAATACAACGGTCTACAAGTGTAAACAACTCGTCGAGTACCTGTTCAATAGAACCATTTGCACTCACCCGCTTGCCCTCGATACTCAATAGGGCATCATCCTTTACCACACCAGCCCTTGCATGCGTACCACCAAGGTCAATACCCAATAAATTTGTACTGCTCATGACTGTTGCGGTTGTAAGAGTGATGCTGCTGCCGTGTCAAGGTAAACACTTAATGATGGATGCAGTCGCAATAAACTTGCAGGAATTTCTTCCGATATATCCCCTTCCATCACTCTTTTTACAATTCCTGCTTTGTGCGATCCATTTACCAATAATATGATATGCTTTGATTCGAGTAAGGTGCCAATACCAAGCGTGAGCCCCTCTGTTAATTGCTGGGCATTGTTGAAATATTTCTGCCCTACCTGTTGAGTTATCGGATCAAGCTGCGCCACGCGTGAACGGGAAAGCCGGGAACTTCCAGGTTCATTCATCCCAATATGTCCATTCATTCCGAGGCCAAGGATTGCAACATCAATATTGTTTTTTCGACGGATAAACTCTTCCACCCGCTCACATTCCGCCATTGCGTCTGCACTTCGTCCATCAAAGAAACAGATTTGATCTTCACCAATGGCGAGTGGTCGAAAAAGTTGCCGGTCAACGTAAAACCTGCAACTTCCTTCATCACTTCCATTCATGCCCATCCATTCATCAAGACCTACAAATGACCAGGAGCTTATTTCCAGTTGACGATTATTTATTTTTTGCACAAGTGCTTTGTACAGTCCTGCAGGTGTATCTCCGGAAGCCACACATAGTAACGGATCTTCCATTGACTTCATCCTGCTCAATACATCGCTGGAAGCCTGCGCAGACAATGCCTCGTAAGATTCATGTATAAAAACTTCCATTTTTGTCTGTTTAAATTAAGGCAAAGCATTTGGATGTAGCCAAAGGTCAACAGGCTTTTCCACCTTTGGTGCAAATGGTAGATTTATCTTTTTGCCCTGGCCCGCCGATGCATAGGCTGCATAAATGATTTCCAGTACGGCCCGGCCATCATCACCAGTTACAAGTGGCTGTTTATCTTGCTGCACGCATTCAATAAAATGTTTTAGCTCGTGTGGGTAACCCTGGTTAAACGCTTCTTCAAATACAGGAAAGCTCCAGCCAGTGGTTGTGTCGGCTTTTTCCATTGCATAACCATAACCATTTTTGCTATAGGCAATCGATGCATTGCCCATAAACAGGTCGGCATAGATCACACCACCAGTTCCATGTACTTCACTGCGGTCGTCCATACCACCATGCTTTGCCCAACTGTTTTCGACTATTCCGGTTACACCATTTTCAAATTCTATTATGATAATGGAATTGTCTTCTGCTCCCGTTCGATTTTTATGAAGCACAGTACTCATCGATGCGTATACATTTTTTGCCTTTGCATTGCCAAGCATCCAGCGCAACCAGGCTATGCCATGGCAACCCATATCCATCAGCACACCGCCTCCGGCAAGTTTAATATCATAAAACCAGTCGGAGTGAGGTCCTGAATGTTTTTCCGATTGTTTCAACATGTAAATTTCACCAATCGCGCCTTCTTTTACCATATGCCGTACTCTTTCATATTTTGGCGCAAAACAGAGTTCTTCGGCATACATTAGTTTCACACCAGCTTTTTTACAAGCCGCTATCATTGCATCAGCTTCTTCAAGTGTTACAGCCAGTGGTTTTTCGATGATAATGTGCTTGCCTGCATCAGCAGCCAGTAGCGTAGCTTCTGCATGTCGGAAATTGGGGAGACAAATATCTACTACATCACAACCAGAATCGTTGATGATTTTTTCAATATCGGTATACCAGTTGGAAATCTTGTGTTTTGCGGCAAAAGATTTTGCTCGCTCTGCGTGCCTCGAGTACACGGCCACCACCTCGGCTTCGGGCACAAAACGATGGTAACTTTCCATATGAATATCGCTTATAAAGCCGGCTCCTAATATGGCAATTTTCGTTTTTTGCATGTGCTAAAGTATAAGTTGATAAAGTAAGTCATTTCTGTGCTAATAGAAAAGATTGCTATTAATAAGTGACCGTCAAAAAATCTTAACTTCAAACCTAACATCAAATAACAATTCAATGCGACATATAGCTGTCCGCTTTTCACTGTTCATATTTGCCGTTTGTATGGCCACAACAGCCGCCCTGGCCCAAAGAAAAACTATCGATCAAAAAGTTGATTCGGTATTAAAACTGATGACACTTGAAGAAAAAATTGGGCAACTTAACCAGTATAATGGCGATTGGGCGGCAACAGGTCCGATAACTCCGGATGGTGATAAACAAAACCAGGTTAGAAAAGGTATGTTGGGCTCGATGCTGAACGTAACGGGTGTAGATCATACCCGCCAGTTGCAGGAAATGGCCATGCAGTCTCGTATGAAAATTCCATTGCTCTTTGGCCAGGATATCATCCATGGTTATCGAACTACTTTTCCCATACCTCTTGCCGAAGCAGCAAGCTGGGACCTTCCGGCAATTGAATCATCAGCGAGAATTGCTGCTACCGAAGCTGCTGCGGCGGGTGTGCACTGGACCTTTGCGCCCATGGTTGACATTGCACGCGACCCACGATGGGGAAGAGTGATGGAAGGTGCGGGTGAAGATCCATTTCTTGGTTCCATGATCGCCAAAGCAAGAGTAAAAGGTTTCCAGGGCAAAGGATTGGGGAATACTGACGCCGTGATGGCGTGCGCAAAACATTTCGCGGCATACGGCGCAGCAGTTGGCGGGCGCGATTACAACGCAGTAGATATGAGTGAACGTCTTTTGCATGAAGTATACCTTCCTCCGTTCAAGGCGGCTGCCGAGGCGGGCGTAGCTACGTTTATGAATTCATTCAACGACCTGAACGGTGTTCCTGCCACGGGCAATAGTTATCTCCAACGCGAATTACTAAAAGGACGTTGGAAATTTACCGGGTTTGTAGTGAGCGACTGGGGTTCGGTAGGCGAGATGATCAATCATGGATCGGTAAAGGATGGGTATGAAGCTGCCGCTTCCGCCATCAATGCCGGGAGTGATATGGATATGGAAAGTCGCAGCTATATTAATAACCTGGCGAAACTGGTAAAGGATGGAAAAGTAAAAACTTCGGTTATCGATGAAGCGGTAAGAAGAATCCTGAAAAAGAAATTCGAAATGGGATTGTTTGAAGATCCCTTCCGGTTTTCCAATAGCAATCGCGCGGCGCAACAAAGAAATAATGAATCTAACCTGGGTGCCGCGCGCACAATGGCTGCAAAAAGTATCGTACTACTTAAAAATGAAAAACAGTTGCTGCCGCTCTCGAAGCAAACCAAAACGATTGCACTCATCGGTCCCTTCATCAAAGCTGTGCGCGACAATCTTGGCTTTTGGTCATACGACTGGCCTGATGATACTGCAAGGATAGTTACCCAATGGCAGGGCATTCAAAATAAACTGGGAAGTGGCAGTAGTCTTTTATATGCGTATGGCTGTGGTATAAAAGATACTTCGCGTGCTGGTTTCGCCGAAGCAATTAGTGTTGCTGGCCAGGCTGATGTAATAGTAATGAGTGTTGGCGAAGCGAGGGATATGAGCGGCGAAGCCAAAAGCCGGAGCAACATACAATTGCCGGGAGTACAGGAAGAATTAATAAAAGCAATACAGGCTACGGGCAAACCGGTAATTGTAATGATCAATGCGGGAAGGCCCCTGGTATTCAACTGGACGGCTGATAATGTTCCTGCAATCCTATACACCTGGTGGCTGGGCACGCAGGCTGGTAATGCTATAGCCGATGTGTTGTTTGGAGATTACAATCCCTCTGCTAAACTACCAATGACATTTCCAAGAACCGAAGGGCAAATTCCCATTTTTTATAATCACTATAATACGGGCCGCCCTGCTCGAAACGATAGCGATTTGAATTATGTGTCGGCTTACATCGACCTTCCCAATAGTCCCAAATATCCATTTGGTTATGGATTAAGCTATACCAAATTTGAATACAGCGATATAAGATTGTCCAAAAACAGTATAAAACCTGGCGAAAAACTTGAAGCAATTGTAACAGTAAGGAATGCAGGCGAACATGATGGCGAGGAAGTGGTACAATTGTATATCCGTGATCTTGTAGGCTCGGTAGTAAGACCGGTAAAGGAATTAAAAGGGTTTCAAAAGATTTTTCTAAAAAAGGGTGAAGCCAAAGAGCTTCGATTCTCCATTACTACAGACGATTTGCGGTTTTACAATGAAAAAGTTCAGTATGTTTTTGAGCCCGGCGACTTTGATGTTTTTATTGGAACCAATTCCAGGGACACCAAAAAAACAAGTTTCAAATTACAGTAACACACATAGTGTATGAAAATTAATCTATTCATTATTGCCCTGCTATTCTGTGTATCGGTGAATGCCCAGCAGCGGATGAATATAATTTTCATACTGGCAGATGATCATCGCTATGATGCGATGGGTTTTATGAACAAGATTCCCGGGTTGCAAACGCCGGGCCTGGATCAAATGGCGATGGAAGGAGCGCATTTGAAAAACGCATTTGTAAGTACCGCACTCTGTTCGCCAAGCCGCGCCTCCATCCTTACCGGTCAATATGCCCATACACATACTGTAGTGGATAATGATGCGCCGCTGCCCAAAGGATTGCAGTTCTTCCCTTCGCTTTTAAAGAAGGGAGGTTACCAGACATCTTTTTTTGGCAAATGGCATATGGGCAATTCAGACGATATGCCACAACCCGGATTTGATTACTGGCTAAGTTTTCGGGGACAGGGTGTATACAATGATCCTGTTTTTAATATTAATGGCCAACAGGTAAAACAACCGGCCGGAAGCTATACTACTGATTTGCTTACTTCCTATGCAATCGAATGGATGAATAAACGAGATAAGCGCAAACCTTTTTTTGTATACCTCTCACATAAAGGTGTGCATGCGGAATTTATTCCGGCCAAACGGCATGTAGGAAAGTATAGCCAGTTGCCCGTAATATGCCCGCCATCAATGTACCTGACCGCTACTGATAGCAGTAAAAGATATGGACAGGAAACTTTGCCTGCTACAAAAGTTAATTACAATGATATTCCTCAATGGGTGAGGGCACAACGCTACAGTTGGCACGGTGTAGATCATATGTATGACGGTGCTATCAAGTTTGATGAGTTTTATCATCGCTACCTCGAAACCCTGCAGGCCGTAGACGAAAGCGTGGAAAAAATTATCGCCTGGGTAAAAGAACAGGACCTTGAAAAAAATACCATGATTGTTTATATGGGCGACAACGGCTTTTCTTTCGGCGAGCATGGACTGATAGATAAACGACATGCATATGAAGAATCAATGCGTGTACCCCTTCTCTTATGGGCCCCGGGCATGGTAAAAGCAAAAACGGTTGTCAATGAAGTAATAATGAACGTGGATCTTGCACCTACCTTCCTGGAAATTGCCGGCATCAGTAAACCGGCCCATATGCAGGGCTATTCATTTGTGCCTGCTATTAAAGGGGAAATGCGTTCAACGCGACGGGATAAAGTGTTTTATGAATATTACTGGGAGGCTTCTTTTCCGCAAACGCCTACAACATTTGCCATCCGTACAAATAAATACAAGTATATTTATTACAATGGCGTTTGGGATATCAATGAGCTCTTCGACCTGGAAAATGATCCCTATGAGATGAATAACCTTATACGTGATAGCAGTTACCGAAAAACAGGACTTGCACTCAAAACAGAATTGTTCAACTGGCTGAAAGAAACAAATGGATTGCAGATCCCGCTCAAAAGAACGATTGACAATCGCAACGACCATCTTTATAAAAACACTTATTAATTGCCACCGTATGAAACAAATTGCAGGAATTATTATGTTTCTATTTGCCCACGCAATACATGCGCATGGACAGGACACCAGCGTATACTTAAAAAAATTATTTATACGCGATGGAGATACGTTGCCCTATCGCATTTTGTTGCCGGAAAATTATGATGCGTCTGAAAGGTATCCCCTGATCATTGTATTACACGGAGCCGGAGAACGTGGCGATGATAATGTAAAGCAACTGACACATGGAGCTAAATTATTTTTACAGCCCTCTGTAAGGAAAAAATATCCGGCTATAGTTGTATTTCCACAATGTGCTGAAAACAGTTTTTGGAGCAATGTAACGATAGGATCAAGCAATGGCAAAGCTACATTCGACTTCAAACCGGATGGTGAACCCACAGTTTCTATGAAATTGGCAGAACAACTGGTGAAGAAATTAATGAATGAGTACAGGATTGAAAAAAAGCAGGTGTATATAGGTGGCCTTTCAATGGGCGGAATGGGCACATTTGAATTGGTACGGCGTATGCCGAATGTATTTGCAGCGGCATTTCCCATTTGCGGTGGGGGAGATCCATCTACGGCACAACAAATCAAAAAAACATCATGGTGGGTATTTCATGGTGCGAAAGATGATGTGGTGCCACCAGTACTGTCTGAAATAATGGTGAATGCATTAAAGGGAGTAAAAGCCCCGGTAAAATACACACTCTATCCAGATGCCAATCACAATAGCTGGGACCCTGCTTTTGCCGAGCCGGAATTGTTGCCCTGGTTATTTTCGCAGGAGAAATAAAAACCATGGCGATAAAAAATATCATTTTCGATCTCGGCGGGGTATTACTTAATCTTGACTTTGAAAAAACGGCAGGAGCTTTTACGGCGCTTGGTGTAAAAGATTTTCATGAATATTTTACACAGTATCATGCCGACCCGCTTTTTAAGAAACTCGAAGTAGGCGCAGTTGCCGACCAGGGATTTTATGATGCATTCCGTAAAACTGCAGTCATCACCGCTGGCAATAATGAAATTGATACGGCCTGGAACGCCATGCTGCTGGATTTTCCCCCCCACAGGATAGAAAAATTAAAAGAATTAGGTAGTAGTTACAGGTTATTTCTGTTCAGCAACACCAATGCTATCCATCACGAAGCATTTCACCATCGCTTTTATGAGCAATTCGGATTTCAACTTGATTCGCTTTTTGAGAAAGCATATTATTCACACCTGATTGGCTATCGCAAACCAGGGTTGGACGCTTTCCATTTTGTAATCAATGACAGCAAAGTTGCTCCTGCCGAAACCTTATTTATTGATGATACCCGGCCCAATGTCGACGCAGCGCTGCAAGTGGGTTTGCACGCAGCACTTGTGTCGCCGCAAAAAGATTTGGTAAAAGTGCTCTCTGAGATCCTGTAAATAGTTATTTCACCTCTTCAAAATCGAGGTAATCACCGGCTGGTGCTTTGGGAGTCGGGCCCGGTTGCCTGGGTTCGGGTTTTTGTTGCTGGCGGTATTGCTCATTCATCTTTTCCTGCATCTCCCGAAAACCCTTTTTTATTTTCCGGCTGGCTCTATATACAGGTATGACCAGCTTGAAGATAAACTGGTATAAGAACCAGGCTAACAGGGCATACAATATTATGGTCATTTACTATCTATTTCGTTTTTTAAATACAGGGTGCGTTTACTTTTACCATACAATTTTCAGTCCGTTTACACATCCTGTTATTCACGATGTAAAGATAAACTGAGTTGATAAATGGCTGCCGGCAATTAAGGGGGATTTACCGAAAAATTCACGAAAGGCCACAAGCTACAGGCTGCAGGCCACAGGCTACAAGCCTGAAGCCTGAAACCTGTAGCCTGTAGCCACTCCACATGAAACCCGAATTTGGTTGATACCCGCCTTTTCCCTTACATTTGCACCGGAAATAGACGAAAGAAGGGAACGAGGCCGTTCCCTTCTTCTTTTATACCCCATGAACGTCGAATCACAAATAAAAGCACTGGAACAGAAGGTAGCGGCATTGATAGCTGACGAAGCTGGGTTTTTCCTGGTGGAGATCAGGATCAAACCGACCAATAACGTCAAGGTATTCATCGATGCCGACGAGGGTATCAGCATTGAAAAGCTGGTAGCACTCAATCGTAAGCTCTATAAAGACCTTGAGGAAAGCGGTTTTTTTCCGGGCGGGGATTTTTCGCTCGAAGTGTCGTCGCCAGGTCTTGATGAGCCATTGAAATTGTTTCGCCAGTATCGCAAAAACGTGGGCCGGTCGGTAGAAGTGCAAATGGTGGGTGAGGGTATAAAAAAAGAAGGGAAGCTGATATCGGCAACTGAAGAGGAAATAATACTGGAAGAAGAAAAAGGCAAGAACAAGAAAAAAGAGATAGTGCAACACATTATCCCATTTGATCAAATAAAAACAACAAAAATTCAAATTAAATTTTGAGAGACGCAGTTTGGAGCTTGTAGCTCGCAACTCACTCTCAAACCAGAAAAAATTGTCGAGTTATGGCAAGTATTAATCTAATAGAGGCGTTCCAGGAATTCAAAGACGCAGAAAACATTGACCGTCCTACCATGATGAAAGTGGTAGAAGACGTGTTTAAAACCCTGCTGAGGAAAAAATTTGGCAGCGACGAAAATTTTGATGTCATCGTTAACGCCGAAAAAGGCGACCTTGAGATCATTCGCCGCCGGATGATCGTGGAAGATGGACAGGTAGAAGATCCGCTCGCGCAAATTGCGTATTCCGATGCCACCAAAATTGAACCCGATTTTGAAGTTGGTGAGGAACTTTACCAGGAGATTGACCTCTATGATTTCGGTCGCCGCGCTATCCTGGCTGCCAAACAAACGCTGGCCAGCCGTATCAGCGACCTGAAGAAAAATGTACTTGCAAAAAAATATGGCGACAGGATTGGAGAAATTATCAGCGCCGAGGTTTACCAGGTATGGAAAAAGGAAATTTTGTTGCTGGATGAGGAAGGAAATGAATTGATACTCCCCAAGAGTGAGCAGATACCGCAGGACTATTTCAAAAAAGGCGAAAATATCCGAGCTGTTGTGAAGAAAGTGGACATGAAAAATAACAGCCCGGTAATCATACTTTCCAGAACTTCACCTGAGTTTCTGGCTAAATTATTGGAGATTGAAGTACCAGAAATCTTCGACGGTCTTATTGTTATCAAAAAAATCGTCCGCGATCCGGGTGAAAGAGCTAAAGTTGCAGTAGAATCCTACGACGACCGTATCGACCCGGTAGGCGCCTGTGTAGGTATGAAAGGCAGCCGTATTCATGGGATAGTCCGTGAATTGAAAAATGAAAATATCGATGTCATCAACTGGACTAGCAATATCCAGTTGCTCATTCAGCGTTCGTTGACACCCGCTAAGATCACCAGTATGGAGCTCGACCAGGAGCGTCACCACGCGAACGTTTACCTCAAGCCCGACCAGGTTTCGCTAGCAATCGGACGCCGCGGGGTGAATATCAAACTTGCGTGTGAACTTACAGGCTTTGAACTCGATGTTTACCGCGATACCGAAGAAGAAGAAGAAGGATTTGATATCGATCTTGATGAATTTAGCGATGAGATCGAAACATGGGTGATCGATGAATTGAAACGCATCGGTTGCGACACCGGTAGAAGTGTATTGAAACTTACACCGGAAGAACTTGAACGCCGTACTGACCTCGAAAAAGAAACTATTGCCGAGGTACGGAAGGTGTTGCAGGAAGAATTTGAAAAAGAGTAAAAGCAAATGTGAAACCCGATAGCTATCGGGAGTGGAAATGTGATCCTGGTTACCGGGGCATATTTATCACGCTTCACATTTCCACATTATATTAAACAAACTGAATGGCAGAATTAAAACTTCCAAGATTATTAGGAGCCGCCAAGGAATTCAATGTCGGACAGGATACCCTGATTGATTTTCTTATTGGGAAAGGATTTCCAAAAGACGAGCTGAAGCCTACGTCAAAACTGACGGAGGACATGTATCGTTCTTTGCAATCGGAATTCCAGAGCGATAAAGCGGCCAAGATGAAAAGCGACCAGGTGGACCTGCCAAAAGGTGCCCTGGCTGAAGCAAAGAAGAAGAAAGAAGAAGAGGAAATACTTTTCAAGAAAGAAGAAAAGAAGACCGTCAAAAAAGAAGAGCCTGTAGCACCTGCAGTGGTAGCGGCACCTCCGCCGGTTGTTGAAGCAAAGAAAGAAGAGCCCAAGAAAGAAATTGAAAAAGAAGAGGAGATCGTGAAAGTAGAAGCACCTGAGATTGAAAAACCCAAGGTGATCAACAAAATCGATCTTTCTACCATCGACTCGTCTACAAGGCCCAAAAAGATAGTTAAGAAAAAAGACGAACCTGCTCCAGAACCACCTGTCGAAGCAGAAAAGCCGGTAGAACCCAAAAAGAAGAAAGCAAAAACCGAGGAAAAAGCAGAAGAGCCCAAAGCTCCCGAACCTGTAGCACCTGTACAGGAAATACCCGTTGCCCCTAAAGAAACGGAAGACGACCTGCCGCCGGTAATTGAAAATATCGAAATAGAAAAATTGACAGGTCCAAAGATTCTCGGCAAGATCGACCTTCCGGTCGACAACGATACCCGGCCGAAAAAAGACGAGAGCCGCAAGCGGAAACGTATTCCCATTGCCAAGAAAGACAATAAAACATCCGCCGTTCCTGATAAAGACAAACGCCAGGGTGGACCAGGTACCTTCAACAGGCCCGACAACCGTGGCGGTGGTGGAAGAGGACCTTCAGGTCCCGGACGTCGCGACAATCGCGGTGGTCCGGTGCGTCGTGAAGACAAACTGATAGATGAAAAAGAGATTCAGAAAAAGATCCAGGAAACCCAGGCTAAATTATCAGGTGGCGGTGGCAGAGGCAAGGGCCTGAAGGCAAAACTTCGCCGCGAAAAAAGACAGGAGCTCGCAGATGCCCAGGGCAATGCGGCTGATGACAACAAATTGCAGGTAACGGAATTTATCAGCGTAAGCGAACTGGCAAACCTGATGGATGTAAGCTTTGCCGATGTTATCAGTAAATGTATGGGCCTCGGAATAATGGTTTCCATCAATCAGCGTTTGGATGCAGAAGTAATTGAACTGGTAGCGAGTGAATTTGGTTTCGATGTTGAATTTATCAACATGGAAAAACAAATGGAGATGGAGGAAGAAGATGATAACGACGATTCGGAAGATGAACTGAAGCCGCGCTCGCCAATCGTAACCATAATGGGTCACGTTGACCACGGTAAAACTTCATTGCTCGACTACATCAGAAGCGCTAATGTTGTTGCCGGTGAAGCAGGTGGTATTACCCAGCACGTAGGTGCCTACCAGGTAGAACTTCCCAATGGCAAAGAAATCACGTTCCTGGATACTCCGGGTCACGAAGCCTTTACGGCCATGCGTGCAAGAGGTGCCAAGGTAACCGACATTGCGGTAATTGTAGTGGCAGCAGACGACGCAGTGATGCCGCAAACGCGAGAGGCAATTAGCCACGCACAGGCAGCAGGCGTACCAATGATCTTTGCCATCAATAAGATTGATAAAGACGGAGCAAATCCACAAAAGATATACGAGCAGCTTTCGCAAATGAACCTGCTGGTGGAAGAATGGGGTGGTAAGTACCAAAGCCAGGAACTATCAGCAAAAAAAGGTTTGAATATCGACAAGTTGCTTGAAAAGATACTGCTGGAAGCAGAAATACTTGACCTGAAAGCTAACCCTGCAAGGGAAGCAACGGGTACTATTATAGAAGCATCGCTCGATAAAGGCCGCGGTTATGTAGCCACGGTGCTGGTAGAAAATGGTACCCTGAAAGCTGGCGACCTGGTAGTGAGCGGTCAGCACTATGGTCGTGTAAAAGCCATGTTCAACGAACGTAATAAGCGCGAAGAAGCCGCCGGACCTTCGGCACCTGCTGTAATCCTAGGTTTGAATGGTGCACCACAAGCTGGTGAAAAATTCAAAGTGTATGATGATGAAGCGGAAGCAAAGGAAATCGCCAACCGCCGTGCTCAGATCCTCAGGGAACAGGGTATTCGCGCCAAGAAACATATTACACTTGATGAAATCGGGCGTCGACTGGCCCTCGGTAACTTCAAAGAACTGAATGTAATCATTAAGGGTGACGTGGATGGTTCGGTAGAAGCGTTGAGCGACTCGTTGCAAAAACTGTCAACGGAAGAAATTGCGATACGCGTATTGCTGAAAGGAGTAGGACAGATATCAGAAAGCGATGTGGTGCTTGCAACCGCATCCGATGCGGTGATCATCGGCTTCAACGTACGTCCATCCAGCCAGGCCAACAAGCTCGCAGAAAATGAAGGAGTGGAAATCAAATTGTACTCGATCATTTACACAGCCATTGATGAAATACGCAGTGCCATGGAAGGGATGCTGGAGCCGAAAATGCAGGAAAAGATCGTGGCCAACGTGGAGGTCAAGGATGTATTCCGCTTCGACAAGGCTACGGTTGCCGGTTGCTACGTGCGTGATGGAAAGATCAAGAGGGATTCGAAGATCCGCCTGATCAGGGATGGTATAGTTGTGTACCCGATTGGCGAAGGTGCCGTGGCAGAACTTGGCTCGCTGAAGAGGTTTAAGGATGATGTGAAAGAAGTGCAGGCAGGTATGGAATGCGGATTGACCATCAAGAACTATAATGATATTAAGACGGGAGATGTGGTGGAAGCGTATGAAGAAGAGGAAGTAAAGCGAACTCTTTAGGCTTCAGGCTAAGAACTGAAATGTAGGTGTTGGTTAGGGACCAGAAAAAACGCCATAGCCCAAGGCTAAAACATTGTTAAAACCCCAAATTATAAAGGCTCGGTCTTTATTGGAAACTACTTTTGAACTCATGTTTTATATCAAAAGAATAACGACGGTAGTATTGTTGACGTTCGGTCTTGTTGTAGTAGCTAATGCGCAGCCCAGGAAGGCTGTAGCCGACAAGATCGTTGCCATCGTAGGCGACAGGATTATCCTACGCTCTGATATCGTCAATTCCATTCTCGATATACAACGCCAGGGCGGTACAATTCCCGACAGCGCAGAATGCCTTATTTCGCAGCAGGCATTGGTATCAAAAGTGCTGATGTTGCAGGCTGAGAAAGATTCATTGCCGGTAACAGATGAAGAGGTAGAAGCAGAACTTGATCAGCGTATTCGTTATTTCATCAACCAGGTGGGTACGCAGGAAGCATTGGAAGAAATGGCTGGTAAAACAGTTTACCAGATCAAAGATGATGCGCGTGAATCGGTGAAAGAAAGGAAGCTGGCGGATGCGATGCAGCGCAAAATCGTGGAGAATGTAAGGATCACCCCGGTTGAAGTAAAGGCATTCTTTGACCGAATCCCGAAAGACAGTCTTCCGTTTTATGAGTCTGAGCTCGAGATAGGACAGATCATATTATATCCCAAAGCACCGCGCGATATTGAACAATATATCGCGGGCCAGATGAATGATTACAAGAAGCAGCTCGAAAATAAATCCATCACAATGTGCGAGCTGGCAAAGATATCTGAAGACCCGGGAAGCAAGGACAGATGTGGACGGTACGAGATCAATCGTGGGGAGAAAAGTTGGGACCCGATCTTTATGTCAACCGCTTTTCGTTTGAAAGAAGGTGAAATTTCAGCTCCTGTAAAATCAAAATTCGGTTACCATATCATTATGATGGAACAGCGCAATGGCGACAATGCTATTGTGAGTCATATTCTAAGAATACCGCCCGTAACAGACGAAGAAATAAAAAAGGCCGCTGGCCGCCTCGATACCGTTCGCGCTAAAATCATTGCAGGTACCCTGGGCTTCAACGAAGCCGCAAAGCGATATAGCGAAGAAGAGGAACAAAAGTTTATCGGACCATTTCTTACCGCTCGCGATGGCAGCACTTACGTAACTATCGACCAGCTTGATAAAGAAATGGTTGCTACACTAAGCACGATGAAAGTGGGCGACTTTTCGTTGCCCGTGCCCTTTACCAGCGAGCAGGGTAAAAAAGGCGTACGGATTATTTACCTCAAATCACGTTCAGAGCCACACAGGATGAACCTCCGTGATGACTATAGTAAGATATCCCAGTTTGCTTTGGAAGAGAAAAAATCGCAGGCGCTTGATAAGTGGTTGCGCAACAAGATTCCAACGTATTACATCATGGTAGACAATATTACCGCCGCGGAATGTCCCCAATTACAGAAGTACAATACGACTGACTCTAAAGGGTTCTGATATTTGCATGCACGGGCACTTTCCCCGGTACGGATGTCGATAGCATGACACTCGGCTGAAATAAATCAGTATAATAACGGATAGTTTGCGCTCCCTGATATCCGTATTTTTGCAGCCTTTCAAGCCGTAAATTTAATATTCCCTGAAGATGACTGAACTCGCACGGATCAAATCCCTGAGCAAATATTTTCAACATTCCACTCAGTTTTTTTATGTGCTGACGGATTTCAACGGCATAGGTATTTATGGCAATCCTCATTTCATCGGAAAAATCAAAGAAGAACATAATGGAATTGCAGGCATTTCATTTAGCTCCATTATCCCGGAAGGAGATATAGCCCGGTATCGTAATGCATTGCGACAGGCAATAGCAAAACCAGCTACTCCTGTAAACGTGGATCTGCACCACGAATTCATACGCGGCTCGTTCACACTTGTAAGATGGGAGCTGCAAGCTTTTCCCAATGCCAATGATAGTACTGAATGCATTCAGTATATGGGTGTGCCCGTAAAGTTGATGCAGGACACAGAAGCTATAAGTGCCGACAGGAAGATCAGTGAGCAGGAACGGTACAATGCTTATGAGATGAGTGCGCAGGCACTGTGGCGCATGGAACTCGAAATTCCTGTGTCGATAGAATGGTCCGCAGAGCAAATTATCCAACATTGCCGCCGCTACGGTTACATTGCAGAATGCAATGATAATATGGCCAGGATGTACGGGTTCAAAAACAGCAATGATATGACGGGCAGCCGTCTTGAAAATATCATTAACCTGGACAATCCAAAACAGTTGGAGCTGTTCACTAATTTCCTGAGCAATGGGTTTACTATAAGAAATGCGGAAGCCGAAGAGCACGATATCAACGGCAACCGCCTGTATTTTTTAAGCAATATGACGGGGATTGTAGAGGAAGGAAAGTTAAAACGGGTATGGGGTACGCAACAGGACATTACTGAACAGAAAAAAGCTGAAGAAGACCGTCTGCGCAATGAACTCTTTTATCGCAACCTTATTGGCGATGCGCTGGATGGTATTTTACTCACCGATATCAATGGCATCATCAGTTTCGCCTCACCATCTGTAGAAAGAATATTGGGCTATCGCGCCGAGGAATTAGTGCAAACGCATGCATTTGATTACGTTCATCCCGACGACTTCAGGGAAGCGATGGCGGCTTTTGAAAACGAGGTGAAGATGGAGCCTGTAATAAAGTATATAGATATACGGCTCAAAACCAAATATGGTGAGTGGCTGTACTGCAATGTTCGTGGTCACAATATGCTGTATAATCCTTATGTGGGTAGAATGGCTATTTATTTTCACGATGATAGTCGTAGAAAAGCTACGGAGGATAAATTGAAGGAAAGTGAGAGGCGCTTGCGGAGTTTTGATAAAAAGAAATGACGCTGATTCAGCTTGGAAAATTCATTGCGAAAAAATTGCCCGCAAAGAGCGCTAAGAAGCGCAAAGCACGCAAAGTTTTTACAGTTACTTATTAAGTAGGCGGCCTCAGAAAAATGGCGTTAAGAAAATTACGGCCTAAGGTGACACCGATTGCCCGCAATGAGCGCTAAGAAGCGCAAAGCACGCAAAGTTTTTACAGTTACTTATTAAGTAGACGGCCTCAGAAAAATGGCGTTAAGAAAATTACGGCCTGAGGTGACATCGCCGCAGGCGGTGAAACGCTGGCGGCGAGCGCTTAGTGTAACGTAATGTTTTACTGATCGAAGCGAGTGCCCGCGTTTCACCTTAGTCCGTAATTTTTAGCCATTTTTCTGAAGCGTTGATTGTTTTGTTACTTTTTTGCATCAAGGCAAAAAAGTAAGTAGGGTGCGTCAACCTAAGATCATGAGTGCGAACAACCAAGCTCAATTATCTCAGGTGAGTAGTAGCTAAAAATCTTTGCGTGCTTTGCGCTTCTTAGCGTTCTTTGCGGGCCATTCTTCGAACCCCCGTAATTTTCTTAACGCCCTTTGCGTGCCACTCAACTTAGATACCACATTTGTGGCTTCGATAACTTACCTTTGCGGCCTGCCTGCCAGGGCACAAAAGTCCCGGCAGGATGAGTCAAACAAAGGCGGCTTTCATGAGTGACCCGATCAAACACGAATGTGGTCTTGCATTCATCCGGTTAAGGAAATCTTTCTCCTACTACCATCAGCAATATGGCACTGTTATGTGGGGCCTCAACAAGCTCTACCTTCTCATGGAGAAGCAACACAACCGTGGCCAGGACGGCGCCGGTGTGGCAGCCGTAAAACTGAATGTGGAACCGGGCTATCCTTTTATGCAGC
This sequence comes from uncultured Chitinophagaceae bacterium, assembly GCA_965652975.1. Taxonomy (GTDB): domain Bacteria; phylum Bacteroidota; class Bacteroidia; order Chitinophagales; family Chitinophagaceae; genus CADEDV01. The sequence continues at coordinate 7,793 of CBFGYO010000036.1, read as the reverse complement.
GAATCCGCAGCAACGCACCCCAGGCTATAGCAGATATCTTCCAACAAATAGGCAAAGAAGTAGAGGATTTGGAACAATACCATCCCGATATTCGCAATCACCCGGGCTTGATGAAGGGACATGTGAAATTTTTGGGCGAATTGCTATTGGGCCATCTTCGATACGGTACACAGGGCAAGAATAAACTGGAATACTGCCACCCATTTATTAATCGCGATACTATTCCCTCTCGTAACCTGGCGCTTGCAGGCAACTTCAATATTGTAAACTCGGATGAGTTATTTACACTGATCGGCAAAGAGCCACATCCCAATATTCGCTTCAGCGACCTGGCGGCCATGATCGAACTCATGCACACGTTCCTATGCCGGGAAGACGAACAGTCGCCCGGTAAGATGGATATCAGTAAGGTGCTGAAAAAAACGCTTCCATTATTCGATGGAGGGTTTCATGTTGCAGGATTTACCGGCAATGGGATCGGATTTGTATTCCGCGATGCGCACGGCATACGACCTTCTTATTATTATATTAATGACGAAGTGGTAGTGGCGGCTTCGGAACGTGCGGCTATCAGAACTACATTCAATGTAGGTGAAAATGAAGTGCAGGAACTGATGCCGGGACAGGCGCTTATTGTTAATGAAAAAGGCGACATCGAAATCGCCCAGGTACTTGAACCCAAAGAAAGAAAGGCCTGCAGCTTTGAACGTATCTATTTTTCACGCGGTAGCGATGAAAAAATATACCGTGAAAGAAATGCCCTGGGCTATAACCTTAGCGAACCTGTACTCAACTCGATAGATCATGATTTAAAAAACACTATTTTTTCCTTTATTCCCAACACAGCAGAAACTGCGTTTTATGGGATGCTGAAAGGGATGGAAGATTATTTGAATAAGGTAAAAATTGAGAAGATACTGAGCTGGGGAAAAGATATAGATGCCGAGAAGCTTGCCGAAATGGTAAACCGCCGCATCCGCATCGAGAAGATAGCGATCAAGGATGTAAAGATGCGCACATTCATTACCGAAGACGTAAGTCGCAATGAAATGGTGCAGCACGTCTATGATATCACATATGGCACTGTACGTGCAGGACAGGATACATTGGTAGTGATAGATGATTCGATCGTGCGGGGCACAACACTGAAAGAAAGCATCATTCGCATGCTTGCCCGACTGAAACCCAAACGTATCGTCATTGTATCATCATCCCCTCAGATACGCTACCCCGATTGTTATGGAATTGATATGAGCAAGATGGGAGATTTCATTGCATTTAACGCCGCGGTGGAACTGATGAAGGAAAGAGGCAAGATGGATTGCCTGAAAGAACTGCTTGATAAATGCAAAGAGCTGCAACGCAATAACCAATTGCACACTGAAAACGTAGTGCAGCAATTATATAAACAATTCACAGCAGAAGAGATTTCGGCCAAGATTGCGCAGTTGATAACTCCTGCAGGCCTTGATATACCAGTCGACGTCATTTTTCAACGTATTGAAGATTTACATAAAGCCTGCCCGAACAACCTGGGCGACTGGTACTTTACCGGTAATTATCCCACCCCTGGAGGTAATAAAGTGGTGAACAAAGCATTTATGAATTACATGGAAGGCAAAAATGTTCGTGGATATTAATTTCGTTTGTTGCTAACAGTGAAACGGAAAATTGACGAACTTTAAGTACCGGGGACAAAACCTTTTCCGTTGAAAACATTAATACTTATCCGACATGCCAAAAGCGATTGGGGTACACCAACGCTTGGAGATTTTGACCGCCCTCTTAATGATCGCGGTAAACGTGACGCACCTGTAATGGCCCAGCGACTGCTGGATAAAAAAGTAAAAATCGACGCCTTCATTTCAAGTCCTGCCAAGAGAGCCAAAAAAACCGCCACTGTATTTGCTGAAGCTTATAAGCAGGATAAAGATGATATACTTTTTATCGAAGACCTATATGGTGCGGAAGAGAATACATTTTACCGGGTAATTGCCGACGTAGCAAACAAGTTTGACAATATTGCAATCTTTTCCCACAATCCAGGCATTACAGGATTTGCGAATCTACTTTCCGATACACGTATCGATAATATTCCTACCTGTGGAGTATTTGCAATAAAAATAGATATTAAAAAATGGGAGGATTTCAGGGACGGTAAAAAGGAATTTTGGTTTTTTGATTTTCCGAAGGCGGAGTAGTTGCACGCAAAGAAGCAAAGGAGAGCAAAGATGCAAAGGAATTAAAAATGATCGGGAATAAATGTATTACTGGCCGGCTCTTTGGTGTTAGCTTCAAAAAAATCCTATTCTATCGCGACGTTTTCTTTGCTCTTCCAGCTTACAAGGAACACACCTAAAAAGATAAGGAGTCCCGCTGCCACTTTTTCAATGGTAAAATGTTCGTCCAGGAAAATCATCGCTATCAACGATGCAAAAACAGGTTGTGTGTAAATGTATGAACCCGTAACTCCCGCGCCGAGGTGCCGCAAACCATAAATATTAAATGAGTAAGCGATAAACGTACCTGCTACCACAATAAAAAACAAAGCGGCAAAACGCGGAACATCAAAATCATTCCAATTCACCTGCGTAAACTGGCTCCAGCCAAAAGGAAGTATCATGATCAATCCGAAAGTAAATACCCATCGCATCACATGCAATGGTGAGTACACTTTCATCAGCGGTTTTACCAGGATGAAATAAACTGCATACGAAATAGCATTCAGGATAAGCAGGATATCGCCTGTGAGTGACGCTGTGCCCGTAGTATCTTTTGTGCTCATGAGCAATACAGCACCGCCAATTCCCAACACAAGCCCCAGTATTTTCAGGAATGTAATTTTTTCTTTCAAAACCCAAAACGCGAATAGCGTGATCAGCAATGGCGTGCAAAGCATAAGGAGAGAGGCATGAATGGTGGACGTCATGGTGAGCCCCTTTATAAAAAGCATCTGGTTGACGGCTACGCCAGTTAGCCCACACAACAAAAATCGCCCGATATGTTCTCTTCGAATGGAAGCGCCGGTTTTACTCAGGCTCCATAATAACCAAAACAAAACAACGCTCACGCCCACTCGAATTAAATTCAACCCGTAAGGTCCGATTACAGAGGGAGAAATGAATTTTACCAGGCTGTAATTACTGGCGAAGAAAATATTCGTAAATAAAACGGCGATATGTGCTTTTGCAACAGGCTTCAGAAAAAAGTGAACTGCTTTATCACAGCGGGCACAAAGTTAATGGTAACACTTCAGCGACGATGGACAGCGTTGAAAAATTCAGCGATGGTCATTTTAAATTCAGCACGGCCGGCTTTGGGGAAAATATAATTGAAATGGGCGGCCTGCTGCAACGCTTTGTTCAATGAAAAATCTTTCTGTGCAATGCAAACCGTGAATTTTTTTTGTTGTAAATAAGTACCCAGGTATTCCTGTTCCGTTTGGCCCGGGGTGGGAATCATAATACTTTTTTTCTGCAACGCGGCCAGGTCCATTACTGTACTGTAACCGCTGCGACAGATGATATACTCCGCGTGCGCAATTACTTCCTGGAGATCTGCCGTGGGCAAATGATTATAAAACCGGATCATATTTGTTGAGGGAATAATCCGGGGTTCGCCGGGCAATCCACGAACGATGACTGCATGGCCGGGGTAGTGCGCAACCTGGGTAACAATTGCATTCTCCAAGATCGTGCGTTGCGGCTCTGGTCCCGACAGCATGAAAAGGAGATTGCCTTTGATATCGCCAGTTAATTTCGATTCAAAACGGCTGAGCATACCGAGGTACCTGACCGGTATAGCCGGTAGCTTGCGGGGATGTGATAATTCACCAGCCAATCCTTCTCCCTCATAATCCGGTACCCAGCATTCAGTAAACCGTTGAATATACCGGTAGTTGGATTTTTGCAGCAGTCCCTCACCCCATTTGCCGAGAAGACTCTTAATTTGAAGTTGATGTGTTATAAAAATACAGGGTATGGCAGCGCTATAAAGCCCGTACCGGTTATCGCTGATCACTGCATCGAGTTGATATTCCTGTATAGCATGTTTAAGCCATGTATGTTCGCGCTTGATTGCGCGCAGGAGACCGGGTGATTGCACCACCAGTTGACGAAACAAACCCCATGCAGTGGCAGCATACCGTACCCGGTAACCCTTTAAAGGAAGGAATGGAATACCTGGAAATTCTGTTTTTAAAAGCTGTTCCTGTGCTCCTTCGCCCGCTACCCACACATCCGCACCTAACTCGTGCAATTCCCTGATAATCGGGATTACCCGCGTAGCATGCCCAAGCCCCCAGTCGAGCGGGGCAACCAGGATACGGGGTTTCCCCCGTTTTTTTTCGAAAGAGGCATGATTCATGTTATTTTTTACAGGTTTAGGGTCAACAACACACTAATTTGTTTGTAAAATAGTTTTAATTTAGAACTTGTAAATTATGAAGACAATCAACAAAATAGCTGTTGCCCTGTTACTGGTTGGGATGATGTCGCTGGCAGCGTGTAATAAAAACTATTATTCAGGTACCGGCAAAGGCGGTGGCGGTTGTGGTTGTCCGAATACGAAAGGAATGTCAGGATATTAAATACCGAGATCATGAAGCGTCCGAAAAGAGACATCCTGGTTGTGGTAAAGAATCACCAGCATAACGAACATGCGATTGAACAGGAAGTTGAATGGCTGAATGAAATTTTGTATATAGCCGAATCCGAAATACATTTTTGCGTTGCGCACGAACTGGTAGACCGGAATCGGATTACACAAAAACCTGCCAGGATATTGAAAGCAATTCGCTTTTGTCATTTACCAGCATTCAGGTTTTTACTCAATAAGAACTAAGGCTAAGAGCATAAGAGGTGAGGAAGAAAAGAGAATTTTTAATCTTCTTGCATTCTTATTTTCATTTTAGTTTGACGAGCGCATCCCTCAATTTACCGATCATCTCATTTATTTCTTCTTTTTTGCAAGTACCTACGCTTAAGCGGTACCATGGCGAACTTCTGTCGGCCCCAAATGCATAAAAAGGCACAACTGCAAGGCCGGCTTCATTAAGAATATATGCGGTTACATCACCCTGGTTGGCGATTAATTTACCTTCCTGAGTTGTTTTGCCGGCAAGGTCGATCTTAATGGTAAGGTAAATGGCTGCCTCCGGTGCAATGGCATCTACCGGCAATCCTTCACTTTTTAGTTGCTGAAAGCCGTCATAGATTTTTGTGAGCCTGGTTTCAATTTCACTCCTGAAATGCGTAAGGAATTTTTTAATGCTATCCCTGTTACCCAGGAAATGGGCCACTGCTTTTTGTTCGGCCATAGGAGCCCAGGCACCCAGGTGGGTAAGGATTGCTTTCATTTTACTGATAACGGTGGCCGGACCGATACTCCAGCCCACACGCACACCCGTAGCCGCAAATACTTTACTAATGGCATCGATAAATACCGTGTAATTCCTCATTTCCGAACGCAGGCTCACGGGATCGTAATGCTGGATGCTGCCGTATGTAAGTCGCCAGTACATCTGGTCGTACATTACGTACAATTTTTTCTCACTATCTCCGCGCCGTTTATTTTCTTCTATCACGAGATCGCAGATGTCTTCAAGATCCTTCTTTTTGAAAGTTGTGCCCGTCGGATTTTGCGGTGAGCAAAGTGATATGAGTGTGGCTTCACGAATATGTGGACGTAAATCGTCGGCCGTAGGCATAAAATTATTCGCGGCTTTCGCCTCTACCACCATATGCTGGCCACCAATAAAATGGGTGTAATGATTATTATTCCAGCTTGGAACTGCATAGATGATCTTGTCGGATTTATCGCAAACAGCGCGAAACAGGGCATAAATCAACGGACGTCCACCCGCCGCTACAAGAATTTCGCTGGTGCCATAGTCGAGGGCTTGTTCATCTTTTATGTAAGAAAGAATTGCCTCCCTTAAGTCTAGATTTCCTTCTGCTGCGGGATAATTGGTAAAATGCTTGCGATAAGCCTCGACAATCGAGTCTTCCAGCTCTTTTGGTATTGGGAAAATGGCAGGATCAAAATCGCCTACCGTGAAATTGTAAATACGTTCTCCCTGCCTGATCTTCTCGCGGATTTCACCACCCAGTTTTACAATTTCGGATCCAATAAGTGTTTCGGAAAGATGCGAGAGTTTCATAATGTTACAAAAGTAACGGGATTCTGAATCCAGATAAAAGATAAAAACTAAAAGATAAAAGTTGTAACCATTCGGGGTCTCCGACTGGATTCAACTTTTATCTTTTATCTTTTAGCTTTTATCTATTCTTGCCCTTTCCCTTTCCATTTCCGCCGCCCTTGCCTTTGGATACACTTTTATTTACTGCACCATTGGCTTTATACTTCGGGTGACCCTTTACTACATAATAGCGTGGGTCATTACTATTACGGATTATCGCCTGTGAATTGTTTCCCTTGTACTTTTTGTATTTTATTTTATAAGTATCATGGTAGAGATAAGCTTTTGGCCGGTTTACCACCACCTTATAACCTGAATACAAATTGTATGATCTGTACGCCGGCGGCAGCCCGTAAGCGAAGACCCAGTTACCGCCTGAAAAGTAAATAAACTGCCGGGTGGGAACATAGTAGTAAGTCTCTATATCCGGCAAATAGTAATAGTCAACACGGTCATACCCGATCGGTCCCCATACGGGTTGTGAACCGATATTGATATTGACATTTACCTGCGCCTTGGTTTCCGACGTAAAAATTGCAACAACGAAGGTGACACATAAAAGGAGTTTTTTCATAAAACTGATTTAGCACTGGTATATGTCCAAACCCAGTGCCAAAGCGCTTAAAAACTGCCTAAATTTTATCCTAAATAATAAAAATCAAGGAAGAATGAATGTCGTTTATTAGATATATGAAAACAATACGTCGCAAATTTACTCTTGCGGGCTTCGAGCTGCGAGCCTCGAGCTAGAAGGCTAAAGCTCGAAGCTCGAGGCTCGCAGCTCGAAGCCTATTGAGTCTTGTCCTTATTGAACTTACTCTCCACCTCCTTTGCTTTTGCAAAGTCAAGAATTACTCCATTGATGCAATAACGTAATCCGGTTGGCGGAGGTCCATCTTCGAATACATGACCCAGGTGAGCCTTGCAACGGCCGCATTGCACCTCGGTGCGGGTCATGCCATGCGTATTGTCGGGGGTATAAATAATGCTGGTTTTGCTGATGGGCTCATAAAAGCTTGGCCAGCCACATCCGCTCTCAAACTTGGTATCACTTTTAAAAAGAGCGTTGCCGCAGGCAGCACAATAATAGGTGCCCGCCTCATTGAATTTTTCAAATTTGCTGGTCCATGGCCTTTCCGTTCCCTTCTGCCTGGCGATATAATATTGATCCGGCGACAACACTTTCTTCCACTCTTCATCGCTCATCGTTACACTGGAAGTATCCGAATTGGAATACACCGGGTTGGCTTTCTTTTTTTCTATACTGTCCATGATCGGCTTTTTATTATTATTTGAATTGTTTTGGGAATAGGTACACTGCTGCAAGAGTGCCGTAAGCGCAAGAAATAGTATTCCCTTCATAGATTTCATGGTATTTAATTTCATAACAAATTTACGACAACAAGGTTGCGGTAGATTCAGAGCGAGAAACAGCGCGAAGAGCGGTATTTCTGGTTTTCCTTCGCTCCCGCTCTAAAGCAGAGCGAGAAACAGCGCGAAGAGCGGTATTTCGGGTTTTCCTTCGCTCCCGCTCTAAAGCAGAGCGAGAAACAGCGCGAAGAGCGGTATTTCTGGTTTTCCTTCGCTCCCGCTC
>CBFGYO010000035.1:0-29953 GCA_965652975.1 uncultured Chitinophagaceae bacterium | reverse complement strand
TTGCGATTGCTAATTTGTAAATAGTACATGTTTGAGAAATAAAAGATAAAAACTAAAAGATAAAAGTGATATCAAGGCGAAAAGCTCAGCCTGTGTACCAGTTTTATCTTTTAGTTTTTATCTTTTTTCTACTTTAGTCTTCCTGGAGAAATGGATAATGATAATCTACCGGTGGATTGAAAGTTTCCTTAATTGTTCTTGCGCTTAACCAACGATAGAGGTTGAGAATACTTCCTGCTTTATCATTCGTACCACTGGCTCTTGCACCACCAAAAGGTTGTTGCCCCACTACAGCACCAGTAGGTTTATCATTGATATAAAAATTACCCGCGGCATTTCTCAAACGATAAGTTGCGAGATCGATCGCTGCCCGGTCGCTGGCAATAACGGATCCGGTAAGCGCATATGGTGAGGTGTTGTCAACAAGATCTAATGCTTTTTCAAAACCATTTGCAGGATAAACGTATACAGAAAGTACGGGGCCAAAAATCTCTTCGCACATAGTCACGTATTGCGGTTGCTTTGCTTCGATCACAGTAGGCTGTATGAAATAACCTTCTTTCTTATCACATTTACCGCCAACCCATATTTCTGCTTTTGGATCTTTCCGTGCATTGTCGATATAACTTTTGATCTTATCAAAACTCTTTTCATCGATCACGGCGTTCACAAAATTTCCGAAGTTTTCAACAGTACCCATCTTGATGCTCTTCACACCTGCAATTAATTTTTTCTTCACCTCTTCCGCAATATTAGAAGGAATATAGGCGCGTGAAGCGGCCGAACATTTTTGTCCCTGGAATTCAAACGCACCTCTTAGTAAGGCTGTTGCTACCACATCTGGATCAGCACTCTTATGTGCGATTACAAAATCCTTACCACCGGTTTCGCCCACTATCCGTGGATATGAACGATACATGCTCATATTTTTCCCGATGGTTTCCCACATATTATTGAATACACCTGTAGAACCAGTAAAGTGTACACCAACAAAAGACGGATGGTTGAAACAAACTTTTCCAATTGTTGGACCATCCACATAGATCAGGTTGATTACACCATCAGGCAAACCTGCTTCTTTCATTATCCGCATAAACATTTGCGCTGAGTACACCTGGGTGTTAGCAGGCTTCCAAACAACCACATTGCCGCACATTGCAGCCGATGTAGGAAGATTACCGCCGATGGCCGTGAAATTAAATGGAGTAACCGCCAGTACAAACCCTTCGAGTGGACGATATTCCATCCGGTTGTGCATACCAGTGCTACTGATTGGCTGTTGTTTATATATCTCTGAAAGGAAATGAACATTGAAACGGAGAAAGTCAATCAATTCACACGCGGCATCTATTTCGGCCTGGAAAGCATTTTTACTTTGTCCCAACATGGTCGTGCCGTTCATATAGGGACGGTATTTTGTAGCAATGAGATCTGCTGCTTTCAAAAAAATGGCTGCCCTGTTTTCCCAGCTCATCGCGGCCCAGCTTTCACGGGCGGCCAGTGCAGCTTCAATTGCCTGCTCTACATGTTTTTGTTCGCCTGCATGGAAATGTCCAAGCGTATGAGCAATTTCATGCGGTGGGTGGATAGCAATTTTTTTATTTGTGCGAACTTCCTTGCTACCGATATACATAGGGATATCCAGTTCCTCGCTTTTCAATTCCGCCAGCACCTCTTTTAATCTTTTCTTTTCTGCTGATCCGGGTGCGTATGATAATACCGGTTCATTTACCGGCATGGGATAAGAAAAGGTTCCAATACTCATATCTTCTTTTTAAAAGTTAGAATTTATGTATGCTGTTATCGCTAGCCTGGTTCTTTTTCAGACATCAGGTATGCCTTGATAAATCCATCGAGCTCGCCATCCATTACCGGTTGGATATTTCCAACTTCGTAATCAGTACGATGATCTTTGATCATTTTGTAGGGATGAAACACATAGGATCTTATCTGGCTCCCCCACTCTATTTTCTTTTTGGTACTATTTACGGCATCCTTCAGTTCATTTCTTTTGCGAAGCTCTTCTTCATAAAGCCGGCTTTTCAACATCGTCATTGCTTTTTCACGGTTGCCCAATTGTGATCTTTCTGTCTGGCACACTACCACGATACCTGTAGGTATATGCGTGAGCATTACTTTCGTTTCTACTTTGTTTACATTCTGCCCACCTGCACCACCGCTTCGCGCGGTTTCCATTTTTACATCTGCGTCCCTCACTTCAATATTGATCGTATCATCTACTAATGGGTACACAAATACTGAACAAAAAGATGTATGCCTCCTGGCGTTGCTGTCGAACGGACTGATACGAACGAGGCGGTGCACGCCACTTTCGGCTTTTAAAAAGCCGTATGCAAACTCTCCGTCAAACTGCAGCGTAGCTGTTTTAATACCCGCGCCATCGCCCCAAACCCAGTCGAGCTCAGTTACTTTCCAGCCCTGTTTTTCGCCATACATCCTGTACATACGGGCGAGCATTTCGGCCCAGTCCTGGCTTTCGGTACCACCAGCTCCAGCATTTATCTGCAATACGGCGGGAAGTTCATCCTCGGGTTCGTTCAATGTAGCTTTGAATTCAGCGTCGTCGAGCAAGGCAAGTGCTTTGTCGTAGGCCGATTTGGTTTCCTCTTCCGTGGCATCACCTCCTTTCCAGAATTCAAATAGCACGGCAAAATCTTCAACTGCCATCGAGGCGGTTTCATATAATTTCAGCCAATACTCGTTCAGCTTGATATTCTTGAGAATTTCAGTTGCACGCTTGTTGTCGTCCCAAAAACCAGGGCTCAGGGAAAGTTGTTTGTCTTCGGCTATCTTATGTTGTCGGTTATCGACGTCAAAGAAACCTCCTTATCCCGGCAATGCGGGACCGCATATCCTGTAATTTTTCAACTGTCATAGTGGGCGCAAAGGTAGGCGAATTGGGTGAATATTCAGCTTTCATGCGGCCCTGTTGCCGGTTGGATACCATTCACCAAATTTTCACATTTGAGTTGGCAGGAGTTCAGTAACTTTTAATAGTGAAAAGGATGTTCTTCATAGTTATGGTGTGTTGCCTGTGTGGTACGGTACGATCACAAAATCTTAGTGGCATCTGGAAGGGATCGCTGAGCATGCGCGGATGTTTTCCTCAAAACAATATTGAATTGCAAATTCGCATGGATGGACTATCGTCCAGCGGCGATTCCTATCATTACCAGGATATCGACAATTATGTAAAAAAGAATTTTACCGGGCAGTTTGACCCGGAGCAAAAAAGGCTGCTGGTGCGCGAAGGAATTGTAACTACGTATCACATCCCCTTTCGCTGCGTGATTTGTGTAAAGGAGTTTAATCTTTATTATAGCAAAAACGGAAACGTAGAAACTTTACACGGCGAATGGAGCGGTAATGTGCTCAATACTTCTACCAGTTGCAATGGTGGCAGCATCACACTCACACGCATTAAAGAATCTGCTTTCAAAGAAGTGCCGGAAATAAAGGTCGACACCGGTACCATTCGGCTTGACTTTTACGATAACGCAGAGATCGATGGCGATTCTATCACTATCAAAGTAAACAATTCAGTTGTGCTATCGCACCAGCGCCTCGGATTGAAACCACTTACAACATACATCCGTGTTGATCTTCATAATACCTTCCACGAGGTAGAGATGATTGCAGAAAATCTCGGCAGCATCCCGCCCAATACCGCAGTATTAATAATTACTGCAGGCGAAAAGCAACACCGGCTTTCACTTAGCTCCAGCGAATCCAAAAGTGCGCGTGTAAGGTTTGTATATGACGATCCCCTGAAAATAACATCGGTGGATAAGATTACATCATTACGATAGATTGCACACAAAGACATTAAAAGGCGCAAAGTTCTTCGCATTCGTTGCGTGAAATATTTTTGCCGTCACTGAAACTTTTACAGAACTTTATTTAATCATTTTTTACCTCAAATCTTAATACATGAAACTAAAGCATCAACTGGTTGCCTGCCTTTCTATTGCTTCGATTGCATTGATGGCCTGCAACAATAACACTGATAAAACTGAAACAGAAACAACAACCGCTAAAGAAATAAAAATGAAAGAGGATAATGTTTCTTACTCATCCGATAGTGTTACCATGAATGGTTATGTTGTGTATGATGAAAACAAAGAAGGCCCCCGGCCTGCCGTGCTGGTGGTTCCGGAATGGTGGGGACTTAATGATTATGTAAAGGGAAGGGCTAAGCAGCTTGCTGATCTCGGCTATATCGCGATGGCAGTAGATATGTACGGTAATGGCAAAACTGTCGACAACCCCGAAGATGCGGGCAAGATGGCTACGCCTTTTTACCAGAATCCACAAATGGCAAAAGCCCGGTTTGATGCAGCATTGGCTAAATTAAAATCGTATGCACAGGCCGACCAATCAAAAATTGCAGCTATTGGTTATTGTTTTGGCGGAGCACAGGTATTGAATATGGCAAGAATGGGTAGTGACCTGAAAGGTGTTGTGAGCTTTCATGGCAACCTGGTTGGCGTAGCACCTGATAAAAACCTGTTGAAGGCTGATGTGCTGGTTTGCCATGGTGCAGCCGACCCATTTGTGCCACAATCAGACGTTGATAAATTTAAAAAGCAAATGGATTCGATCGGCGCAAAATATACCTTCAAAGCTTATGAAGGTGCCACGCATGCGTTTACCAACCCCAACGCAACTGCAGTTGGCGAAAAATTCAAGATACCGATTGCATATAATGCGGCAGCAGATAGTGCTTCGTGGAATGATATGAAGAGCTTCTTTAGTAATATTTTTAAGTAAGGCTGCGGAAGATAAATGTTAAAAGATAAAAGTTAGGGCCTTATTCGTTTTTTTTACCAAATAGAATCATAGCCATATAGGTCAACATAGAATAGAGAACTAAACTATGATGATCTAACGGCTATTATTCTATGTGGTAAAAAAGCTAATAGAAACAAATTCGACCTGGACCAACTTTTATCTTTTAACTTTTATCTAGACCTCTCAGTCCACTCGAAAGCTCACAAGGGTGGATATTTTTGCGAGTTTCATTTCTGGAGAACCCATAGTCGCCTGTTCTGTAACATAACGAACCACGCCCAGGCCGGGTTTGAAGAATACCTGGTCGGTACGATAACGTGGAGATTTTTTTTCGAAGAGTATGCAATCGCTGAAGTTGCCAGCCGCTGTTTTTACTACAGCATCAAGTTTTACTGATCGACCAATAGCACCAATATCTTCAAAGCTTGTATAGTATTTAATTGAATCGCCTTCAAAAAGGCTGTATTCCTGTTTTGCGTCGATAATGGGATCCTGTGTAAACATCCTGTACTCTGCAAGAAACAGTGCGGAATCATTCGCATACATCAAAGTAGGCAGGCCGATTTCGATATTTGCTCTCCACCAAATAATGCTGTCAGGAAGCGATTGGTATGTTTGGATGAACCTTAATGTATCATATTTAACTGATGTAAAGACTCCAGCGGTAAAAAGGGAATCCTGGTATATCCAGTAGGCGCTGCGGCTAAGGGGCATCAAGCCACAGTTCTTGGTCATATAGCTTGTCGCGATCATTAGATCGGGAGTATAACTACGACCGGAGGGATTGGTTTTTTGCTCAATACAAGTATTTTTCGCAACTTGTATTTTTTCTTTGGTACAAGCTGTAAAAAGCAGACTCCCAATGAGTAAGGATAAAATTAAGTGTTTCAAAAGGTATTCGTTTTAATGTCCAATGGGATCACAAAATAGAAAGCGCTTTTAATAATTCATAATGAATGGGCGTATTTTTTCCAGGTAAATTATTGTGGAAGCAGTATTTATACTATTGTCGAAATTACCTGGAAAGTCGTGAATTGTTAAGCAGTCAGAACGTGCGAATTATGACAAGCATGGCTAAACGTAGAATTACTAATCAATCCCGGGAGCTTGAAAAATCCTTTGTGCCTTCCCCCGATCTTTGCATGCTTTGGGTAAAACCTTCATGATGTCTGCAGCCTTAAAGACCATACAGGAAGAACTAAAGAAAAATGCCACTAGTGGGCATTCCGGGTTTTTAGAAAAGATTGTACCAGGCCAGCAGAAAGCGTATGGAGTTAAAACCCCGGTGTTGAACCAGCTTGCCCGGCAATATGCCCAAGGGTCGTTTGCATTGGTAAAGGAGCTGTGGAAATCCGGTGCACTTGAAGAACAGATCATTGCTATCAAGATAGTCGAGAAGATTGGTAAGAAAGAACCAGAGAAAGTATTGCCACTCTTTAAGCAATTTTCCAACGGTATAAAAAACTGGGCAGTGTGTGACGGGCTCGGTATGCAATTCCTTAGAGGCATAGTTAAGACACATGCAGATGAAATTTTTTCACTTGCCGGTAAACTAAATCACAGCAAGGATAGCTGGCAACGACGGCTGTCGCTTGTGATGGTAGAATGGTACACACGCGACGGCGCTTTTCATTCACAGGTCAAAAAGCTTGTTAAGAACCTGGAAGATGATGACGAGTATTATGTGAAAAAAGCGATCGTATGGATTAATAACAATCTTCGTAAAAAAAGATAAAAAGATAAAAGTTAGTGTCCTTATTCGCTTTTACCACACTGCGTCTGCCAACTGTCGGATAGAATCATAGCTTTATAGATCATCATAGTTTAGTTCTCTATTCTATGTTGACCTATATGGCTATGATTCTATGTGGTAAGAATGCGAATAGAAACAAATTCGACCTGGACCAACTTTTATCTTTTAACTTTTATCTTTTATCTCTCTCAGGGTAAGGTAATCAGCCGATGATTATTTCCATTGTTCCAGGTAAGCAATCCCTTGTTGTCGCATGCTCCGTTGTTGGGAGCGCCATACGCGAGGAAGAGTGTGCGGTCATTAATCTTTATCTTAAGCAGGCCATCACTGATCCAGGGGCAAATGACTTTCTTCACCAGCGGGGTTTCTGTATTCAAGGTAATTTTTACACCGTTATTAAATTGGATAACATAACGCCCTTCGATAGCGAATACATCATCCAGTACGATGCGTGTGGCTCCACCCGCTGTTTGCCTTACATGTTTCAGGGATTCGACGCTATAGCCTCTTCCATTTGGTAGGGTAAGCTTGCCTCCTACTACTTGCACTGTAAATTTGATATTCCCATTTTCACTCAGGTTGCTAATGATCTTCGTGCCTTCAATATGTGCCCGGTTGAGGTAAAATTCACGTAGTGTAATGGTGACCACAGAGCCCGGTTTGCGAAGCGGCCCGGTAAGATGGAGGATGATGGCACCTTTTCTAAACTTGCCATCAGCGCATATACAGCCATCGCCAAAATCGATGGTGATGGTTTTAGGATACGTACTGTCATTTGGTGTAACGTCGATCTTTGCACAAATACCAAGGCGAAGGCGCAGTTCCGTGAAAGGAAATCCGCGGCCGCTTTCAGCGCTTACAGTAGCTTCTTCGCCGGCTGCTATCATTCCAATGTCTTCTACATCATCAAAGCTTGCAGCGGCCTGTACGCTTTCGTCAGCATACACTGCAGTTTCTTCCTCTGAAGGTGATTCATTGGAAATATCATTCGCTGTACTGTTTTCCTTTTTACATGAAAACAGGATAAGGGTGAACATGGCAGTAAATAGAGCTATTACTGCCCTGTTGGGAGATAAAAATTTCATGGCTATACTTTTAGGGTTGTGGAATCTTTAACGCATGGTTTGAGCCGTAAGCAGAAAGAAAGTTTAACAGGCTGCTAAAAAAAATTATTTTGCTGCTGAATGAAGACAATTATCAGTTACATCAGGAAGTACTTTTACGAATCGGATAAGCGATTGCTGTTATTTACCACAATACTTACTGCCATACTTATTTTTGCGAACTACTATTTTCGTATCGATGATCAGCTTCATGACAACCCATCATTTATGACAAGGTTTGCCGGTCGCTATATCATCTTTCTTATTGCATTTGGACTGCCCTACCTGTTTTATTCGTTGGTGAGCAAGCAGGAATTGTTGCAACAACCACCCTTTGTTTTTTTAGTATTACTGGCTCCTGCAATTTTTTCATTGAAAGCAGGTTTAGTACTGAATATAAAAATATCGGCCAACGAGGCGGTAAATGATTACTGGAACCATATTATCTACTGGCCGGTACTTTTATTGCTCGTGTTGATGCTCGTCTTTATCTGCTGGAAAATATTTGACCGGGCTCAGCCATTCTACGGCACTGTAAGGCGCAATCTTGACTGGAAGCCTTACTGGATCATGTTACTGATCATGATACCACTTATTGCTGCAGCTTCTACACAACCGGATTTCCTGGAAGTATATCCAAAGCTTAAATTGATTTTTGATGAAACCGTTCAACTGCAGTTAACTTCTTTTCATAAATTATTGTTTGAACTCTCGTATGGTTCGGACTTCATCGGAATCGAATTGTTTTTCAGGGGATTTCTTGTACTGGCCTTTCTGAAGTGGGCGGGAAAAGATGCTGTGATACCCATGGCATGCTTTTATTGTACCATTCATTTTGGTAAACCATTGGGTGAATGTATCAGTTCGTATTTCGGTGGTTTATTACTGGGTATAGTAGTGCAAAACACCAGGTCGATGTGGGGCGGGTTGATGGTGCATTTGGGAATCGCATGGTTAATGGAGCTTGGCGGTTATATTGGTGCCCTGGTAAAATAAAGTTGCCAACCCGGAAAGGGTTGACAACTTTAAAAAATACTACAAGCGTATAAGCCGGATTTTGTCGTGGGCTATCATTTATCTGTCCCGGCAATTACTTGACGGGATCAATCTGCCTACCCTGTGCCTTGGGCGAGCAGCCCTCGATCGGCACTATACATGGCATTTCAGCATACAAGGTTTACCCGCGATCAATGTTACCATTGAAAGCTGTGAGCTCTTACCTCACATTTTCACCCTTACCCGAAGGCAGTTATTTTCTGTGGCACTGTCTCTTGTCCCGGTTAAAGGACAGCCGGCTATTCACCGGTGTATTGCTCTGCGCTGTCCGGACTTTCCTCCACGGTTTTACCCGCAGCGATAGCCTGGCTTGTAGCAAGGGGCAAAGGTACGCTATGTGCCAATGTGGAAATGTGAAAATATGAAAATGTGAAAATGGGTTATCCCACTTATGGAAAGAACTTAATTATACGGCCGCTCCGTTTTTATTTTTGAACTTCAACCCTTTCCACGTTTTCACATATCCACATTTCCACATTGTGTTTTAGTATTGTAAAAAAATTTCCGTAGCCCCATATCCGAAACGGGGATCATACTGGTTGACGAAGGATTTTACTTCTCTCTTCAGGCGGAGAATATCATGTATCTCGTCTCTTAACTTGCCTTCCCCCACTCCATGTATGATGATCAGGGATGGTTGATGATGGGCAAGTGCAAGGTCATAATATTTTTCAAACGTCTTTAGTTGTATCGCAAGCATTTCATAATTGCTAAGATTTTTCCAGTTGTCAGTCAATTTATCAATATGCAGGTCTACCACGCTGCGCGCAGGTTCAAGGTGTTCGCGAACACGTTTTGCATCATATACTTTGAATCCTTTTGCAGCCAGGGTGCTTAGTTCAATCTTATCATCATAGGATCTATCAGGGTACACTTCAAACAACCGGTGCGAGAAGGTGGCTTCGTTTTTCTTACGTATCTCTTCGATCTTTGCGAATAATTGCTTTGGTTTCAATCGCAACGATGCTTCGTGGTATTCCGCTTTTTGCTTATCGGGTTTCAGCAGTGAAAATTCAAAGTCAAATGTGGGATTGTCGTTGAGGTCGGAAAATGGTATGTCCTGTAAATAAAAGTTTTCAAATGGATTAAGCTGGCTTTTCAATTCGAAATCAACCTTGCCAAAGAAATTCAGTTTGTAATGAAACTGGTACGTAGTTTCTGTGCGGTTTACAAGATGTAATTTTAATTCTTCCACCACTTCATCACCAAATTCATCGGTATCTGTTACTGGCAGGAAGGTCAACCACACACCATCAACTTTCCTTTTTTCGTTGGTGGGTTTTTCCTTGCGCAGGTCATCAATGTATTGTTTCTCTTTTTTGGGAACAACTAGCTTTTTTTCAGAAAAACGCTTGAAGTAAGGGAAGTCTACCTGGTCCATATAAACCGGGAATGTGACTCCTTTTACATCCACCATCATCATTTTATTATTGATAATGTCTACGACCTTTCCTTCTTCGTTGGAGTGAAGGATCAACACTGTATCGCCCACCTGGTACTTCATGCTGCAAAAATAAAGAACCTGCAACTAGCAAGCTATTAAAGTGAAAAGGTTAGGCTGCTTCAGGTGGTGCCAGCTTACTTTTCCGGTAGCCATACATGAAATATACCACCAGCCCGATTCCGAACCATATAAAAAACCATTTCCAGTTGGACCCCGACATGCCTGTCAGTAGATAAAGACAGGAAATAAGCCCGAGCAACGGAATAAGAGAAAGATTTTTTAAAAAGCTCAAAATTGCGAGCACAATTGCTGCCAGCCAGAAAATAATTGTTGCAATTTTTACTGCGGCTGTTTGAAAGAGGTAGTCGTTGGCATTAGCGGCGCTGCTGTAATCTTTGAAATCACCATTCAGCAACTCAGTAAAATACCCAGGCCATTTCGTCGCTATAAGCGCAATGCATGCAATTACGATCAATGGGAAAATGTATTTACTATTGAAATAAGGCAAATGAAATCTACCCGCCTGCTTTTCTTTTCGCGGTATTAATAGCACGCCACCACAAACCAGTACGAATGCGAAAAGTGTACCTATGCTGGTAAAGTCGAGCACAAAAGTTTTATCGGTGAAAATAATAGGAATACCCACCAGCAACCCGGTGATGATAGTGGCAAATGAAGGCGTTTTGTAGCGGGGATGAATTTTTTGAAAAGCCTTTGGCAACAAACCATCACGACTCATGCTCATCCAAATCCTGGGTTGTCCCATCTGGAATACAAGCATTACACTGGTCATGGCAATTACAGCACAAATAGCGACGAGTATTTGCATCCATGGAACGTCCAGATTCGATTTTTCAAAAATAAATGCAAGCGGATCGCTTACGCCAGCGAAGTTGGAGTACAATACCGATCCTGTTAATACAAGCGTAAGCAAGATGTATACAATTGTGCAAATAATCAGCGACCATATCATGCCTTTGGGTAAATCCCGCTGGGGATTTTTACTTTCTTCGGCCAATACACTCACCGCATCAAATCCAATGTACGCGAAGAACACACCACTTACTGCAGCCATTACACCTCCAAACCCGTTTGGCATAAACGACCTTGCGCCATCGTCAGCTACCGGCGTCCAGTTACTGAAAAGATCATTTGAGAAAATGAGTGCGCCACCAACAAGTATTACCAGGATTACTACTGCAAGCTTCAGCACTACCATCACATTGCTGAAATTCCGGCTTTCCTTGATACCCCTGTATACAAGGTAGGTAATAAGAAAATTGATAACGAGGGCCGGCAGATCGACGATAAATTTAAGGCTGCCAAGCAATGGTGCTTTGTTCCATGCTGCAATGGTTTCCGGCCCTGCAGTTGATGGGTTAAGAACTGACTGGTGTGCTTCATGGTAACTACACGAAAGGTATTCCGGTATATGCCAGCCAATTTTATCCATCAATGAAGTAAAATAGTCGCTCCAGGAAAATGCCACATAAATATTACCGATCGAGTATTCCATCAATAGCGCCCATCCAATGATCCAGGCCAGCAATTCGCCAAAAGATGCATACGCATATGTGTAAGCACTTCCTGCTACAGGTATTCGACTTGCAAATTCAGCATAGCAAAAAGCCGTAAACCCACATGCGATACCACAAATAATAAAAAGAACGATCACGCCAGGCCCGCCCCTGTACACCGCACTGCCCAGGCTGCTAAAGCTTCCTGCGCCGATAATGGCTGCGATACCAAAAAAAGTAAGGTCTCTCACGGTTAGAACACGACGTAAACTATGACCGTGACTGTCGCCCGCAGCTAATTCCGCATCGCTCACTATTTTATCAATTGATTTTCTACGAAACAGGGAGCTAGACATTTTGCAGTTGGTTTTTAGCGTTCAAAATAGGAAAAAAAATGTGGAAACATGGAATATGGAATATGGAAATGTGGAAATGTGAAAATGTGGAAATGGATATACTGAAATGCGGAAGCGCATGAGATTTGGGTTCACCCATGATAACTATCAGGCTCAACATTTTCACATTTCCACATTTTCCCATTTCCACATTTGTATTCAATGATCTCGTTGCACCAGGAAATGAGCAAGATCTTTTAATGGCTGTTTTCTTTTCGACAATACGGCGATATCCTCCAAATGATTGAAGGCCTCGTCGAGGTATTTGTTTTTTAATTCGAGCGCCCATGCATCGGCTTTGCAATCGCGGTATACCTGTAATACTTTTTCCACGCGTTCGTCGCCAGTGCTGCTTACCTTTTTCAATTCCTCTTTTTGCGCTGGAGTTGCCACCTCCATGGCATGAATATAGAGGAAGGTTTTTTTATTCGCTTTGATATCACCTCCTACCTGCTTCCCGAATTTTTCAGGCTCACCAAAGGCGTCGAGATAGTCGTCCTGAACCTGGAAAGCTATTCCCAGTTTCTTACCAAACTGGTACAATAGATTTTGATTTCTTTCACCGGCACCGCCGAGTACTGCGCCCATTTTTAAACTCGCTGCGAGCAACATGGACGTTTTCAATTCGATCATACGCAGGTAATCCTGCAAGCTTACCATGTCGCGGGCTTCAAAGTCCATGTCCAGTTGTTGTCCCTCACAAACTTCTTTCGCAGTCTGGTTAAACAACGATAGGATGGCATGGATGATCGAGTTATCGATTTTATTCAGGTATTCATACGCAGTCACAAGCATCACGTCGCCTGCGAGCAATGCGGTATTGCCGCCGTACTTGCTATGAATCGTTTCCATACCGCGACGCAGCGGAGCCTGGTCCATGATATCATCATGTATGAGGGTGAAATTGTGAAATAGTTCAATGGCAGTAGCTACTTCCCACGCCGATGGAATGATTTCGTCAAACAATTCATTTCCCATTAAACAGAGTACGGGGCGCACTCTCTTGCCTCCCATCTTAAGAAAATATTCATTGGGTGCATATAAGGAAGCGGGGGATGCTGGAAAATGGTTGCGCTCAAAATACAGGCTGAACTTTTGTGACAGCAGTTCGAATGATTGCATGGATAATTTCAGTGTTGGTATTGGTAGTAATGTACTATTTGTCGTTCAAATTTATTTTTGTTTGCTTTTTTTCTTTCCTTTTACGGGTACTTTTCTCACTACGGGTTCCTCTTCCTGCCTGTCTGCCGCAATTTCGGCTGCTACCACCCATTCATAATCCAGTTGTCGCTTGGTGAGATTAGCTGCCACTACTTTTATCCATACTTTGTCGCCCATCCGGAATTTGCGACCACTACGTTGCCCTACGAGGCAGTAATCAGTTTCTACATGCCGAAACTCATCATATTCGAGGAGGCTGTTGATACTTACAAGACCCTCGCATTTGTGCTCAATTGTTTCCACCCAGAAACCAAAACTTGCCACGCCGCTGATAACGCCTTCAAATTCTTCACCCAGGTAGTTTTTCATATACTGCACCTGTTTGTATTTGTTGGCTGCCCGTTCGGCTTCCATTGCCGCGCGTTCCCGTTCACTTGCATGTTTGCATTTTTCTTCCAGTTTTTTGTCAGGATGCACTTTATTATTAATAACATCCTGCAAAATTCTATGCACCATAATGTCGGGATAGCGCCGTATTGGTGATGTAAAATGACAATAGTGTTCAAAACCGAGCCCGTAGTGTCCTACATTCTCTGTTGTATATTTTGCTTTGGACATGGTGCGAATACCCAATTGTTCCAGCACATGTTGTTCGGGCCGTCCATGTGCGTCTTTAAGCAACTGATTGAATGAGGCAGCAATTGCATCAGGCGACGATGTATCGAATTTGTGACCGAATTTTTTTGCAAATGCAGCAAAGGGGACCAGCTTCTCTTCGTCAGGATCGTCGTGTGTGCGGTAAGGAAAGGGTAAAGGTTTATTATTGAATTTTAGTTTGCCTACATTTTCTGCCACGGTGCGATTGGCAAGCAGCATAAACTCTTCCACCAGTTGATGTGCTTCCTTACTTTCTTTGATGATGATGCCCACAGGATCACCTTTTTCGTCGAGCTTGAAGCGTATCTCCTGCGACGAAAAATTGATAGCGCCGTTGTTGAATCTTTTTTTACGAAACCGTTGTGCGAGATCATTAAAGGTGAGCAGCTCATCGGCATATAATCCCGCCTTCTCTTCTATGATAGCCTGCACCTCTTCATAAGTAAACCGGTGATCGGAATGAATGACTGTTCTTCCCAGCCAGTACTGTTTTACTTCAGCCTTTGGGGTAATCTGGAATATGGCGGAAAAAGTAAGTTTATCCTCTTTTGGGCGAAGGGAACAGAGAAAGTTAGAAATATGTTCCGGCAACATTGGATTTACACGATCGGGCAGGTACACAGATGTAGCCTTGCCATATGCTTCTTTGTCCAACGCTGTATCCGGTTCCACATAATGACTTACGTCAGCGATGTGAACACCTATTTCATAATTGCCGTTTTTTAATTTCCTGAAAGAAAGTGCGTCGTCGAAATCTTTTGCATCAGCAGGATCGATTGTGATGGTGAAAACATCGCGCACATCTTTACGCTTCTTAATTTCCTCAGCAGCTATTGTATCAGGTATCCTGGCAGCTACTTCGAGTGCTTCGTCAGAAAAAGCAAGTGGAAAACCATTTTCCAGGAGTATTTCCTTCATCGCCGCATCATTCGTGTTTTCATTGTCCAGCACATTCACTACTTCTCCCACGGGTCGTTTACCTCCTCTTTCCCAATCCACGATGCGCACCACTACCCTGTCTTTGTCATTGGCGCCATTGATAGCTGACAGGGGTATAAAAATATCAGGCATCGGTTTGTCCATTTCAGCAATGAAGAATCCGAACCCTTTGTTCATTTCCAGTCGGCCGATAAATTCATTTCGTTTGCGTTGTAAAACATCTTTTACTACACCCTGGATGCGGCGGCCATTATTGTTTTGTCCTTTAATTACTACAGATACTATGTCGCCATGCAATGCAGTGTTGAAGTCGGAAGGGCGTATAAGAATATCACCCTCCATATTTTCTACTGTAACGAAACCCATGCCCGAACGGGTGACATCCAGTTTACCTTTCAGCATTTTACCGCCAGTATCTTTGTGCTTCTGTTTTTCCTTTTTCTTCTTTGAATGCTTACGTCCCATGTGTTTGTTATGATTGTTGCTTAAAGTTCCGGATAAAACCGGTTACCTTTTCCATGAATTTACCCTCTTCCTGAAATAAAAAATGATGCCGGATTGGAATTACATATAAGGGCAATCCGGCTATTTCCTGGTTGAACTTTACCAGCCGTACGGCGTCCTTTTCGGTAGTAAGGATCAGTTTGTTAGTTGCTTCAATATTATTGAACCTTTTCCTGATTTCTTTCAGGTCGTCGATTGTAAATATATGATGATCTGCGTAAGCCATCAGGTGATAGGCGTTGCTGTGTTTTTCCAGCAATTTTTCCAGTGGTGCGGGATTTGCGATACCCGTCAAGAGAAGTACTTCCGTTGTACTATCCAGCGGCACGGATTCCCTGGAAACAATATGATAAATCGTGCCATATTGTATCGATGTAAAAAATACCTGCTGGTTTACTCCCGGTTTTATTTCGCTAATCACATCCCTGCTTTCTTCGTGGCTAAGGTCAGGATCACATTTGGTGACGATTATTACCTGGGCACGCTTATAACTCCTCTTTAGATCGCGGAGGTCGCCTGTAGGCAGGTAAAAATCCCGGGTGAACAGGTTATTATATTCCGTGAGCAGAATATTAAGACCGGCTTTTATTGCGCGATGCTGAAATGCATCGTCGAGAATGATTGCCTGGGTGTCGGGACGGTCGTGCAATAACTGGGGTATCGCTACGATGCGTTCTTCACCTACGGCCACCGGTATATTTGGAAATTTCAGGTGAAATTGCATGGGTTCATCCCCGATATCTAGTGCAGAACTGTATTCACCTGCAAGTGCATACCCTCTTGTTCTGCGTTTGTATCCGCGGCTGAGTATCGCTATCTTAAACTCATCTTTCAATTGTGCTGCCAGGTATTCCACCATCGGCGATTTACCGGTGCCCCCTACAGAAAGGTTGCCGATGCAGATCAAGGGAAGTCCGAAGCTTGTGCTCCGCAAAATCTTTTTATCATACATGAAGTTTCTAAACGCTATCACCAGCCAATACAGCAGGGCAAAAGGCAAGAGCAAGATCCGGAAGGACTTCAGGAAAAAGTTAAAAAACATAAACGTTTTGAGGCGTAATACAAAGGTTTAAAGGTACGTCAAATTCAGTGCAGTCACTGATGACCTCAAGGGGCTCAAAATAGGAGAAACCCACCTTTATACAATCCTCACGGCAACCAGCAAGGTATTTATCATAAAAGCCCATGCCATAGCCTACCCGATTGCCCATTTTGTCAAAAGCAAGTAGTGGTATCATCACCAGGTCCAGTTCTTCCGGTAATACTGGTTCACCTTCATCCGGTTCAAAAATATCGAGCTCTTTTTTTGTAAACCTGGTGTCGATGTCTACAGCTAATGCTGTCATGGTGTGTGTTGAAAAATCTGCAACAGGATATGCGAGTTTGATTTCCGGATTGCGAAAACGGAGAAATTCAGTGAAAAGATGAGTATTGGGTTCGTTGTTTTCTTCTATGGGCCAGTATGAGAAAGCGGCTTGCAGAAAAGGAAGGTCAACTGTCTGGAACTGGATCAGCATCAGGTCGTCGGCCTTCATTTTTTCGGATTCCGTTAACGTGTTTCTTTTTTCACGGTATAGCTTCCGGGCATCTTTCTTTCGCATGGCATTTAAATTATTTGCATGATCTTTTCTTTTAGCTCCGCAGCTTTTTCCCTGATTACGGCACTATCAATATTTCCCAACTTTCCAATTGATCCGAGATTGGGATAACCACTCCATTGTACGATATCATTTTCATAATCGAGATACTGGTCATTAAAGATCCAGCCAGATACCTTTAACTTTTTTTGCCGGCATACCTGCGCTGTAAGCAGCGAATGATTAATGCTTCCGAGATAATGCCTGCTTACAAGTATTACTTTACTGTTCAGTTTCATAATAAGGTCAGCAACTAATTCGTGTTCATTGAGCGGTACAAGTAAGCCGCCTGCACCCTCCATGATCAAGCGCCGGCCGGGTGCTACAAGTTGTGAAAATGCAGAGAATATTTTTTCCAGCGATATCGTCCTGTTTTCATGCCTTGCAGCAATATGTGGTGATGCCGGTAGTTTGAGCCGGTATACTTCCGGGTACACTTTTGATCTCGGATTGTCAAGTACAGACCGCACCCACTCGCTATCGGTTCCATCTTCATAGCCTGCCTGTATTGGTTTCCAGTAATCAGCCTGCAAAGCTTCTGCCAGTATTGCGGAAACAACAGTTTTCCCGATGCCGGTACCAATACCTGTAACAAATAATGTTTGAACCATTAGTCTTTTTTTCCCGGTTAGTTTTATGCAAATACGAAAGCCTGGG
This sequence comes from uncultured Chitinophagaceae bacterium, assembly GCA_965652975.1. Lineage (GTDB taxonomy): Bacteria > Bacteroidota > Bacteroidia > Chitinophagales > Chitinophagaceae > CADEDV01. The sequence continues at coordinate 12,318 of CBFGYO010000035.1, read as the reverse complement.
GCTGGCGGGTATTTACTTGTTTCTATCTTCTACAAAGATTGAAAAAATAGTTGTGCCATAGTTTTTTTCCGACCTGTAAAAGGGAAATGTTTTATAGTTATTGCGTGGTGTATGTTCGAGTACAAACCACCCGTTAACATTCAAAAGTCTTTTTTCAAAGATCAGCCGGGGAAGATCATCAATATTCGCAAGTGCATAGGGCGGTCCAGCAAAAATAAAATCATACTGTTCGGTGCATTGCTGGAGAAAACGGAACACATCCATTTTTACTGTCTTCAGGTTATCGATACGAAGCGTAGCCGCGGTTTTTTTTATAAACTCATACATCTGGCTGTCTTTTTCCACAATAGTGAGATCCTGTACGCCCCGCGACGCCAGTTCGTAGCTAATGCTACCGGTGCCGCCAAACAGGTCGAGTGTCTTTAGTGTATCGAAATCAAGCTGGTGTTGCAATACATTAAAAAGTCCTTCCTTCGCTATATCAGTTGTTGGCCTGGTATAGGGCATTTTGGTTGGCGGGTTGAATTTTCTCCCCCCATGTTCGCCACCTATGATGCGCATCGTGCGAGGTCGTTAAGTGAAGTAAAAAAATGGGCAGGATAATCATTGCCCGGAAGTTCCCATTCAGCATTCCTGAATTCCACATGAATAAAATACTGGTAGAGTTCTTTGTATAGCACCGATTGTTTTTCAATTAAGCCTGAAAGCGATAACAACACCTGCTCCTGTGAAAGATTATTTTCCTGGCATACTTTCAATAAGTAGTACAGTATATCTTCCGGAGTGGAGTATATAAATGTTTGCGCCAGTAATAATTTACCACCCGCAAATGCGATAATTGTAAAATCATCGGGTCGCAAATCCACTTGCAACAGTCCGCTATTATCCATTGCCTGTTTGCCCCTGATAGCGATTGTGTACTGGTGCCAGTAATTACCGGATGAAAATTTCTTATTCATCCATTCATGCATTTCTTTGGGTACGGCATATACATTATAGAGATCCCATCCCATCACTGGCTCCGAAATAATGGCGCTTGAGCCATTCACACCATAAAGCGTAGAGAGTAATGAACCACAATCCTCTTTTTTATATAAAGGCAATGGCACCAGCGTGCTTTGAGGATAATCATATCCGGCTAACACTTTATAGTAAGGTTCATCCAGGTAGCTATGCTGGTTGAAAATTTCCGCTACAATATTTTTGTCTGATCCATCATGAGCGTAATAAGCCAGTTTGTACAGGCTGCTACCTTCTTTATCTGTCACTACAAAACTACAATGCTTAGGTCCTAATCGTAAGGACAGCACCTGCTGTGCAGGATCGCCGGGTTGCCCGGTATCGATATGAAATAGTTGTTTCAACATGGGCTGAACGTGCAATAATAGGTAAAATTTAGATATGCTATTTTTTAGAACGGCCGGGTTGAAGTAGACGGTTTACTCACCAAAAGTGGGGAGTTAATTGTATTATCGCCTGTTCCAGGTATTTATTAAGTAGTTTTGCAACTATTTTTTTTATGGCGACAGCGGCAACCACTAATAATTTACAAGTCAGTATCAGCAACCGGCAGATCTTAAAAATTGCTTTGCCGATTAGCCTTGCCATTTTGGTGCCACAAGTCAATTTTATTACCAATAATATTTTCCTGGGGCACTATAGCCAGCAAGCCCTTGCTGCGGGCGGATTGGCGGGTGTTTACCACCTTATTTTTGCGATGATCGGTTATGGACTCAACAGCGGTCTGCAAACCCTTATTTCCAGGCGTGCTGGTGAAAACCGGCCCTCCGAAATTGGAAAGATATTTTCGCAAGGTGTATTTATTTCATTGGTTATTGCATTTACAGGCATACTCCTTAGTTGGCTCGTCGCGCCCGTTGTATTCAGGGCGGTGATCAACGACCCCGTAACTGCCGAAAACACGATCGGTTTCATGAAGATCCGTATCTGGGGGCTGCCCTTTTTATACATCTATCAAATGCGTAATGCCTTGTTGGTTGGTACCAACAATAGCCGTTTTCTTGTAATGGGCACCCTGGCCGAAACCGTCGCCAATATTTTTTTCGATATAGCACTCATTTTTGGCAAATTCGGATTTCCCGAACTGGGTTTGAATGGTGCAGCCTTCGCATCAGTTATCGCAGAGTTTACCGGCATGTTCGTGATTTTCGTGGTGATACATTATAAGGGAATCAGCAAACAGTTTGGATTGTTCAGCCATTTTAAATGGAACGCTGACTATGCGAGGAGTATTATGTCGATATCTCTGCCATTGATATTTCAACTTGCGATTAGTGTTATAAGCTGGGAGTTCTTTTATATTTTAATTGAACACCACGGTCAGCAGGCCCTGGCCATTTCGCAGGTAATGCGCAATGTATTTGGTCTTACGGGATGCGTAACGTGGGCCCTGGCGGCTACAAGCTCATCCATGGTAAGTAATATTATTGGACAGGGAAGAAAGGAAGATGTTCCGTTGTTAATAAACCGTATCGTCCGCATCAGCATTTTATTTGCAATGATGATGGCCGCCCTGTTCAATATTTTCCCGGGCTTTTTACTTTCGATTTTTGGACAGGATGAGAGTTTTATCAAGGCTGCAATACCAGTGGTGAGGGTTGTATCCTCCGCCATGATACTAATGTCTTTTTCCGTGGTTTGGTTAAATGCAGTTACCGGTACAGGAAACAGCCGGTATACTTTATTTATTGAAATAGTGACGATCGTGCTGTATTGTATCTATGTATACCTGGTGCTGGAAGTTTTCAATCTATCGATCGTATATGGTTGGATGAGCGAGTGGCTCTACTGGCTAAGCATTTTCTTTTTTTCATGGTTGTATATGCGAAGTGGCAGATGGAAAAATAAAGTGATTTAGGGATTTCACGCAAAGCGCGAGAAGGATGCAAAACCTTCGCTTCGCGTCTTTGCGTGAAACTGCTAAAGCCCTGAAAAATCTTTACTGAATTTAACTCCGACAGTTCCCTGCAAACCCGCGATGGGTGCCTGTAATTTTGTAATCGAAATATCCACTTTTTCAACAAGGGGAAAGGATTCATGAATTTTATCTACAGTTTCCATAAGGAATGTCTCCAACAGTTCGCGTGGCTTCTGCATTTCTGATTTCAACAGGTTGTAAAGGCTCACATAATTGATGGTATCGGACATTGTGTGAATGATAGTTTGCCCGGCCTGGTATTGAACCTGAAGGTCTATTTCAAACTCGTTACCTATCCTGCGTTCTTCTGCATAAAGGCCATGTTGCCCGTATAAACGAATTTTGTTTAAGGAAATAGTAAGCACACCAGGCATGTAGTAAATGAATTTTTCAGCGGTGAAGTTGATTAATGAATTCCCATTGCGCCAAGCCATCTTTCGGCATCGAGCGCCGCCATGCATCCACTACCCGCTGCCGTTACAGCCTGGCGGTAGATCTTATCCTGCACATCGCCGGCAGCAAACACCCCTTCGATATTTGTTCTCGATGTACCTGGTACTGTTTTTATATATCCCGCATCATCCATGTCGAGGAAGTCTTTAAAAATTCCGGAATTGGGTTGGTGTCCGATTGCAACAAAAAAGCCACTGACAGGAATTGTTTGCTCCTCTCCCGTCTGGTTGTTTTTGACCCTTACTGCCTGCACTGATTTTTCACCAATTATTTCCTGCGTATCTGTATGCCAGTATACTTTAATATTCGGCGTATGCAGTACACGGTCCTGCATTACCTTACTTGCACGCATCACGTCTTTGCGTACAAACATATGCACCGTGGTGCAGAGCTTGGACAGGTACAGTGCTTCTTCTGCGGCTGTATCACCTGCACCCACTATTGCTACTTCTTTGTTGCGAAAGAAAAATCCATCACACACAGCACAGGCACTTACACCATAACCATTGAGCCGCTGCTCGCTTTCAAGACCCAGCCACTTGGCAGAGGCACCCGTTGCGATGATCACTGATTCTGCGGTTATCCATTTTTCTTCATCTATTTCCACCTTGAATGGCCGGCTGGAAAAGTCAACTTTTGTAGCCAGGCCATATCGCACATCAGCGCCCATGCGTACCGCCTGTTTTTCAAAATCTACCATCATCTCCGGCCCCTGTATACCATCCGCATAGCCAGGGTAATTCTCTACTTCGGTGGTAATGGTCAATTGTCCCCCAGGCTGAATACCCTGGTAAAGCACGGGCTTGAGATTAGCCCTGGCAGCATAAATTGCCGCAGTATACCCTGCAGGTCCGGAACCCACTATCAAACACTGAACTTTCTCTATCGATGTTGTATCCATTAAAACAAAAATTATGTTCCGCTTAAGGAACAGGTTAATAACCGGAACGCAAAAATAGCTGTAAAACAATTACAGAATGCTCCTCCTTATTACCCCGGAATTGCATGTGCATAATCCCCGCCGAATTGTTAGCATGGGAGCTCTACTTAGGAATAATAATCGTTTTATACTGCGATGCATACCCGCCAAAATAGCCCAGGGCATTATTGCTAATATTGCTCAACACACGGGTAGGTGCAGAAAAGGGATTGCCTACGCTCAGGTAAGTAAATTCCATTGTGCGCCAGAAATCATAAGTAGCCTTATCGATATTGCTGAGCTTTAATGTAACCGTGTCGCCTTTATCAAAAAATGCATAATCTTCAGGTTGGCTCACATTACGGCTCACACCTTTTTCTACCTGTACATCATAGGTACTATTGTCAATTAGCTGGTCGTCAAATACGGAGTTGAGACCGGGGTAAAAGGGCTTACTGTTTTGTTTTGTAAAGTAACGGATATAATCACCCAGCCCGGCCGGATCTGTAGCCCGCAGCATGAGTGAAACCTTTTGGGGTGGATTACTGCCGGTAGCCTGTTTCCAATAAAGCGAGTCAATACGTTTGGTAATGTTTGGTATCGTGGTGGTGGAGGTATACTCTCTCCCCTCATGAAGAATTCTTAAAGAGTAAGTATGGCTCAGTTCCCCGGAAAAAGCTGTGGCGAGGTTGGCGGAATCGATCGAGTAATAATGAAAAAAAAGTCCATTGCCTACCGGCACAGCATACTCCTTTAACTTGTGTGTGAGAACTCCGTTGGAGATAAACACATCCGCATTATGAACAAAACTATTTACCAGCGTATCCAGGTCGATCTTTGAAAAATAGTCAACTGATTTTGTAAGATAAACAACAGGCGCTTCGTCATTTTCAATAACAGCTTCTACAACCAGCTTGGGATTTACATCGTCGAGTTCAATCTCAATCGTACGCTCGCATGATTGCATCACCACTAATAAGGATAACAAAAGAAATAATCTACAGTTCATAACTCCCAAAATTAAACTACCCTTTCCTAAAAAGCTGTTATCCCAGCTTTTCATCGATAATTTTCTTATCTACTGCTTCTTCATTGAGCTGTTGCTCTTTAAGATTAGCAAGTTTTTTACGATATGCAATCCTGGTAATCAGTGCAAATAATACAGGGACCACGAAAATTGCCAGTGTAGTCGCCGCAAGCATCCCACCAAAAACTGTCCAGCCGATAGTTTTACGGCTTTCAGCAGCTGCACCAGTTGCAAAGGCAAGCGGCAGCACTCCCAGTATAAAGGCTAGCGACGTCATGATGATTGGGCGTAAGCGCAACTGCACTGCCTGCAATGTGGCATGAACGATATCAGTGCCTTTATCGACCCGCTCCTTCGCAAATTCAACGATAAGGATGGCATTTTTAGCTGCAAGACCAATAAGTGTAATCAGGCCGATCTGCGCATAAATATTATTATTTAATGATGGCAGGAATGTAAGTGTGAGAATGGATCCCAATGCCCCGATAGGTACTGCAAATAACACTGAAAAAGGTACCGACCAGCTTTCATACAATGCGGCCAGGAACAGGAATACGAATACGATGGATATGGCAAAAATTATAGCCTGTTGGTTTCCGGCTTTAATTTCTTCACGGCTCATTCCTGCAAATTCATAACCATAGCCGGCCGGAAGTGTTGCCGCAACTTCACGCAAAGCCTCGATTGCCTGCCCACTACTATAGCCGGGTTTGGGCGATCCATTTACTTCAATGGTCCGGTAAATATTAAAGTGTGAAATCACACCAGGTGCTTCAATCACTTTCGTGGTTATGAGCGATCCCAGAGGTACCATTCCTCCCTGGCTGTTTCGGATATAAAACTTCTCTACGCCAGCCAGCGAACTACGATAGGTGCTATCTGCCTGCGACATTACACGGAAATTTCTACCATACAGGTTAAAATCATTTACATAACTACTTCCCAGGAAAGTTGACAATGTTGTATAGACATCTGACACCGATACACCGAGTTTTTTCGCCTGCTCTTTATCCACGTCTACCTGGTAGCTGGGTGTGCGTGCACTGAAAAACGTATAGGCCTGGCCGATCTCGGGTCGTTGATTGAGTTTGCCGATAAAATCACGCGCTACTCTTTCAAATGTCTGGATGTCGTCGGTACTGCTTGTTTGTTGCAATTCGAATGTAAAACCGGCTGTTGCACCAAGGCCGGGAATGGCCGGAGGAGCAATCACGAGCACACGTGCTTCTTTAATATCTGCAGTAGCTGCACGTATCTTGTTCATTATGTCCTGGGCATGCTGACCCTTGCCCTTTCGCTCATCCCATGGTTTGAGCAGGACGAAGATTGTTCCGGAATTTGATTTGCTTGAAAAGCTAATGACGTTCAAACCTGCCAGTCCACCAACTGTACGTACTTCCGGAATTTCTTTCACACGTCTTACGATAGACTTAAGCATTTCCACGCTCCTGGTAGTAGAAGTAGCCTCCGGCATTTCATAAGTTACCAGCAATCGTCCTTCATCTTCGGTGGGTATAAAGCCGGTAGGTTTGTTTTTAAATAAAATAAACAACCCGGCGAATAATACAACCAGCATTATCAGCACATATGGTGTTTTCCTGATCCATGCTGCCACGCCGTTAGTATACCTGTTCGTAACCCTGGTGAACCAGTTATTAAATGCTGCAAAAAACTTTTCGATCCAGTTTTTCTTTGCTGATGCATCCTTCGAAGGTTTCAACATGATGGTGCATAAGGCGGGAGTTAACGAAAGCGCTACAAACGCAGAGATTATTACTGATACGGCGATAGTGATGGCAAATTGTTGATACAGGCGGCCCACAATCCCAGGAATAAACCCTACAGGTACAAATACTGCAGCAAGGATAAGCGCAATGGCAATTACAGGACCTGAGATGTCTTTCATGGCTTTGCGCGTAGCATCCTTGGGCGACATTTTTTCCTGGTCGATATTGTGCTGTACAGCCTCCACCACAACGATGGCATCATCGACCACTATACCAATTGCAAGTACAAATGCAAAAAGCGTAAGGGTGTTGATCGTAAAACCCATCGTTGTAAACAAAATGAAGGTTCCTACAAGCGACACTGGTATTGCAAGTATCGGGATCAATGTAGCCCGCCAGTTTTGCAAAAACAGGAACACCACCAATACTACAAGGATTAATGCTTCAACAAGCGTGGTCACTACTTCGTTGATGGATTCTTTTACTACCGAAACTGTTTCAAGCGGTATCAGGTAATCAATATCCTTTGGAAAAGTCTTCCTTAATTCTTCTAATGCTTTTGTAATTCCTTCATACGTATCCAGCGCGTTTGCACCGGGTGCCTGGTAAATGAGCAGGAAGGCGGCTGGCTGACCATTCACAAAAGAATTGATACTGTAATCGAAGCGTCCCAATTCTACACGTGCAATATCTTTGAGGTAAACCACGCTTCCGTCTGCGGGGCGGGTACGCACTATTATATTTTCGAACTGATCCCTGTTATTGATGCGACTATTGGTGAGTACACTATATTCAAACGTTTGTGTACCGGGTTGTGGATTGCCGCCCACCGTTCCGCCTGCTACCTGCAGATTCTGTTCCTGCAAAGCTGCATTGACTTCAGCAGGGGTAATGGCCATTGCGGCCATCTTTTCAGGATTCAGCCAGATGCGCATCCCAAAATCATCCGCGCGGGAAAGTACATCGCCCACGCCCTTCACACGCAGGATGGCATCTTTGACATACAGGTTTACATAGTTGCCAATAAAGTTTGCATCTCTACTACCCCCAGGGGAGTAAAATGCAAGTGCAACCATGATGCTGGGATTACGTTTGCGGACTGTAAGACCAAGGCGCTTGACGGCATCAGGAAGTGTTGGTTCTGCTACACTCACCCTGTTTTGTACATCAAGCGTTGCGATATTAATATCAGTACCTACTTCAAAATTTACAGTAATCCCACTCTGCCCGCTGCTGGTACTATTGCTGCTCATATAAGTCATGCCGGGCACACCATTCACCTGCGTTTCTATCGCTGTCGTGGTGGTTTGTTCCACGGTTTGTGCATCAGCACCGGTAAAGTTGCCGGCAATGGAAACAGTTGGAGGTGAAATGTCGGGATACTGCGCTACAGGAAGATTTATGAGCGAAATGATACCGACCAACATGATCACAATTGAAATTACAATTGCGGTAACCGGTCTTTTAATAAATGTTTCTGCTATCATGATTGATCGATACTAAATAATAATTAGCGACACTATAGAGAATGATTACATCCTGCCTGCATATAATTTGTAATAACTACTTAGTTGTTTGCCCCGGAGCAGCCGGTTTGGCTGCAGACACAATTACACCTTCACGTAAATTCTGAACTCCCTGTACAACGACTTTCTCGCCTTCCTCCAGGCCACTCCTGATGATGATGTTTGTACCCATTTGTTTGCCCGGAACCACCTTACGCTGCAGAGCCTTGCTGCTGTCGCCCACCACGTATACATAATATTCGCCAAGCTGTTCTATCAGGGCTTTGTGTGGAATAAGAATTGATTTGCCCGTACCTGCATTTAATACCCGCACTGTAGTGCTCATCCCGGATTTCAATAACTTTTCCTTGTTAGGAAAAACAAGCCTGGTTTTCAACGTACCTGTTTGTACATCTACTGCCCGGTCGATGAGGCTGATGCTTCCGTAGTGTGGATAGATGTCGCTGCCAAAAGCAATGGAAAAAGTGGAATCATTGGCAACCTTACCTTTTTCCTGGAGTTGTGAAAACCTGTACACTTCTTTTTGATCGATAGAAAAATCGACTGCTATCGGATCGTCTGTGGAAATAGTATTAAGTACGGTTTGGCCTGCTACAACAGAAGTGCCCGTCCTTACCAGGGAGATTCCGATGGTGCCACTAAATGGTGCTGTGATAGTTGAAAAATTTACATTAGCACGTACAGCATTTACGTTTGCCCTTGCGGCAGCCACCTGTTTTTTCGCTGCTTCAAGCGAAGCATCGGCATAATCTACCTGTTGTTTGGCTACTGCTTCCTGCTTGTCGAGTTCATGATATCTTTCCGCATCCTTTTGTGCCTTAGCCAAATTCGTTTCCTGCACCTGCAGGTTGGCAATTGCCTGCTGGTAGTTTGCATTATATAACTGCTGGTCGATGGAGTACAAAGCCTGTCCTTTACGTACTTTATCGCCATCCTTGAAGTAGATGCGCGTTACATATCCCGTTACCTGCGCGCGCAGTTCTGTTTGGTTCAATGCTATTACCGTTCCCGGGTATTCATCATAATACCTTGCATCGGTACTACCAACTTCTTCTATCGTTACAGACACAGGCGGTGGTGCGGTAGCCTGTTGCTGTTTTTTGCTACTGCAGGATGCAAGGAGCATGAATGCACAGGCAATTGGAAAAATAGTACGCTTCATATTTAAACTAAATCTTAAAATTTAATATCGCCTTTACTTCTCAGTACATCAATTTTACTACTGAGTACAGTATACAGGGCATTGAAATAACTGATACGGGCAGTGCGCAGATCTGTTTCTGCAAGAATTACTTCGAGATAAGTTTTTATGCCAGACTTGTATTGCAAATTAATTACGTCATACACTTCCTGCGCCAGTTGTATATTTTCCTTGAGGGTATAGTATGCTTCAAGACTGGCAATATAAAATGCCATTGCCGACCGGTATTCAGTTGTAATAGCATTTCTAAGTTTTACCAATTCAAGGTCGGTGTATTTTAGCTGCCATTTTGCTTCCGCAATTTCATACTTTCTTTTACCACCCTGGAAAATAGGAAAAGCCAATGTGAGGCCTGCAAAAGAATTGGGAAATGACTGGTTGTATAATTTACTGAAATTATTATCAAGGAAATTGAGATTGTAACCACCAAATGCAGAAACCGTAGGAATGTAGCTCCATTTGTTGTAAGCCAGGTTAGCTTCTCTCAGCCTTCGCTGTGTTTCTAATATTGTATATTCAATCCGGTTGGTATAATCGGGCATGGCCAGCGTGTCCAGGTTTATTTCCCGCTCAAGTGTAGTACTATCATAGCTTATAGCGAGATCAAAGTTTTCCGGATAGTTGATCAGTGATTTGAGGTAAACCGTCTTGGCTGTCAGTGACTGTCGTATCGCGGCCTTACCTGCTTTAGCAGTATTCAATGCTATTGTGGCGCGCTTGTAATCTGTTTTATCTACAATACCCGCGTCATACCGGGCACGTGCATCTTTTAAACTTCGTTCCAGTCTCACGATGTTTTCTTCATTTACTTTTACCTGTTCTGCAGTGGCCAGTACATCGTAAAAAGCTTTGGACACTTCGGCTACCAGGTCAATGCGTGTGCGGGTTGTAAATTGTCGCGATAATAATCTTGCATCGGCGCCTGAGCGTTTTGCTAATAGAACATCGCGGTTAAAAATTGCCTGGCTTGCAGCAAACTGAAATGAAGAAGTATTATCAACACCCAATCTTACCGGGTTGCCACCAATAACACTTGTTTGTACCTGGAAATTATGCTGGAGGTTGTAATTGAAATTTAACTGGGGATACCATTCCGACAAACGCGATTTTACCTCCAACGCCGTTGTTTGTTCGTCGATCAGCGCCTGTTGCACAGCTGGCTGTCGACGAAGTGCGTATTGAATAATATTGGGTAGATCGGCCACAGTCAGCAGGCTGTCCGTGGAAATAGTCTGGGCAGAGATGTTACCTGTAAAAATGATGGTCAAAAACAGAAAGACAGTGGAATGACGCAGCCATCCATACTTGAAAAATTTCAGCATATCAAAATTTATCGTTGTCGAAAAAGGCCTATGGCAAACCCGTCAGTAGGAATAAACAACAATAACCTGCTATTGTTCAACCAGGAAAATAAAACCAGGGAGTAAAATTAAACCATTGATATAGAAAAACCCCTTATTTTCTTTTTAAGCAGTAGCCTGGTCGGATAACTGGCAAATACAAGCTGAGTGTAGCTATAGGTAATAAAAAAACAGCTCCGGCAATTTGATTGACCGAAGCTGTTTATTATAAACCCACCAATTTTATCTTTATTAACCCAAATATGCTTTTAATGCGCTGCTATAACGGGCTTTTTGCAAACGTTTGATAGCCCTTTCCTTGATCTGGCGAATACGTTCTTTTGTAAGGTCATACTTTTGACCTATTTGCTCAATAGTTACACCGTTTTCTCCATCAAGTCCGAAATAAGCGTTTACGATTTCTGCTTCACGAGGGCTGAGGGATTTAAGCACACGGCGAATTTCATTTCTCAGTGAATCTTTCATTACATCATCATCTGTATCATCACCACCTTCGAGTAGGTCGCCCATTGCTACATCTTCCGCTTCGTGTACAGGTGCATCGAGTGAAGTATGACGGGTATTGCTCTGGAAGATATTATTGATTTCAGTTTCGCTCATTTCCAGCAATTCCGCCAGTTCTTCCGTTGATGGCTCTCTTTCGTGTTCCTGTTCGAAAGCCATATATGCTTTATTCGCTTTATTATAAGTACCGATCTTGTTTTGTGGTAAACGTACAAGCCTACCCTGCTCAGCTAATGCCTGCAGAATTGACTGGCGAATCCACCACACTGCGTATGAGATGAATTTAAAACCCTTTGTTTCGTCAAAACGTTGTGCTGCTTTGATCAAACCGAGGTTACCTTCATTGATAAGATCACTGAGTGAGAGACCCTGGTGCTGGTACTGCTTTGCAACCGAAACGACAAAACGGAGGTTAGCCTGCACCAGTTTATCCAGTGCTTTCTGATCTCCCATCTTAATTCGTTGTGCCAGTGTAGTTTCTTCTTCCGGAGTAATCATCGAAATCTTAGAAATTTCCTGCAGATATTTTTCAACTGCCTGAGAATCCCTGTTCGTTATTTGCGTTGCAATTTTAAGCTGCCTCATAGTTAAATACCTTTCTGTTTAGAAGAACGAATAATAGACAGTCTTTGTTTGCAGAATGTTGCAAAGGTGTGGTTAAA
>CBFGYO010000034.1:0-30215 GCA_965652975.1 uncultured Chitinophagaceae bacterium | reverse complement strand
GAGTTAAATAGTGTAGATCCTGTTTCTACCGAATTTTGCCCCTAACGGGGCGTTGCGACAGTTCCTAAGAATTAAATGATTTATTGAGAGAGGAAGGGAGTCATTATTTTTGAGAACATTTGCCATTAATCTTTATGTCTAAAAAGTATGACCATTTCTGAATTAGATGCCTCCTCAATTTAAGAATAGATATTAAAGTTATCGTACTGATTTAGAGCTTCCCTTTTTCTTCCGCCTGATCTTTATCGTTGCATTTTTTTCGAGGCTGCTAGACAATCTCACTTCAAAACGATTTTTGCCGTCGGCCAGCATCATTAAAGCTGTATTGGGAGGTATGGAGCCGAGGTTGTCCGCAAACATCGTTACTTCATTTATTTCCCTGGTAGTATCCAAACCAATTTTGAAGTGCACAGCACGCGTGCTGAGGATGCGGTTGAAGGCGATGAGCTGGTTATTATAGAAAATGGATATTGAGTCGCCGTCTACTTCACCATTATCATAAAAATCGACTTCCAGGGAATCGGAGTCGACTTCTATTTCCTGCGCCACTACATTTTCGCGTTGCTTGTAGAGGTCTTCGATGAAATAATTGATCACTTTACGCTGCACAACATTTACTGGTGCCAGCGTATCGAAAGCTGAGGGCTTCCATACCTGGTAACTTTCTTTATACTCCCGCAATGCTTTCAACACAGAATCCTTCTTACTGATATCGGCATTCATGTTTAAAAGAAAACTTATATCGGGGCAGAGATATTTAAAGTCGGGAAGGCTGATAAAATTTCCTACCAGGCTGGAGCCTGCTTTTGCTACCCGCAGTGTTGCCTGTAAGTTCATCATGCAATCCACTTCGAGATTGGCCGCTGAGCCATAATAGGTGACAGGAATATCGTATAGGCTCAATTGGCGCGACGCGGCATTGTAATTACCTTTTACCTCCAGGCTGCGATATGTATTTTTGAAATAATAATTGAGCACACCTTTAACAAAACCTTTTTCAGGCTGAAGGATAAGTTCTACCAGGTAGTTGTTTGCCGAGCTGCTTGTTTTTACGTTAGCCTTGCCATACCAATACCCAAATACGGATTGAGACGAAGCTTGCAGGGAAGCGGAAAGGAGGAGAAAAAAGAGAATTTTTTTCATTGGCTCTAAGTTCGTCAAAAATCGTTCCCGGTTTGAACGAATTTATACCGGCATTTATTTCAAATACCTTTTCATTTCCCTTTCCACATCCTTTTCTTTGATGCTTTCCCGCTTATCGTATAACTTCTTACCACGGCCGAGACCAATTTCCAGTTTCACCAGGTTTTTATCGTTTGTAAAAATCCTTAATGGGATCAATGTAAATCCTTTTTCTTTCAATTTGGTGGCGATTTTATTGATCTCACGCTTTTGCAACAGCAGCTTACGGTCGCGCAAGGGATCGTGATTATTTACCGTGCCGTGTGAATATTCAGCAATGTGAAGGCTTTTCAACCAAATCTCGCCTTTATGTAAAAGGCAGTAACTATCATTAAAGCTTGCTCTGCCTGCTCTCAATGATTTTACTTCGGTACCGAGCAATACAAGGCCCGCTTCATATTTGGCATCTATAAAGTATTCGTAATATGCTGCGCGGTTCTTTATCTCCATTTGTTTGTCTTAAACACTTAGCCGGTGCGAACACGATGATTTATGGGAACGACCTGTATAAGAATACCTAGTTTTTAAACAACTTCAGAATCGTAGTAAGTTTTTCTTTCAAGTCCTTACGAGCAACGATGAAATCGAGGAAGCCGTGCTCTAGAATGAATTCACTGCGTTGAAATCCTTCGGGCAGGTCTTTTTTGATTGTTTCTTTAATTACACGCGGACCGGCAAACCCGATCAATGCGCCTGGTTCTGCAATATTGAGGTCGCCCAACATACCAAAGGACGCGGATATACCACCAAATGTAGGATCCGTAAGTAATGAAATATAAGGAAGCTTTGCGTCGCTAAGCTGTGAAAGTTTGCCACTCGTTTTTGCCAGTTGCATCAGCGAAAATGCGCTTTCCATCATGCGGGCACCGCCACTTTTGCTGATGACCATAAAAGGAAATTTATGCTCCAGGCAATGGTCAACTGCTCTCGAAAATTTTTCACCCATCACACTGCCCAGGGAACCTCCAATAAATTCGAAATCCATACAGGCAATTACAATATCATAACCACCCACTTTACCTACGGCTACCCGCATCGAATCTTTCAGGTCCGTCTTACTCCAGATCTCTTCAAGCCTTTTTTTATATGGTTTGAGGTCTGTAAACTCCAGGAAATCCTTACTGCGGATGTTTTCAAATAGTTCAGTGAATTCATTATTATCAAAAAGTATTTCGTAGTATTCACTGCTATTGACTCGGTGATGGTAATTGCATTTCGGGCACACAAATAGATGTTCCCTCAATTCCGTCATGGTACAGATATAATTACAATCCGGGCATTTAGTCCATAACCCTTCCGGCGTTTCCTTTTTTTCCGACGTCTTTGTGTTGATACCTTTTTTTATACGCTTGAACCAGCTTGCCTTTGTTTCCTCCGTTTTCCCTTCCTCGCCAGCCAGGTTGGCATCAAAATCTTCAAATGGTTTCGACATTACCTATAGTTGTGGCACAAATATAAGTCTGAAAGTCTGAAAGTCGGAAACCCCGGGCTCTCAGGACATTAGACAGTAATTTTACTAATCTCGAAGTTGAGTGAATGAATGTGGATATGTGAAAATGTGGAAATGTGAAAATGAGACGGCGCTCCGATATTTATTCTTATAGAATGAAATTGAGCATCAAACTTTCACATTTCCACATTTTCACATTTCCACATTCTCCCATTATTTCTTCAAAACGTTTTCAAACAATTTAAAAATTCGCTTATACTCGTCCGTCCAACTGCTGGGCTCGATAAAGCCATGGTCTTCCATTGGGTAGGCCGCCATTTCCCAATTATCCTTTCCGAGTTCAATCAATCGCTGTGATAATTTTACCGCATCCTGGAAGTGAACATTTATATCTACCACGCCATGACAGATCAACAGGTGGCCCTGTAGGCCTTCGGCAAAATAATATGGAGAGCTTCTTCGATAGGCAATACTATCCGTATATGGTTCATTCAGGATATTAGATGTATAGCCATGATTGTATTGCGCCCAGTCGGTAACCGGTCGCAAAGCAGCACCTGCTGCAAAGACTTTTGGTTCGGTAAACAATCCCATTAAAGTGATGAACCCGCCATATGAACCACCATAGAGTCCCACATATGCAGGATTAACACCGTGGTTATTTACCAGGTATTTTACTGCATCCACGTGATCGCTCAGATCCTTACCACCCATATAACGGTAGATGCCGGTACGCCAGTCGCGACCATAACCTGCACTGCCACGGTAATCGATATCCATTACATAGTAGCCATTATCTGCAAGCATGTTGTTGAACATGTATTCGCGGAAATAACTGCTCCACCACTTGTGTGCGTTTTGAAGATATCCAGCGCCATGCACAAAAAGTACAGCCGGTTTATTAGGATGCGGATTAGCCGGTTTATACAGCCTGGCATATACAGTACCACCGTCACTTGCTTTGAACGTAACTACTTCCGGGTCTCTCCATGCATAACTTTTAAATTCATCACTCTGCGCTTTGAATGTTATTTGTTCGGCCCTGCCGCCAGGTTTATTTTCTACCAGGTATAATTCCCAGGGCTTATTGGAATAAGAGTAGAGCGCCGCCAGGTATTTCTCATCTCTTGATAAGCTTACCTGGTATGCACCCGGCATCGTAGTGATCCTGTCTTTTTTCCCATCAGCTATAGATAACCTGTAATAATGTTGTTCGCCGGGATGCACTTCATTGGTGAGTATATAAAAATACTTTTTATCCTTCGACAACTGTGCCTGTAGTATTTCAAAATTTCCTGAAGTCAACATTTTTTTATCGCCGTTGATTACATTAACAGTATACAAATGTGAGTAGCCTGTTTTTTCTGACTGGAACCAAAGTATTTTGTCATCCAACCAGCCAATGCGACCAAATCCGATGCCCGGCCCACCGATCCATGCCTCATCTCTTTGACGATCGAGCAATTTTAATTTGCGGGTAGCAGTATCCCACAACATCAGCCAGCGATCTTTATTATCATCGGAGCGGATATCAATTACAGCGTATGCTGCATGAGGTGCCCATGCAAGCGAGGAGAATACAACATTTCGGTTGGCTGGTTTTTTATTTTTTTCTTCCAGTAGCTTGGGATAGTCTTTTATAAAATCAGGAATATCGCGGATGCCGGGTATCGAATCAGTCTTAATGGAGTAAACTGTATCGTTGATCCTATCATAGATAGAAAGCTCCATTACACTCTGCGCGGCGCCCACTTTAGTTCTGCCAGGAATATCTGTAGTAAAACCTGATTCGGTAACATAATTCGGAATAATCGTGCTCTTCGTGCCTGTAGCCTGTTTGGTAAGGTTATAACTTATAAAACGGCCGTCGGGGCTTACTACCTGTGCTCCGAGAATTTTGTCTGCAATATTGATAACACGAAGTTCCTTCGGTTTGGGTAGGCGTTTGTTGAATGCATCGCTTGCATCTTTTTTCTCTTTCCTGGATCGTAATACTTCAAAATACCGGAGCTGGTCATTCTTCAACCATTCTTCCTGTTGATTCGATGTCGATCGGCCTGAAGTTGCGGCATCTGTACGGGCAGCACCGGCACCTGTTGCTGCACTACCTGCATCACCCGCCCTGATATTGGTGAGTTGAGTTGTTTCACCCGTTGCGATATCCCATGCATACAGATTTTGACTGCGCGTATAAACAATCCTGGTTTCATTAAACGAAAAACGAGGGTTGCTCTCCACATCCGTTGTTTGCGCAATCCGGCGTGTAATGCCGGCTTTATGATCTGTATAAAAGATATCGCCGTCTCTTGTGTACAACGACTTCGTACGATTATCGTTAAAAATTAAATTACCTGTAGTGGTTACATCCAGTGTTTGCTGCAGGTTTGCCCTTACTGGTGTTTTATTGGTAAGGGTAATGTAATAGAGTGAGTCAGCGGGCAACTTATCCGGGTTCCAGTTAAAATACAGGTATTGCCCATCATTGCTCCACTGCAGGTTGGACGGAGATGAGCCGATCCATTTAGGATCACGCATGATTTTTTGAACTGTAAGTTTTTCAAGATTTTGAGCAGTAGTAACAAACGAAATAAAAAGCAGTGAAATAAGGACGTAGGGCCTTAGCATAGTGCAAGAAATTTAGACCCTAAATATATTGAGAAATAACACACGAATAGGGAAGAGCGTGAAACAGAGCGGGAGCGAGGGGTGTGCAACGGTTAGAAACGGCACATCACTTAAAACATGCGGCAAAAACAGTATACAACTTTTCGCGAAGAGCGAGAAACAGAGCGGGAGCGAGGGGTGTGTAACGCTTAGGAACGGCACATCACTTAAAGCATGCAGCAAAACAGTTACAACTTTTCGCGAAGAGCAAGAAACAGGGCGGGAGCGAGGGTTTTGATCGCTCCCGCTCTGTTTCTCACTCTAATTATTCGGTGCTCCGCTATCTATCCAACAAATGATTTTATTTTTCTGGTCAGTACTCAGTGTGGCGTTTTGCGGCATGCGTCCTGATTGCACTGCATCCCGCACCTGGTTGCGGGCTGCAAACACCTGCGCATGACTGGTAAGTGGCCCGGGACCATTTATGCTTCCTGCATTGTGACAACCCGGCTGGTTGCAAAAAGAGTTGATCAGGGGGCTTACATCCATTGACCATGTTTTTGAAATTGTATCACAGGCGGAGGGACTGTCTGCATCATCACTTTTACTACAACTGTATATCACCGTTACTACGATACCAGTTAGCAGCATGCATAGCATTTTTTTCATAATCATCCATTTTAATTAATGCATCCTGCTATGAAACGGGTAAAAATGGATGATGGTTGCTTCATCTATATTTTATAGAATTTCGTCCACGTTCCTGTGAATATTCTCGGCAAGCTTACCAGTAGGCACATCATTTTCATCACCGCCGAAAGGGTCTTCAATTTCCTCTGCAATAATCTCAAGGCTGGCCAATACATAGAAAATGAATGCAACTACCGGGATCACGTAAAAACCGAGTTGGAACACATAACCAAACGGCAAGGTCATGATATAAAAGAAAATGAACTTTTTGAGAAAAACGCTGTATGAAAAAGGAATGGGGGTGTTTTTAATGCGCTCGCATGCGCCACATATATCAGTAAAGGATTGTAGTTCGCTATTGATATAAATTAGTTGTTCGCCAGAGAGCTTTCCTTCCCGGAAGAGTTGCTGTACATGTTGATAAATCAGTAAAGCTACCTGGTTGGGAATATGTTTTTCGCGGTTGATTTTTTCAAACTCCTGGCGATGTTCCTCATCCTCGAAAAGTTCGATCCTTGTTTGTTCCCTGCGCAGGTGATTATGTAATGCATATGCAAATGCAGGAATGATTTTACGGAAAAAAGAACGTTGTGCCGCCGCCTCGGCCGGTAGCATCACTGCCAGTTTCATGGCCAGGTTACGACTATTATTGACCAGTCCACCCCATAGCCTTCTTCCTTCCCACCAACGATCATATGCTGTATTAGTACGAAATACAAGAAGCATGGATATTGCGAAACCAAGCAGGCTATGCATTACGGGAATATTGCGTACATAACTGTTTGCGGAAAGTTTCCAGTATTCGAGCTCAAGAAAAGCGATGATCGCGGAATAAATACAAATGCCAATAATCATGGCGCCAAGCTTGCGAAACGTATCTGCTTTGTGAAACCGGAATATAAACGTGAACCAATCCTTGGGATTATAGGAGACCATTACACATATTTGATCAAAAATAGCAACAGTTATCTTTTACCAGTTGCTTTTTTATGCCGAAATTCAGGTATGAAAAGAATCTTGCTATATTTTCTTGTCCTGTTTTTTATTACAGGATGTAAGGATGCTGCCAAAACCAACACAACATCGCCTGGTTCCGATTGGACGCTTGTATGGAGTGATGAGTTTGATAAGGAAGGTTTACCGGATACAACTAAGTGGAGCTACAATACCGGTGGTCATGGTTGGGGTAACCAGGAACTACAATTTTATACAGCCAACAGATCCGAAAATGCGCGTATCGAAAATGGTCACCTTATTATTGAAGCGCGAAGGGAGCCGTGGCAGGGTTCCGGGTATACTTCTGCGCGAATGGTTTCCGAGGGAAAAGGAGAATGGCAATATGCAAGGATTGAAGTGAAAGCAAAAGTGCCCTCAGGACTGGGTACCTGGCCAGCTATATGGATGCTTGCAGCAACAAAGCCACTTGCATGGCCCGACGATGGTGAGCTGGATATTATGGAGCATGTGGGGCACAACCCTGGATTCATTCACGGTACTATTCATTGCAAGAAATATTATCACGTAATAGGTACACAGAAAACTGATACTATATATGTGCCCGATTATGCGGATGTGTTTCACGTTTACTCCACGCAATGGGATAAGGATAGTGTACGGGTAGCCATGGACGATAGTGTGTATTTCCGTTTTGCAAACGAACATACAGGTTACGATGCATGGCCCTTTGATAATAAAATGTACCTCTTGCTAAACATAGCCGTCGGGGGCACCTGGGGCGGAATGAAGGGTGTCGACTCCACTATCTTTCCCAAAAAAATGGAGATCGATTATGTGAGGGTGTATCAAAAAAAACGATAACACTATGATGACCTACGTGCATATGATACTATGTGGTAAAACTATGGTTTCTATTATCGAGACCTTCCGAGAAGGGAAGCCATAGTTTTACCACATAGTATCATAGGCACATCGATCAACATAGTAATGGAAGCACATTATTATCTAATAAACTTTATCTAAGCAATAGTAATTTTTTGATCCAGGTACACATCCTGTATCGCATTTAAAATTCCAACGCCTTCTTTCATTGAACGTTGAAAAGCTTTACGTCCTGAAATCAAACCCATACCACCTGCTCGTTTATTGATCACGGCTGTTGTTACTGCTTCTGCCATATCGCTTGCTCCTGATGAAGCACCACCTGAGTTGATCAGGCCGGCACGACCCATATAGCAGTTGGCCACCTGGTAGCGACAAAGATCAATTGGGTGGTCGGAAGTAAGGTCGGAGTAGATACGCGAATCATTTTTTCCGTAAGCTGATTCCTTTGTATTCAGCGCAAGATAACCACCGTTATTCTCCGGCAATTTTTGCTTTATAATATCTGCCTCGATTGTTACTCCGAGATGGTTGGCCTGCCCGGTAAGATCCGCAGCCACATGAAAATCCTTCTCCTTTGTTTTAAATGCCGGATTGCGCAGGTAGCACCAGAGAATCGTAGCCATGCCCATTTCATGTGCCATTTGAAATGCAGTGCTCACTTCCTGCAACTGGCGCGTGGATTCATCACTTCCGAAATAAATTGTTGCGCCTACTGCTGCGGCCCCTAGATCACTGCAGGCCTTTACAGATGCAAACATCACCTGGTCGAATTTATTGGGATAGGTAAGAAATTCGTTGTGGTTGAGTTTTACAATGAAAGGAATTTTATGTGCATACTTCCTCGATAAAAAACCCAGCCCACCGTAAGTTGTGGCCACGGCATTGCATCCTCCTTCCAACGCTAGCTTGATAATATTTTCCGGGTCGAAGTAAATCGGATTTTTGGCAAAAGATGCGCCGCCGCTATGTTCGATGCCCTGGTCAACAGGTAAAATAGAAAGGTATCCCGTATTTGCTAAGCGCCCGGTATTGTACATCAACTGCAAATTGCGTAGCACATTTGGACTTCTATCGCTGTTGATCCAGATGCGATCTACAAAATCAGGACCGGGAAGGTGTAATTGATCTTTTGCAATTGTTTTCGACTGGTGGTTGAGCAGGTATTCAGCTTTGTCGCCGAGAAGGGAGGTGATTTGTTGGAGGGCCATTTTCGAATAGATAAAAGTTAAAAGATAAAAGATAAAAATGACGGTCGAGCCCATCTTTTGATAGACGCTAACGCTCGTTCGTGCAAAGGTAGGGGGACAGAGTGAAATTTTGGCGACTTAGTAATGCATATAATAGATAAAAGATAAAAGTTAAAAGATAAAAGTTCCTTCAGGTTTGGAGTAGCCGACCTGAAGGAACTTTTATCTTTTAACTTTTATCTTTTATCTCAAAATCAGGAATTCCTATTAATGCAATTAAGATCCTCAAATGCCGTAACCAGGCGTTTGATAAATTGCTCTTCGCCTTTGCGAAGCCAGGCGCGTGGGTCGTAGTGTTTTTTGTTGGGCTTGTCTTCGCCTTCAGGGTTGCCTAGCTGTCCCTGCAAATATGCTTCGTACTTCTTATAATTATCCAGGATACCCTCCCAGAAAGCCCATTGCAAGTCGGTATCGATATTCATTTTAATCGCACCATAGCCTATTGCTTCGCGTATCTGGTGTTGCGGTGAGCCACTGCCACCATGAAATACAAAATATACGGGTTTGGGACCGGTACCCAATTCCTTCTGAATGTATTCCTGGCTATTGTTCAGGATTACGGGACGCAATTCCACATTTCCGGGTTTGTATACGCCATGCACATTACCAAAAGCCGCAGCTACGGTGAATAATCTGTCAACTTTCGACAGGTGTTTAAACGCATACGCTACGTCTTCAGGTTGCGTATAAAGTTTGGAATTTTCGACATCACTATTGTCAACACCATCTTCTTCGCCACCTGTTACTCCCAATTCGATTTCAATTCCCATTCCCAGCGGCTTCATTCGCTTGAAGTAAGTAACGGAGGTTTCAATATTTTCTTCTATGGGTTCCTCGCTCAGGTCGAGCATATGCGAACTGAAGAGTGGTTGTTTCTTTTCCTTAAAAAATTCTTCTCCTGCATCAATAAGCCCGCTGATCCAGGGCAACCATTTTTTTGAGGCATGGTCGGTATGGAGTATCACAGGTACGCCATAATATCTCGCTACATTATGAATATGCAATGCGCCAGAAACAGCACCTGAAATATTGGCTTGTAACTGGTCGTTGGGCATTCCCTTTCCTGCAATAAATTGTGCGCCACCATTGGAAAACTGGATGATGACAGGCGAATTAACTTTTGCGGCCGCTTCCAGCGTAGCATTGATGGAATTGGTGCCGATGGTATTTACCGCGGGCATTGCAAATTCGTTATCACGGGCATCGCGTAGAAGTGCTTCCAGTTCCTCGCCAAAAAGCACACCGGCTCTGTATTTTTTCATGAATAGTTTTTCTGCTTTAAATAATAAAATAATAGGGCAGGAGCAATGCGTTTAGCGCAGCGAATATAGCAGATTTGAATGACTGATTTTACGAACAGGTGTTAGAGTGCTATTGCTTTGTTTTGCCAAGATTTTTTTGAATGAGCAACAGGTTTTTACGCAAGGTATGTTTGAGATGTGTTTTTACAATATCACCCATCGAATGACATTTGGCGTATATCGAGGTATTAAAAAAATCACCCAACTCTTCGCGCAACTGTGCTATTTTATGCGGAGGTGAAATTTCATCAGCAGTCATGATGTCCAACAGGTCTTTAATACGATACCGCGAAGAAGCCAGCCGGAAGGTGATGAGGGTTCTTTCCTCAAAGCGATATTGATCAATCGATTCCTGGTTGAGATGCGAAAGACAAAGCTGAACAAAGGCAAGATTTTCTTTAAAGAATTGCGGCAGGTAAAGATTTTTTCTTCCTTCGTATGATTGCTGGTCGAAATCAATACAGCGGATGCGATATTGATAATCTTCGATATCAGGCGTGATGTCCACAACGAAGTTATAACTCCGCATATCTCCCAGCAGGCGAATAAAACAGCGTTCATTGAATTTCACAAATTCTTTGGCGAGCCTGATAAGGTTGGTTTCTGGCGATTGCATCATTTGCCCAATAAAAACATCGCCTGGTATGCCGGGTATATGTTCTTCCACCAGGGTATTTCTATCGGTGAAGAATGTAATACGATTGGGTGATAAGATATGTTCCAGCTCCAGTCCATATACCCTCGAAGCATCAGCTATCTTGATATAATAGTGATCGTAGTTGTCGTTGTATTTATTGACAATCCGTATGCGAAACGGATGGGAGTTGCCAAACGTGCAATAGTCGATGCGTGCTACATCGAGATGGCTCGTGAAACTAAAATCACCCTCTGTTTTTAATATAGCGTAAATTTTGACCAGCCCCTCACGAATATAATCCCAGTCGCGGCTGTCGTACGTAGTGCGCTCCCATAGTGTATCCTTCCCATTTTTGTCTGTAATCGGAACCGACCAGGTGTAATTAAGCAGGTTTTCGTACGTCACCGGCAACTTCACTTCACGCCCATGCGTTCGCAAGTATTGCCGCAACTGGGGGTTGACGGGGTACATTGGTTTGCGCCGCGACGGTGTGTTGGATTCCATTCTTTAAGATAAAAGATAAAAGTTAAAAGATAAAAGTTGATTTTGTTCCGAGCCTCTGATAGCATATCCTTATTTCCTTATCATTAATTCTCGAACACATTATCCTTTTAGAAAAAGCTCACCCAAAGAAACTTTTATCTATTCACTTTTATCTTTTATCTAAAAAAAGTGATTTACAATACTGAGGAAACCCCAAAAGCCTACTCCCATACCAGCTAAACATTTCTCCATCTACCAGGACTATTTTTATAGAAGGAAGAAGTGCCTGCAATTGCAGGACGTGCTTTTCTGCAAAAGGAAAAGGCTCTGAAGACAACAATAGGTATTCGCAACCTGATGCCTGTATCATCCCGATAGTTATCTCCGGATAACGTAAAAGATCAGCAAATACATTTTCCAAACCTGCTTTTTCCATCATGGCATGTATAAAAGTATCACCACCCGCTGCCATGTAAGGTTTTTGCCAGATCAGGTACGCACAACGCAGACGTGGATATTGTACAGTCAAAGAAGAAAAATTGTGAAGGATATTTTTATTGATCATCCCTGCTTTTTCGGCTGTATCCGTAATACGACCAAGTTCCCGGATCATATGCAACGCTTCGTCTAGGGTATGAATATCACTGATCCAAACGGGAAAATCTTTTTGCAACTCCTCGACCTGCTCGCGGGTATTCTCTTCCTTATTGGCAATGATGAGGTGAGGCTGTAATTGTCTTATTTTATCAAGGTGCAACTGCTTGGTGCCGCCCACTTTTGTTTTATTTTGAAACCATGCAGCAGGATGTACGCAAAATTTGGTAATACCAATCACTTCGTCTTCCAATCCAAGGTCGTGCAACAATTCGGTTTGCGAAGGCACAATGGAAATGATTCGTTGGGGGAAAGTGTGCAATTCAATAATGTTACCAGTTTGATCGGTAAAGACAGGCATGAAAATGTTTACTGCAAAAATACTGACTGGAAAAAGAAGGGGAGAAGAATGATTAGGAGACCATCACCGCGCCTCCTGCTAACAGAGATTAGCAGGAGGGTTCCGGATGTTTAATTTTTTTCATTGGATTTGGACACGGTGACTCGACGGTTAGTTTTTCAGGATTTGGATAGATCTTTCTTCAGGATGTTGGATCTTACCCCGGTTAAGGGGACGTTGGTTTTTCAAGGGTAACTTTCAAAAAAAGAGAAGTTGATTGATACTGGACTTTACTGGTTTTTCTAAGGATTGGTTTTTGTTTACTTTCTGGACGGTTTTTTCAATTAGTTGGTATTGGACTTTGGATTGGATTGATTATTTATCAATCAACTTCTGATACAAATATAATTGGCAGAACTTTAGTATTATAGAGCACTACTACCCAGATTTTAAGCGTCGGTATTTACCAATGGAGTCGTAATCTATCGTTATTAGCTACCGGGAAATGCGTAGATGACTGCACGTATTTTTACGGGAAATGCGTACCGGTATCGTTGCCGGAACAGGTTAGTTATTTGTAAAGACGTTATTGTGCTTAATTACCGAAGGCCTGGATCACATCATACTTGGTCACTATATGGTAATTGCCAGCATCGTCTTTTGCCAGCACAGCGCCATTTTCGCGGTTGATAAGATTGCTCAAGCGTTCTACCGGTGTATCAAAATCAACCATGGGAAATGAAGGTTCGATTACATCCGAAATCCTGGCATTTTTAATCTCGGGATTATCAAATATTTTTTGGAACAAACCGCCTTCACTAATGGCACCGATCAATCCATTGCCGTTCATGACGGGGATGTGTTCAATATCATATTTCTTCATTAGCTCCACTGCTTCGGCAACAGTCTGACCCGGTTCGATGGTAATTAATTTCTTTGCAATTCCCCTTGCGCTAATGATGTCTTTAAATGTTTTCACATCGAGAAAACCTCTCTCGATCATCCATTGGTCATTGTAGATCTTACCTACATACCGGCTGCCATGATCATGAAAGATGCAAACGACAAGATCATCTTTGGTTAGTTTCTTTTTTAATTGCATCAGGCCCTGCACACAACTGCCGGCGCTATATCCACAAAACAAGCCTTCTTCTTTTGCAAGTCGCCGTGCCATGATCGCACCGTCTTTATCCGTTACCTGTTCAAAATGGTCGATCACGCTCATGTCGTAATTTTTTGGTACAAAGTCTTCACCAAAACCTTCCGAGATATAAGGATGCACTTCTTTCATATCCACTTCACCCGTGCGGAAATATTTTGTTAGCAAAGAACCATATACATCTATCGCCCAGATTTGAATATTCGGATTTTTTTCTTTGAGATACATGGCTACACCGGTAACTGTTCCGCCTGTACCTGCTGTGCACACAAGGTGAGTGATCTTGCCATCAGTTTGTTTCCATATCTCCGGACCCGTGGTTTCGTAATGCGCGAGTCG
The DNA here is from genome assembly GCA_965652975.1 of uncultured Chitinophagaceae bacterium. Lineage (GTDB taxonomy): Bacteria > Bacteroidota > Bacteroidia > Chitinophagales > Chitinophagaceae > CADEDV01. Next base: position 16,347 of record CBFGYO010000034.1, on the reverse strand, counting down.
ATTGGCCAGGTTATCATACTGGTTCATATGATAGGAATTCGGAATTTCCTTAGCCAGGCGTGCAGCCACGCTGTAATAACTTTTTGGATCTTCTGGCAGTACGTTTGTTGGACATACGATCACATCTGCGCCAACAGCTTTAAGGATATCGGCCTTTTCTTTGGATTGTTTATCGGTAGTAACGAATATGCATTTGTAACCTTTCACCACGGCTGCCAGGGCAAGGCCCATACCCGTATTGCCGCTGGTGCCTTCGATGATGGTTCCTCCGGGTTTAAGTTTTCCTTCCTGTTCGGCTACCTCCACCATTTTGAGAGCCATGCGATCCTTGATTGAATTGCCGGGGTTGAAGTAATCAACTTTAGCCAGTACAGTGCAGGGAAAATCTTTCGTTATTTTATTGAGCCTGATAAGCGGTGTATTACCAATTGTTTCCAATATATTATTGCGGATGTCCATACTGATCTGTTCTTTTAACAAAGGTAAGTTTTTTGGGCTTCAGGCCTCAGGCTGTAAGCTGCAGGCTTCGAGCTTCGAGCCTCGAGTTGCGAGCAGGGAGTTTTTAGTTCGCAGCCCGAAGCCGTAAATTTGGATCCATCCGCTAAGGACAAAAAAACCTCTTCTGTGATCAGAAGAGGTTACCGGACTGTATCTAATATTATCAACCTATTTTAAAGTTGACAATCTTAAAATCATTTAAATCTGTTTGCTGCGGTATTCTTTTCTTTTATTACTTAAATAATTATCAAGCAGGAATAAACCCAGAATTACATTGATCATCATAAATGCATTGATCCATGTATTATTAAAGAAATTAGAGAAATCGATTTGTCCCAACTTATCGATAACCGAACTGCTGCTTGTGGGGTCAGTACTCCATTTTGTTTGACCGATGCCATAGCCGATGAAGCCCAGTATCAGTGTTACAAAAAATATTCCCAGGCCCCATATGATGCGATTGTTGATATAGGTGCGTGTGGCAGGGGCAATCTGCAGGCGGGAGATTTCTTCCATTACATTTTTGCTGAAGCGCAGGGATGGGGCTTCCAGTTCGGAATTGTGTAATATGGTATTTACTTCCAACAATTCCTGGTAGGCTTGCTTCCAGGCGGAATCAGTTTGCAATAATTTTTCAATCACTGTTTTTTCTTCTACCGAAGCATAGCCATCGATATATTCCCACAAACGTTCTTCCCTGTTTTGTTGCGTATTCATATCGCTCCTGTTTTTGGGTTAATGCAAATCTTTTAGTTCTTCTGAAAAATGTTTTTCCATTTTCTCTTTTAGTCGCGTTCGCGCACGATGCAGTCTTACCTTGGCGGTGTTGGGTTCAACACCCAGAATCTGCGCAATCTCTTCGAGTGATTGTTCGGCCTTGTAAAACAAAGTTATCACCTCTGCATCGTCGTTTCCAAGCAGGGCTATTGCCTGGTTCACCATTGCCACCTTTGATTTTTGTTCTATTTGGTTAGCCCTGAGTCCTGAATCCTGGTTGTCGGCTGCCTCAAAAACGTTTTCATTATCTAAAGAGTGTACTTCAAGCCTCTTTTTCCGTAAAAAAGTGATACAGGTAGTATTTACGATGGTATACAGCCAGGTGCTAAATTTGGACGCACCCCGGAAATCTGCAAGCGCCCGATAAGCCTTTACAAATATGTCCTGGGCTACCTCTTCGGCATCCTCCCTGGTCTTGACCATTCGCATAGCAAGAGTAAAGACATAGTTTTGGTAACGGTTCACCAATACCGCATACGCCTGTGTATCACCATTTAGCACTTTGCTAATGATCTCGTTATCATTCAGTCCGGTTGACATCTGCTAGCTTAGACTACCAATTAGGGAGGCAGGTTACAAAGATAGATAGAGCCGATAGACAGTAGAGATAAAAGATAAAAACCTACCTGCCTGCTGTAACCTGCCCTTGCCAGTTGCAGTCATATATCCTGTAAATCGTTTTTGAAAAAGTTCGCGATGGCTGTAACCTGGTTGAACAAACCGTAGTCAAAGAGGACAAACCGAAACACATTATTAATTACAAATCTATTTTTTATGCACGGTGGAGAAGCAATAGTTTTTATCATTCTGTTTGCAGGCTTTTTTGCTATGGTGTTTGGGGTGTATTACCTGAAAACCCGCCAGAATCTCGCAATGATCGAGAAAAACATGAACCCCAAAGAGTTCGCTAACAGGCCAGCACCTTATAAGAACCTGAAGTGGGCGTTACTACTAATTGGTGCAGGTGCGGGACTTTTCCTGGCCTACCTTCTGGATAATTATGTTTTAATGTCAAGAACCCTTCATCATCATGGTGGTCAGAATGCACCCATTTACTTCGCGCTAATCGCTATCGGCGGTGGATTAGGCCTTTTCGGATCCTATAAAATGGAAAAGAAATGGTGGGATGATAATAAGACACTCTAAATTTTACAACAGCCGTTCAACAACATACCAAAGCCTTCTGGCGATCCTGCTATGCAGGATCGCTTTTTATTTTGTAGCAATTATCTCCAATGCTTTATTGACCATCACATCACCCGTATTCAGCACCTGGTACAACCCATTATTTCGCCAGCGGTACCGAGCCAGCAGCGCTTTCAGACGCAAACGCAACGATTCTCTTTCCCTTTCTCCAACCCCTGAAAGATTTATTGAATCCTTTGCAGCAAAACGTACCAGCTCGTTCCACATTACCTCACCATTATTAAAATTAACAGCATAATCGGTTGCATTCTTATATTGATCCACCCGTGTTCTGTGCTGCAAGTAATAATTGTAAACAAAAATATTAAAACCACCATCTGCAAGCAGGCGACTTACACTCCGCTGGTAGCTGCTGGTATCGAAGGGGACAAATATGTTGGGCATGATGCCGCCACCGCCATACACGGTATCTGCACATACAGTTTTGAAATATTTTCCATTGCTGACCTTATTGGAGTCGGCACTCAACAGTTCGCCATTGGAAAATCGCTCCCATAATTCGTCCATATATACTTTCTTTCCTTTTTCATAGGAGCGTTGTATACTGCGCCCGATAGGAGTATAATACCGGGCCACGGTAAGTCGGAGGGCTGAGCCATCGCTCAAAGGAAATTGTTCCTGCACGAGCCCCTTTCCAAACGTACGGCGGCCAATGATCTTTGCCCGGCACCAGTCCTGCAATGCACCGGCAAGCACTTCGCTGGCGCTGGCCGACAATTCATCTACAAGCACCACCAGTTTACCTTTCTCCAGCAAACCGGGCCTGCGGCAGCGATACTCTCTTTTCTTACTGTTCACACCTTCTGTATAAACAATGAGTTTGTCGCCGTCCAGGAATTCATCTGCCATTTCAACTGCTTCGTTCATAAAACCGCCACCATTTCCGCGTAAATCATAAACAAGATTCTGCAATCCCTGTTTTTGAAGCATCTCCAACGATTCCATGAATTCTTCGTAGCTGTTCTCAGTAAATTTATTCAGCTTGATATACCCGGTACTGTTATCAATCATGTAGGCTGCATCGATCGACGACACGGGGATGCGGCCCCTTGTTACTTCCACATCCAGTTGCTGATTGCCCCGGAGTATCCGCAATGTTGCTTTTGATCCGCGCTCGCCGCGAATAGCAGCCCTTATTTCTTCGGTAGTAAATGGTCTTCCCGTAAGCGCTGTTTGATTTACTTTCAGGATCTTGTCGCCAATCATCAGGCCTGCTTTATCACTCGGGCCGTTGGAAATTACATACACGACATTTACAGTATCATCGAACACGTTGAATTCAACACCAATGCCTTCAAAATTACCTGCGAGATCTTCATTCGCTTCTTTGGCTTCCACTGGCGGAAAGTATACAGAGTGCGGGTCGAGGCGACTCATCATTTGTTCGATAGCATTGCCTTCAATCGAATCGAGATGTACGGAATCGACATAGTGCATGTAAATAACGTCGAGTGCTTCCTGCAACGATCCTCTTTTATTTGGACTAAAAAAACCTTTGCTCCTGTTACCACCATCATTCAACTGATAGCCAAAGAACATTCCTGCGATCATTACCAGTGCAAATAGTAGTGGCAACCATACCTGTAATTTTTTACTGACCATCTTTTATCTTTATCGTAATTTGACGCAAAATAGAAAAAAGTTGAAGGTTTAAGGTTGAAAGTTTGAATTGTTTGATGTAAGGTGTACTGGTAAAGCAAATAAATATAAATCCGGGCAAGGCTTCAAGGCGAACTAAATAAGTTATAATTATATTGCAGCCATTTTAAACGGATATTAACAATACATAATTCAAAACCTTGTAAGCTGTAAACTTTAGTGGTGCAGTCTGCACAAAAATAAACCTGAATCCTTCGCACATGTCTTCAACAAAGCTGATAGCCGACTGTGGTGCTACCAAAGCAGAATGGACCCTCGTTGCGGGTAATAAAAACAAGACGATAATTACACAGGGCATCAGTCCCTATTTTCTTACAACAATCCAGATAAAGGAATTGCTTGAACGAGAACTGAAGCCTAAATTGAAAAATGCGGCTGTAGATGAGATCTTTTACTATGGTACAGGCTGCGCAAACCCGGACAATGCCAAGTCAGTTAAAAAAGCATTATTGCAGGTTTTTGCAGGTGCAAAAATCGATGTCAACCACGACCTGGTTGCCGCAGCAAGAGCTTTATGCGGGCATGAAAAAGGTATTGCATGTATTTTAGGTACGGGTTCCAATTCATGTTATTACAATGGTAAGAAAATTGTGAAGAACAGTCCGGGACTGGGCTATGTGCTGGGAGATGAAGGTAGCGGCGCCTACCTGGGTAAAAAAGTGATCCAGTATTACTTATATGATACATTCGACGAAGACTTACGTGCGCGATTTGATGCCGCATATGTTACAAATGCAGCAGAAATCCTCGAAAACGTTTATAAAAAACCATTGCCCAACCGTTACCTGGCAAGTTTCACAAATTTTCTTGCCGACAACAGGGGACATTACATGGTTGAAAACATTATTGAAGATGGTTTGAATGATTTTTTCTTTAATCATCTTTGTAAATACAGGGAAATATGGACATTGCCGGTAAGTTTTGCAGGCAGTGTTGCATTTGGATTTAAGGATGTGTTGCAGCACCTTTGCAACAGTTACGAATTCGATCTAGGTAAAGTAATGAAGAACCCCATGCAGGGATTAGTTGAATATCATCGTTAAAAAAAGATTGGGAGTATGGCAATTGACAGAGTCACTGAGCAACCCAGCAAATACCGGCACCTTGAAAAAATGCAAATAGGTGAGTTATTGGTCAATATTAATGCAGAAGACAAAATCGTGCCCGGTGCAGTTGAAAAAGCGATTCCACAGATTGAAAAACTAGTGGAAGCAGCGAGCGACAAAATGCTAATGGGCGGTAGGTTGTTCTATATCGGGGCAGGCACAAGCGGCCGACTCGGAATTGTAGATGCCAGCGAATGTCCACCTACTTATGGAGTGCCACCCGGACTGGTGATCGGTATCATTGCCGGTGGCGAAAAAGCAATTACTCAAGCGGTGGAGTTTGCAGAAGATGATGCGGAACAGGGATGGAAAGACCTGGTAGAGTTCAATGTTTCCGAACAGGATGTAGTGATCGGTATCGCGGCCAGCGGTACCACACCCTATGTAATTGGCGCATTGGAAGAATGCCGCAAGCGGAATATCATTACGGGAAGCATCTCCTGCAACCCCGATTCGCCGGTAAGTGCAGCGGCGGATTTTCCAATCGAGGTGATCGTTGGCCCCGAATTCGTTACCGGTAGCACGCGCATGAAATCCGGTACTGCGCAAAAACTGGTGTTGAACATGATCTCCACTTCAGTGATGATTCAACTGGGCAGGGTAGAAGACAACAAAATGGTAAATATGCAGCTAACGAACGATAAGTTGGTTGACCGAGGCACCAAAATGTTGATGGAACGCGTAAAGATGGTGGATTATGATAAGGCAAAAGCACTACTCCTGAAATTTGGCAGCGTAAAAAAAGCAGCCGATTCTGTGCTTAAATAATTTTGTTTTTCACGCCCGTGCTGTATCTTGTGAGCCTTGTATTTCATGGTTACATACGTAATGCATATCACCCCTGCTAACATTGCGACTACTCCTGTTGCAATGGTATCCACTATTACTATCACAACCACAACAACCCGTTAAGGGTTGTACATTTCCATATCATCAACGGGCGTAATGCTGCACAAAGACGGGAGTCCTGTGTGGCTGGCAATGATTCTTACCATTAACCTATCTTAAAAAAATATAGCATGCAGGTTTTGAAATTCGGGGGCACATCGGTAGCAAACGCAGAAAACATCAATAGAGTAATCGCCGTGATGAAGGAATCGGCACTCAGGGAAAAAACAGTTGTGGTAGTCTCGGCATTAGGCGGCATAACCGACCTGCTGTTGACAGCCGCTACCCTGGCAGCGGAAGGAAATGAAGTGTATAAAGAAAAACTTACGGCAATCGAGCAACGTCACCTGGAAACGGTAAAACAGTTGTTGCCCGTAGCACATCAAAGCCAGTTGTTAAGCCTCGTTAAAAAAAGTTGTAATGAAATCGAGGATATATGTAATGGTATTTTCCTTTTGCGTGAATTAACAGCACGTTCGAAAGATCGGATCGCCAGCTACGGTGAATGGATATCATCTCAAATTGTAACAGCTAAATGCAAGGCCGATGGCCTGACTGCCCAATGGGTGGATGCACGGGAGATTATTATTACCGATACAGCCTTCACCATGGCCGAAGTGGATTTCGACACTACCAATAAAAAGGTAAGTGAATATTTTCTGAATAGCGAAGCTTCCCTTTGGATCGTACCAGGCTTTATTGCATCGAGTATCGATGGCATTACTACTACTCTTGGGCGAGGCGGTTCGGACTACACTGCTGCAATACTTGCCTCCGCACTAAATGCCGCAAAGCTGGAAATCTGGACAGATGTAAGCGGTATGATGACGGCCGATCCACGACTTACAGCCAATGCACGCATTATACCCCACATCTCCTACCAGGAAGCTATGGAGCTTTCCCATTTCGGCGCGAAAGTGATATACCCACCCACCATTCAACCGGTGATGACAAAGGATATTCCTGTATGGATAAAAAATACATTTGCGCCGGCAGATACGGGCACACTCATAGAATCAGTGGCTTCCAAGAATGGAAATATTGTTCGTGGCATTTCAAGTATCAACCAGGTATCGCTGGTTAGCCTCGAAGGAAGCGGAATGATTGGCATTCCCGGGTTTTCAAAGCGACTGTTTGAAGCATTGAGCAATGAAAAGATTAATGTAATTCTTATCACCCAAAGTTCATCAGAACATTCAATTTGCGTTGGTATCGAAGCAGCCATGAGTACCAAGGCCAAGCTGGCGGTGGATGCTGCTTTTGCCAATGAAATTGCATTGCAGAAAGTAGAACCCTTACGTATTGAAACGGATCTTTCCATTGTAGCGCTTGTGGGCGAAAACATGAAAAGCCATCCTGGCATCAGTGGAAGGATGTTTAGCGCGATGGGAAGAAATGGGGTGAACATACGTGCCATCGCACAGGGGTCCTCTGAAAAGAATATCTCAGCAGTGATCGCAACTGCCGATGTGCGTAAATCTATCAACCTGCTGCATGAAGAATTTTTTGAAACGACATACAAACAGGTAAACCTGTTTGTAGTGGGCACAGGAAATGTTGGAGCGAAATTGTTGGGCCAACTGCAACAGCAGGCTGATTACCTGCACCAGCAGTTGCGATTACAGTTGCGTGTAGTTGGTTTAAGTAATAGCCGCAAAATGATTATCGATGAAGAGGGCATCAGCCTGGAAAAATGGCAGGAAAGGATGGATGCAGCACCGGCAGCGGATCTTCAAAAATTTGTTTATGGTATCATCAGTCGCAATTTGCGCAATTCCGTATTTGTGGATATTACCGCCAATGAATCAGTAGCTTCCTGTTACGATCAGTTGCTACAAAAAAGTATTTCCGTTGTTGCGTGCAACAAGGTGGCTGCATCATCCGCATTTACCAATTATAAAAAACTAAAGGACCTGGCTCGTGAATTCAATTGCCAGTTTCTATTTGAAACAAATGTGGGTGCCGGATTACCCGTAATAGCAACATTAAATGACCTGATGCGGAGTGGCGACAGGGTGCATCGTATCCAGGCCGTGCTGAGTGGTACGCTCAATTTTGTTTTTAATAATTATGATGGAACCCGGCCCTTTGCCGCGGTAGTGCGCCAGGCACAGGATGAAGGGTATACCGAGCCCGATCCGCGATTGGACCTGAGCGGTGTGGATGTGATGCGTAAAATAATGATACTTGCCCGCGAAGCTGGTGAAAAGATCGAAATGGATGAAATTGTAAACAACAGCTTCATGCCACCGGCCTGTATGCAGGGTAGTGTAGATGATTTTTATGTAGAAATGGAAAAGGAAGAAGCGCATTTTAGAAAATTATATGAGGATGCAAAAAAAGCGGGCACTAAATTGAAGTTTGTCGCCACATTCGATAATGGCAAGGCTTCGGTAGGTTTGCAGCATATTGATCCGCAGCACGACCTGTATCATTTATATGGTAAAGACAATGTAGTGCTATTCTATACAGATCGCTATACGGAGCAGCCGATGGTGGTAAAAGGTGCAGGAGCAGGCGCCGCGGTTACGGCCAGCGGAGTTTTTGCCGATATCATGCGCGCCGCACATATATGACCGATAATAAAAGGATTCCGAAGCATGAAGAAAATCAAGATACATAGTCCCGGTACCGTTGCTAACCTTGTATGCGGTTTTGACATTTTAGGAATGGCATTACAGGAACCTTACGACATTATGGAGCTGGAATTGCTGGATGAGCCGGTAGTGATCCTGCATAATGATGATGAATTTGGATTGCCGGAAGATCCTACCCGGAATGTTGCTGGTGTGGTGTTGCTTTCCATTATGGAAAAAATGAAAAATGAAAATGGTTTCAAGCTTACAGTAAAAAAACAGATCAAGCCCGGAAGCGGAATTGGATCGAGTGCAGCAAGTGCTGCAGGTGCCGCCGTTGCTGCCAATCATTTGCTTGGGAAAATCTTTAGCAACGAAGAGCTTGTACAGTTTGCCATGCATGGAGAGAAACTTGCATCTGGTGTAAAGCATGCCGATAATATTGCGCCATGTATTTGGGGCGGGGTAAGTCTTGTACGGTCCATACATCCACTGGATGTAATCCCGCTGGCAGCTCCTGATCTATATGTTACGCTGGTACATCCCCAGATCGAAGTGAGAACTTCTGATGCTCGCCAGATATTGAAAGAAAAGATTTATTTGAAAGATGCAATCCGGCAATGGGGAAATATTGCAGGACTTGTAACGGGGTTTATTAAAAACGATCATGCATTGATCAGCCGTTCGCTCGAAGATGTGATCATCGAACCGGTGCGGAGTATTTTAATTCCTGGATTTGATGAAGTAAAAGCAAATTGTAAAGATGCTGGTGCGTTAGGTGGTGGCATTTCCGGTTCAGGGCCATCAATATTTATGCTTAGCAGCGAGAAAAACGTAGCAATCCAGGTGGAACAGGCAATGCAATCCGTATACAAACGATTGGGCATTGAATATAATACCTATGTGACGACGATAAATAAGGAGGGAGTTAGTCTGCAATAATGTGAAGATGTGGAAATGTGGAAATGTGGAAATGAAGAATGAGAACATGGTTTTTCAGGAATTGGTTCTTTAAAGAATGGCTTAATAAAAATTCAAATCATTTCAATAAATATAAATTATATCGATAAAAATTAAAATTTGGAAACTGGGAGACTCATTTTCACATTTCCACATTTTCACATTTGCATCAATGCGTTATTTCAGTACAAATAAACAGGCACCCGTTGTAGATTTTAAAACTGCAACAATACAGGGCCAGGCACCCGACAAAGGGCTTTATTTTCCGGAAACAATACCGGTATTGGATAAAGATTTTTTACAAAACCTTGCCAGATTCTCTAATGAAGAAATTGCATTCAGGGTTATACAACCCTATACCGGTGATACCATTCCTGCTGACAAATTAATGGAGATTGTAAAGGAAACCGTCAATTTTCCTTTTCCGCTGGTGCCCGTTACTGATAATACCTGGGCGCTTGAATTATTTCACGGACCTACACTTGCATTCAAAGATGTGGGTGCACGATTTATGAGTCGCTGCCTCGGGTATTTTGTGAAAACGATCGACCAGCCGGTAACGGTGCTTGTGGCTACTTCAGGTGATACAGGCGGCGCAGTTGCAAACGGATTTTACGATGTAGATGGTGTGAATGTGGTGATACTTTATCCCTCCGGTAAAGTGAGCCCGGTACAGGAGCAGCAACTGACTGCGCTCGGGAAAAACATTCATGCATTGGAGATCCAGGGAAGCTTTGACGACTGCCAGCATATGGTCAAACAGGCTTTTGCTGATACGGAGCTTACCGACAAACTTTTTCTTACTTCTGCCAATTCTATCAATGTGGCCAGGTGGCTGCCACAGCAATTCTATTATTTTTTTGCTTATAAACAATGGACGAATAAAACCATCGGGCCGGTGATAAGTGTGCCCAGTGGCAATTTTGGAAATATCTGTGCCGGGCTGCTGGCCCAGCAAAGCGGCTTGCCCGTTGCTCATTTTATTGCCGCGTGCAATGCAAATGATGTGGTAACACAATACTTGCAAACGGGTAGCCTGGATGTAAAGCCTGCTGTTGCTACTTTAAGCAACGCTATGGATGTAGGTAACCCCAGCAATTTTGTTAGGATTCTTGAAATGTTTGCACAGCAGTATCCGGCTATAGTCAGCAAGCTCTCGTCCTTTTCTGTAAATGACCAGGAGACTGAAGCAACTATTGACGAAGTGTATAAAAAGTATAATTATATTCTGGATCCGCACGGAGCAGTTGGATTTTTATCATTACAACGGTGGATGGAGAGGCGGGAAGAGCGGGAGCGAGAAACAGAGCGAGAGCGAGAGATAGAGCGAGAAACAGAGCGAGAGCGAGGGGAATATCGCTCTCACTCTGTTCCTCGCTGTGCTTCATACGGGGGAATTTTTCTTGAAACAGCCCACCCTGTAAAGTTCCCTGGAGCTGTGGAGAAAATTATCGGCAGGGAAATAATTGTACCTGATTCCCTTGAACGACTGATGAAAGCAGAAAAAAAATCGATAATAATGAAGCCTTCCTACCAGCATTTAAAAGATTATTTACTGTCGGGCAAAAAGGTTTAAAAACTGCCAACAAAGTTAACTTTCCATTGCGCTTAGTCATGGTTTTCCACTACTACTTTTTTAGCTGCATCGCCTAACTTTGCAGCAGAATGCACACTATAGAGCCATTTTATAACTGGCGCCATATTTATGTAAGTGAGGAGGATGAACGCTCACCATTTTTTGGCCGCCAGTATTCCGAGTTTGAATTTTCTCTTACCGTATATAATTATTATATCCATCCACAATGGGACGACTTTGGAAGCAAAACGCTTTATTTAAAAGTATTGCTTGCAGACTATGAAGAAAAATATGCTGTGATCGAGATGATCGGCGAGTGGAATGATGCAGTGGAAAATGACATCATGGAGCTTAAAAGGGAAGTGCTTGAAAAATTCATGTATGAAGGCATAACAAAATTCATTTTTGTAGCCGAGAATGTCCTCAATTTCCACAGCGACGGCAAGGATTATTATGAAGAGCTGTATGATGAATTGTCGGAAGAAAATGGATGGGCAGTATGTCTGAACATGCCGGAATCAACCCAATATGATTTCCGACATGCGCATCTCAACAGGTATATTGAATTGATGGAATTGGAAAACTGGCGAACCTATAAACCCTTCCATTTGTTTAAAAAGATAGATAATGAGCTGATGGCAAGATTGGGAAACTGAGAAGCTTCGAGCTGCGAGCTGCGAGCCTCGAGCTATTACTTGCATTATAATACACCAACTGCATAACAGGTATTTTATAGCTTATCGCGTTTATTACAGATCTCACGGCTCGCAGCTCGAGGCTCAAAGCTCGCAGCCCTGCTTGAATATTTCTTTATAGTATTTGGCACCCGGACACTATTTTTGCACAAATTTGAATACCCCTGTATGCCGGTGCTCAAAAAACTAAATATTAACTGATGAAATGGTCTGAATTCTTCACTTCCTCGGTAGGCAAGAAACTGGTGATGTCGCTATCCGGTCTGTTTTTAATAACTTTTCTCATTGTCCATGTTGGGATCAACTCCTGTGTATTTAATGATCTTTCCATTTTCGATCCTTCAGATGATGGACGCATGTTCAACAAAGCGGCCCATTTTATGGGTTCAAGCGTACTTATTCGTATTCTCGAAATTGGATTGTTTGTAGTTTTTTTCATTCATATCATTCAGGGGTATGTGCTCGAGGTAAAGAACAGGACAACACGTAGCAAAGGATATAGAATTAAGATGGGAACGCAGGGTAGTACCTGGTATAGTAAGTCAATGGGCTTACTTGGTACTTTGTTGCTGTTGTTCCTGGTAATGCATATTTCACATTTCTGGGTTCCTTCCCGCGTTACGCACGACCTTGCTCCCAGGCAATATGGCGATATGCAGGCACACGATCTATACCAGCGTATGGTAGATGTGTTTCAAAATCCCTGGATAGTGGTACTATATGTTTTAGGGTGCATATCACTTGCATGGCATTTGTTGCATGGTTTTCAAAGCGCATTCCGAACATTAGGACTTTCCAATCATAAATACATTGGTCTTATCAAAGCACTGGGTGCAGGATTTTCTGTGCTGGTGCCCTTGCTGTTTGCACTGATGCCGATAAGTATGTATATGGGATGGATTAGATATTGAAAAAGCACTTGTAAAACGTACAGAATAAAAAACTGCGGATCATGTTGAATTCAAAAATCCCGGCCGGGTCACTGGAAGATAAATGGACTGATTATAAAGGTCATTGTAAGTTGGTAAACCCGGCTAATAAACGCAAACTGGAAGTGATCGTAGTGGGAACCGGGCTTGCCGGCGCTTCCGCTGCAGCGGCACTGGGTGAGTTAGGATACCGCGTAAAAGCTTTCTGTTTCCAGGATTCACCACGACGTGCACACTCTATTGCTGCACAGGGTGGCATCAATGCTGCAAAAAATTACCAGAATGATGGTGATTCAGTATTCCGTTTATTTTATGATACAATCAAGGGCGGTGATTACCGTGCGCGCGAAGGAAACGTGCATCGCCTGGCAGAGGTAAGCGCCAATATCATCGACCAGTGTGTAGCACAGGGTGTGCCTTTTGCAAGAGAATATGGTGGTTTATTAAATAACCGTTCATTTGGCGGTACACAGGTAAAGAGAACTTTTTATGCTGCCGGTCAAACGGGGCAGCAATTACTAATAGGTGCATACCAGGCGTTGGAGCGCCAGGTAGCACTGGGCAATGTGCAGATGTATACCCGCCACGAAATGCTGGATGTTGTGATCATCGATGGCAAAGCCCGAGGTATCATTTGTCGTAATCTTATCAATGGCACACTGGAGAGACATTTCGGTCATGCGGTGTTGCTATGCAGTGGGGGATACGGTAATGTATTTTATCTTTCTACCAATGCCATGGGTAGTAACGTAACTGCGGCATGGAAAGCACATAAGAAAGGTGCTTATTTTGGCAACCCCTGCTTTACTCAAATTCATCCTACTTGTATTCCCGTTACAGGCGATCACCAAAGTAAGCTTACACTGATGTCGGAGTCGTTGCGTAACGATGGAAGGATCTGGGTGCCCAAACAAAAAAATGATCCGCGCAAGCCGAATGATATTCCGGAAGATGAAAGAGATTATTATCTCGAAAGAAGATACCCTGCGTTTGGTAACCTCGTTCCACGCGATGTGGCATCGAGAGCCGCTAAAGAAAGATGCGATGCAGGGTATGGTGTGGGTACTACCAAACAAGCCGTCTACCTCGACTTCAAATACAACCTCATCAATAAATATGGAAAGGTAGAAGCAAGTAAACAGGGTATCGACAACCCCGATATGGAAACGCTTATCCGGTTGGGAAAAGAAGTAGTGAAAGAAGAGTATGGCAACCTGTTCGATATGTATGAAAAGATCACAGGTGAAAATCCATACGAAGTGCCGATGCGCATTTATCCTGCCGTACACTATACCATGGGTGGTCTGTGGGTAGATTATGAATTGATGACGACAGTAAAAGGTTTGTATTCACTTGGCGAAGCAAATTTCAGTGACCATGGCGCCAATCGCCTCGGCGCTTCTGCACTTATGCAGGGACTTGCTGACGGCTATTTCGTGATCCCTTATACAATCGGCAACTACCTTGCTGATGAAATTGCTACCAAGCCCGTACCGCTAACACATGAAGCTTTTGAGCAAACCGAAAAAGCAGTAAAGGATAGAATTGATACCTTAATGGGCATTAAAGGAAAACAAACTGTTGAAAGTTTTCATAAGCGCCTCGGTAAGATCATGTGGGAAAAATGCGGTATGGCAAGAAATGCGCAGGGTTTGCAGGAAGCAATAACTGAGATACAGGCACTGAAGAGGGAATTCTGGAGCGATGTACGTATTCCCGGTGCGATAAATGAAATGAATCCTGAATTGGATAAGGCAGGACGTGTTGCAGACTTTATCGAGCTTGGGGAACTAATGTGTAAAGATGCGCTTAATCGCAATGAAAGCTGTGGCGGACACTTTCGTGAAGAAAGTCAGACAGAAGATGGAGAGGCGAAACGAAACGATGAATTGTATTCTTATGTAGCTGCGTGGGAGTTCAAAAGTGAAAGCAATTGGGAATTGCACAAGGAGGAGTTAGAATTTGAAGTTGCAAAACCAACTCAAAGAAGCTACAAATAATGTGGAAATTTGGAAATGTGGAGATGTGAAAATGTGGGATAACAGGGGTGAAACATCAGAGAAAATTGGGAAAATGAAGTGAAAATAGACGCATGTTTGGTAGATTGAAGCTGTAAGTTGAAGGATAATTATTTAATTAAACTTCACTTATGGCAAAAAATATAGTTGTAGAAAAGAGCCTGGAGTTTTCGATCGAGATTATTAAGTTCTGTGAAAAGTTAGATGAGAATAGGAAATATGTTATTTCAAAACAGTTATTAAGAAGTGGAACTGCAATTGGAGCTAACATATTTGAATCGCAGCATGCTGAAAGCAGGTTGGATTTTATTCATAAACTGAAAGTAGCTCTAAAGGAGGCAAATGAAACCTTGTATTGGCTATCGATCTGTGAGAAGGCCGCAAGCTATCCGCCAATTGGTTCATTGAGAGTATTGGTAGAAGAGTTGATTCGCATTGTTTCAAAGATTATTGTAACGGCTAAGAAAAAATTAAAGACTGAGAATCATAAAATATAAATGTATCTATTATAGTAAATACGGAAATGGGTAGATCAATTTTCACATTTCCACATTTCCACATTTTCACATTTCTTCTATGGAACATTACAACATGAATTTGACGCTCAAGGTTTGGAGGCAAAAGAATAAGGATGATAACGGCGGCTTTGAAACTTATACTGTAAAAAACATTTCCTCCGAGATGTCTTTCCTGGAAATGTTTGATGTACTCAATGAAGACCTCATCCGTGAAGGCAAAGACCCCATCGCATTCGATCATGACTGCAGGGAAGGAATCTGCGGTACCTGTTCCATGTATATCAATGGCCGTCCGCATGGACCCTGGCATGCAAATACCACCTGCCAATTACATATGCGTGCCTATAAAGATGGTGATACCATTGTAGTAGAACCCTGGAGGGCAAATTCATTCCCTGTAATAAAGGATTTAATGGTCGACAGGTCAGCATTTGATCGCATCATCCAGGCCGGGGGTTATATTTCAGTTAACACGGGTAACGCCGTGGACGCCAACGCTATACCTGTCGAAAAAGAAAAGGCAGATATGGCATTTGCAGCAGCAGCCTGCATCGGTTGCGGCGCCTGCGTAGCTGCCTGCAAAAATTCTTCGGCCCTGTTGTTTGTGAGTGCTAAAGTAGCACACCTGGCCAGGCTGCCGCAGGGTGGACCTGAACGCAAGACCAGGGTATTGAGCATGGTTGCCCAAATGGATAAAGAAGGCTTTGGTGCGTGTACCAATACCGGTGCATGCGAAGCAGTATGTCCTAAAGAAATTTCAATTACCAATATTGCAAGACTGAATGCGGAATACACGCTTGCAGGACTGGCTTCGGATAAGTGATCGAGAAACAGAGTGCGAGCGAGCGATAGATCCAGAAACAGGGCTGGGAGCGAGGGATAGAAACAGTAACAGAGCGGGAGCGAGGGTTAAATACTCGCTCCCGCTCTGTTTCTCGCTC
>CBFGYO010000033.1:0-30354 GCA_965652975.1 uncultured Chitinophagaceae bacterium | reverse complement strand
GAGATGAGGGAGGGTTGTTGAGTTAGTACGGCCACAGAGTTCACAGTGAAGCGCAGAGTACCGCGGAGAAATCTCTGTGAAACTCTGCGCTTCACTGTGAACTCTGTGACCGTACTAACTCTAACCAATCTCACCTCCCTAAACTCTACCGCGGAAATATGCTCACCGGTAATAGAAACTCGAAGATATTACTCCCCTGGCCATACCCACCCAAAGGATCATCATCCAGCAACCGACTGATGCGAAAGCCAAATGTCAACGGGTACTGGTTCCACCATTTCGTATCCACGTACAGTTCCAATCCTGTACTTCGCAGATCTGCCTGCATTAATTTATCATTTGAATACAAGCGTTGCATATCATAAAATACATTCGCCCGAATACGTTGCAGGTATAAAATATTTCCAAATCCCCAATCCGGGATAAACAAGGGTAAGTGATAATTACCGGAAATACGCCACATCCTCGAACCAGCTCCCGTGCGGTAGTAATCTGCATAACCTCTCGACCCTGCCATCCGGTTGCTAAATAAAGCCTGCATCGTATCCCGTTGCTGAAAAGATGCATTGATCACGAGATTGTGCACACTTGCCAAACCTGGCAGGTACACGGAGGCATTTCCAATAAACTGGTAAGCATCGTAGGTACTAATAGAATGCCGGTGATTTGCCGAAATTGAATAAGCAAGGCGCGGATAAATATGTTGTACCGCGGATTGTATCTGCTGTGTCCAGGAGATTGTATGTAATAAATAGCTGGAGGTATAATCGGGAATGGAGTCTTTGAACTCACCTTTATTATATTCATTCCGTAACACATAAAAACTTCCGACATTAAAATTCTTATAGGTTCGTCCACTGGTAAGATCCAAAGGAATACTAAAACCAATCCTTGAATCCAACTGGTTCCAATGCCTTACGGTAGTACCCATCAAACCTTTGCGGTCAAAGGTGAATTCGGATCCCAGTTGCAGGTATGGAAACAAGCCGCCATATATCGCGTTCACACCTACTGCATTGGTCTGTTCATCCTGGTTGTATAAATAGTATACTTCTGTTTGTAATGTGTTCAACACATTCTGACCATACAGTGAATACGTAAATATGGGATCTTCATAATACGGCCGCCAGCTATGAAAGTTGATCATCCTGGTACCCTTCTTATACTTCTTCACTTCAAATTTTCGGGCTACTGCAGGCAATAAAAGTATATCCCCGGCATCGGCGGGTTGGCTAACGGCAAATCGGGTGACCAGCGAATCCATATCAGTTTCATCAATCGCCTCCGGTTTCAGATCCTGTTCCTTTACCTGCCTCAACTGAAATCCTTCGGCAGTAAATGCTGACCATGAGAGCTGGCCATCACGCGCACTAACATAATAATTACCTAATGGCCCATCGGTAACCTTCATTATTTTTTTATCTGCCAAATTCAACACGAAAATATCGTCGTTGCCTTTATACGTAGCGGTAAAATATATCTTGTTATTACTCACCACCGGATAACCCACAACGTTGAACGAAGGCGGTGTAATGCGTAGTGTATTACCCGTTTTGATTTCGGCTAATGCCAATGCCATTTTTCCGTCGGTCAACCTCACTGCCGTTACAAGATTATTATCATCGATGAATTTCGGATCACTAAAAACCATAATGTCGGAAGAGCGGATCGACGTTAACAGTTTACCTGTTGCTACTTCCAAAATATGCAAGGCGCTTTTACCCTCCACTCCCAATTGTACTGCGGCTACTTTTAATCCATTAGGTGAAATGTCGGGTGTAAAATATTTTGTCTTGCGTGTAATTGTTTGTTGCCTGCCCGTACGCAGGTTAAGCATTTTAATTACACTATAGTCTCTCCATCCCCAGCGAGGGTCGGGTTTATAGGCAGCGTATACAATCTTTCCGTTGCGATAAGAATACTGATCATCAATTGAAATATCTTTTGTACGTATACGATGCTCCCCGTTATTATCGCGTATGTAAAATGCCGGCCGGTGACGATAGGTTGATTTCAAATAGAGTAAAGAATCTGCCGACACCTGGTAAGGAAACTGGTAGTCACTAACATAGTTTGTTGTGACAGGGATGGACGCATTGCCCTGCCGGCTACTGTCAACACTCTTTTTACTTTCCTGTTGCTTATAAAATTCAAATGCCTGCTCACGAAATGTTTTATAATCTACCCCCGCATATTTTTTAATGGCATGCTGGAAAGGATAAAATAATCCTTTGTAAGCGCTGGCATCTTTTGTAACCTTCGTCCAAAAATCCACGCCATACTTTGCACGACCATAGTTGACAAGCAGGTAACCCAAATAATAATGATTGGGCACAAAATCTTTCAATGAACCATTTCTTAGTTTCATCCATGAATAGTTCTTACCAGCCTGCCAGAGCGCCGGATAGGTGTTGAGGAATAAAGGCAGTCGCCCTCTACCCTGTTTGCTCCAGATCGTTTCACTATACACTGCATCGCCTTCATAAAACCAATCGGGTATGGCTGCATTGATGGCGAGTGCAAATCCCTCTTCACCTGCGAGATAATACAACACATCGCTAAGTCCATGATGGAAATTATTAAACTGTTCTACGTGGCGGTATTCATGTATTGCAAGCTGGTCGGGCCATGAAATACTTCCTTCCTGGAAATTATTCAATACGGGCGTTAAATAAAATTCGCTTCGGAAGGGGCCAAGTGCCACGTACCCATTTCCAACTGTAGTCTGGTGTTGTAATACAATATTTATTTTACGAAGCTTCTCTCCCATCGATGCGGGCTTTTGTGCCGCCAGGTAATGCACCAGTGAAGAAATACGCTGGGCAGTGCTATCGAGTCCGGGTGCAAATATGATCCTTGCAGTATCGGTGTTTACCTGCATCCATTTTTGCGATGGTGGCGTGCCGCCAAATTGTTGAGCGATTGAATGAAATGAAATAAAAAGAAAAAAGAGCAGCAGTAACCTTCGCATTATAAAGATTTTTGGGAAGATACGATAGCCGAATAAAAACATAAAGAAAAGCTTCCGGGCTATACACCTGAGGCATCAAATTTCTTGCTCGCAGCCCGAGGCACGCAGCTTGCAGCGTACCTAAGTTTGCTTATCTTTAGCCTCAATCCATCCTTTAGCTATGAAAAAAATCAGCTTCGCATTCATCGTTCTTCTTATCACCCATTTCATTTCTTTTTCGCAGTCCGCAACTGATAAGCGTTTATTATCTTTTTCAGTAGGACCGGCATTTCCGTTAGGTGACTTTGGCAACAAAAACGTCGATAATAGTCGTTCGGGTTTTGCTTCCACCGGTCCGTTTCTTACAGTGGAATATAGTTTCCCTGTGGCAAAAAAATTTGGACTTGTATTTGCATTGCACGGGCAAAATCATCCACTTGCTACAAGCAAACTGGAAGAAGAATTTGCCGACGTAAATATTTACCCGGTTTTCTGGACTAGTGACCCTACACAACCCCTTCCTAAAAAAACTTATCCCAACTGGAAGTTCGACAAAGGCTCCTGGTGGCTGGCAAGTGCAATGGTGGGTGGCTATGGCTTTTTTGCAACGAAGAATCCAAAGCTATCTTTTATTACCAAAGGCATGATTGGCGTCGCCTATTCAGTAATGCCCGCTTTCGAGGGAAGTAGTATTACTGATACAGCCACCGCTACCCTCACGCAGGAAAGCGAGGGTGCATTTGCATTTAATTTTTCCGTAGGTGGTAGCTTCCGCTATCTCCTTTCTAAAAAATTATACCTGTTGGGTGGCCTCGATTGGAGGGGCACAAATAGTTTTCGCTATGATGCCGTTACTACTCAAATTACAACTACACGGGGCACCCCTGGCACCCCAGAGTATAGTGTATCGCAATCCGTGCACCGCCGCCCACGGTTACAAAAAATACACACCCTGAATCCACGGATCGGAATTGCTGTACAGTTGTAAGGAGAGCCTCGAGCTGCGAGCCATTAACAATATTCGCAGCTTGAAACTTGAAGCTTGTAGCCTGTTGCTTGCAGCTTGCAGCCCGAATTCAGTTTTCATCCTAACTTTGCCCCCATGGCAGAAGATCTATACATCGCATCCGGCACCAAGGCCGAGCAATATGAAACGCTGTTTCCACAGGTAAAAGCATTACTGGAAGGTGAAGAAGACCTTGTAGCGAATATGGCTAATATCGCCGCATCATTGAAGGAACAGTTTGGCTGGCTTTGGGTAGGATTTTATATCGTAAAAAATGGTGAGCTGGTATTAGGACCATTCCAGGGACCAGTGGCCTGTACGCGCATTAAAAAAGGTAAGGGTGTATGTGGCAGCAGTTGGGCACAGGCCACAACGCTGATTGTACCCGATGTCGAAAAATTTCCTGGACATATTGCCTGCAGCAGCCTGTCAAAATCAGAAATCGTCGTTCCAGTTTTTTCAAATAATGAAGTAGTAGCGGTACTCGATTGTGATAGCACCGATTACAATACTTACGATACAACTGACCAGCATTACCTGCAACAGATGGTTGGATTACTTCAATTTTAAGATCTATGCGGCAGACATACTCAATCACAGTAACGGGCGAAGTGCAGGGTGTGTTTTTCAGGCAAACAGCACAGGAAAAAGCAAAGGCGCTGGGTGTACAGGGCACCGTACAAAATATGGATGATGGCGCAGTGGCGATCGTCGCAACGGGAACAAAAGAATTATTGGATGCATTTGTTGCCTGGTGCAAGCAGGGTCCGCCACGAGCTAAAGTAAAAGAAGTGATCGTCAAAGAAATACCCTTGCAACATTTCGGGACTTTCACTATCGAGCACCGGTAACCCGAATAAATTCTACATAATTACACTTACTACCAGGTCGCCTGATTAATATCGTCAGAACCGTTTCTTCCGCACTTTAATTTTTTGTATGTTTAAATGCTGTGAAAGCAAATTAAATGTATACCGATCAGCCAATGATATGCTTACTGCAACTTGCGGACAGCAAACGTTTCGGATGCATGTGTGAACAATATGCTCTCTCACTTCTGCCGCATAAATCTGTTATTAAGTGTTCACCCGTATTTAATGAAGCCCGTGGGTTAAAAAAACCTTTGAAAATGCTGTGAATATTCATGAATATATATCGAGCGGCATCATTGAAAGTTACGTGATGGGTATGGCTTCGCCCAAAGAGCGGGAGGAGTTTGAAAAATTATGCATTGAATATCCTGAGCTGGCGGAAGCAAGACGCGATTTTGAATTGTCACTTGAATCGAAAGCAATGTCGGATGCGGTAACACCACCAGCCTCAGTCAAGGAAAATATTTTTCAAACCATACGTGACGAGGATGCAATGAGCAGGATTCGTAACCCGGGAGAGGAAGGCAAAAAAATTATTCCTATCCGGAAAAAAACTGGCATATACTGGACGGTAGCTGCCTGCGTGGTGCTGCTCGCTGGATGCCTGGGGTTAATATTATTCTTTTATAAGAAAAATGAAGAATTGCAGGCAGAATTGTCCAACATAAACTCAAACAGGGACAGCCTGTATCAGCGAAGTAATATGTTGGAAGAAGAACTGCTTCGCGATAAATCTCTGGTACAAAAGTCTGATTTCAGGGTGCCACAGAATGGTTTGCCGGCAACTATTACCGTATTCTGGGATTCCACATCTGCTAATGTATATCTCCTCATTAAAAATCTTGCTGTATTGCCCAAAGGCCAACGCTACCAACTATGGAGCGTAACTAATGGAAAATATAAAAGCATGGGCCTGTTCGATGCTCCAACAGAAAAAAACCTGATTTTGAAAATGAACAATGTGCAAAGTGCCGACTCTTTTACCATTTCGATAGAAACACTCAGATGAAATGGCATCGAGCCATGAGCCTCGAGCCTCGAGCTGCGAGCATGGTATTCTGTGTTCTTGCTCGCAGCTCGAGGCTCGAAGCTCGCAGCTTTCCCTAATGTGAAATATGCATAAACGCATGTATCAGTAGCGCAATCTGGCAACACACGATAATGATAGTGGCTGCAATCCAAAGTTTGCTATGGTGTTTTTTTATTTTTTTTACCCGCTCTTTGTGAAAGCGGTGGATCTTGCCCAATTCATCAATCTTCATCAGGTGAGACTTATGACTAATCGCTCTCATTGTTCCTTCCGGAACATTCATTTCCGGTAAGGCGCCGGTACGTGCAGGTTTTACATCGGTGGTAATGGATGCGATGTCAATACCTTTTTTATGGTCTTTTGAAGTGGACGCAACAGCATTTGCAGTTGCAGTGTACATCAAATACAGGCTGATGAAGATGATTGTGCGGAGGATGATTGAGCGTGTCATAACGGTGAGGTTTATAACACAAATTTTCCCTCATACATGCCCCTGAAACAAGGTAGGAACTACTGGAAATGAAGATGCCGCAATGCTACGCAGAAAAGGAAATGTTAAGCGTATAAACTACGGTTTTGCGGAACTACGTATAAGTACGTATTATCAGAAACTATGTACCCTTTTTGGAGTATATGCCTTTGAAAGTCCAATTGGTAATTTTAAATTTAGATCCCATTCGTTGCCTGCTGAAAGCTCCCTACCGACATTAGTTCACCACCTAAAACTTTTTGAAATGAAAAAGCTACTATTTTTCGTTTTGATCGCTGTCATGCTATTCAGCATTAGTTGTCACGACAGGGGTACGGACGATCAGAAACCCTCAACCGGAACTACTACTTCCCTTGCACCCGGAAGTGACACAGCAGGGGTTGCGGCAGCTCTTCCCAACTCAGCCTTTAATTGCCTGGAGGCTTCCGCCACACAGGTTGATGAATGGCTGGCTACAGAAAGCGGTAATAACAGATACAAAAGGATTGTTTTTGAATATTTCTGGGAGGATCGCACCAGTAGCAGCACCAGTTATACCCTTGTGGGTTATCGCAGCAAACGCACCGACAGGAGCTTCGATCCCACACCTTACCGATTAGCGGTGCTGGCTCAGTGCACACCTACAGGTATTGGCACTTCCATCACCTTAAGCGGACAACAGGTGTCTATCGAGCAAATACGTAGAATATGGGCGCTACGTACCGGACCGGGACCACACTCATTAAAGTTTACGCCGATGGTCAACGCAGGACGTGATCACCTGGGTCAGCCATGCAACTGTCCGAACTACCTGATCTATAAAATCGACCTGGTTGGCAATCCTACAGTATCGGGCGGTGATGCGCTTGACTCGGAGTATACAAATCCTTCACCACCAAAACCACCAAGCGATTAAACTCTTGTTATCAAAGTATAAAAAATGCTTAAGGATATTCTAAACTGGTCAGAGGTATGGGCACCACTCATACCGCTGGCCATTTTATTGATCCGGAAAAATCAGCCGTCGTACCTGAAGCCGGTGAAATACTATGTGATCTTTGCGCTATGCATAAATATTGTTGCAAATATTATCTGGGACTTTAAACAAGCATGGAACTTTCCCGATTGGCTGCAGAGTAATAATTTTGTTTATAATTTTCATTCGATCATACGGCTATTGCTGTTTACGTGGTTCTTTATTTTACTGAAACAACCGTTCCTGTCAACCATCAAAAAGGTGGTGCCGGTATTGTTTGTTGTATTTGTATTCGTGAACTTTATATTTTTTGAAGATTTTTTTTATTACTGGAATTTTAGCGGTCGCCTGCTTTCACTGGAAACAGGCATACTGCTGCTTTATTGCCTGCAATATTATTTTTTCGTACTTACCGAAGAGAACAGTCCCGACAGCAGGCCGGCGTCTTTTTGGGTGGTTACAGGGCTTAGTATTTATGTAGTGATCAATTTTCCCATTTTCCTGTTTTACTTAGCTTTCCTGAAGCAGTTTCGGGGATTTGCTATCGAGATTTGGGACGTTACCAATATCGCGTACATATTATTTTTCCTGTTAATCGCCAAAGCATTTTATGGACCAAAGCACTGACATACGCTACCTCGTGATCATCGTGATTGCTGTAATGATCCTGCTATTTACCAGTTTTCTCGTTGCCCTCATCTTTAGCCAGCGTAAAAAAATGAAATACCAGGCTAGCATGGAAAAAATGAGAACACAACAAAAAGACAAGCTTATTGAGGCTGCCGTACGGAGCGAAGAGAGCGAGCGCCACCGTATAGCTGAAACCTTGCACGACGAAGTTGGAGCGATCCTTTCTTCTGCCAAACTGCACCTGCTGGGTATTAAGGAAATAAACCTCGATGCAAGAGATAAGGTGTTGCACGAAAAAGGGCGGGAACTGCTGAATGACGTAATCCATAGGGTGCGCGGCATTTCTCACAACCTGCATTCAAATATCCTTAAGGAGTTTGGATTGAATGAAGCCATCCGTCATTTCCTGAAAAAAATCACTCAGGGTACGGTAATCGAAGCAAGCACGGAACTGGACGACCGCTATATCACGGAAAACGCTGATAATGACATTAGCATCTACCGCATAGTACAGGAACTGATAAATAATATTCTGAAATATTCAAAAGCTTCGCAACTTCACATCAGCTCCACCCTTTCCGAACAGGAGCTCACCCTCGTGGTATTTCACAATGGCGAAGGCCTTACTCAGGAACAGTTTGAAAAGCTACGTTATGAAAAAGAAGGACTTGGCTTAAAAAATATACAAAACCGTATCATTCTACTGAAAGGAAAAATTAATTTTTCCAATGGAAGCGAAGGTTACAGAACAAATATTCATGTACCAGTCAATCCCGTAGAACATGAACAAGATAACTATAGCGATAGCCGATGACTATAAAATATTCCGCGACGGTTTGAAAGTAGGCCTGTCGGCCGATGATAACCTGGTGGTGATTGCCGAAGCCGATAATGGTGAAGACCTGCTCAAGTTGCTTGAAACATCCAAACCGGATATCATACTTATGGACCTGAATATGCCCATCCTCGATGGCATGGAAGCTACCAGGCGAGTGAGAAAACAATACCCGGCTATAAAAGTGCTGGTGGTAACTATGTACGATGATGATAAGTTCATCATCCACCTTATGGAAATAGGTGCGAATGGCTACCTGCTCAAAAACGCAGAGCCGGAAGAAATAAGAAAATCAATTTACGCCGTTCATGAAAATGGTTATTACTTCAATGATTTGGTAAACAAAGCCCTGTTGAAGAAGCTCGTTTTGAAAAACAACCTGAAACCATCCTTCAATAAAAATATCGAATTCACGGAACGCGAACAGGAAGTATTGAAACTCATCTGCGAAGAAAAAACAGCAACTGAAATAGGAAAGGAAATCTTTCTTAGCCCTCGTTCCGTAGAAGGCATTCGCCAGCGACTTATAGAAAAAGTGGGTGTCAGAAATACTGCCGGGCTTGTGATGTTTGCGATAAAAAATGGAATCGTGGAATAATGAGGAATAATGTGGAAATGTGAAAATGTGGAAATGAAAGTGCACCATCGAGCAGTGTTTTGTAATACACTTTACACGTACTTCCCATTTACACATCTCCACATTTTCACATTTTCACTTTTCATTTTTCCTTACTAAAAATCTACATCATGCGTACACTATTTATCTGCCTTACGTTGTTCCTGTTATCAGGAATAAGATCGGAGGCGCAAAACAGGTTGTTTACGGTTCTCCCCGATTCGGTAGTGGCAATTGCGGGAACAGACAGTACGGCGGTACGAGGTATCAGGGTTACTGCATCCGTCAATCAACTGCGACTGGCAGATGCTGCACGGTTATCGATACCACTTCCGGGACGGTCACCCATCAACGTTATTCGTGGCAGGGCTGATACTGATCGTGCAGGGCGGGTGGCATGGTATGGTACAGTAGAAAATGATCCAGGGAGTTTTGTTTTATTCTCACTGGTAAAAAATGTTATAACAGGACAGATTCAATTATCTAATGGGAAAAAATACAGGATCACCTACAAGGGAAATAATGTGCATGAAATAGCTGAGATCGATCTGTCGCGGGTGCCAGATACAGGCAATGATATGATAAAGCCCAGCAAATATGACACACTCAACACGCCCATGGATCTATGTGCCGATTCGCCCCTCAACATCGACGTAATGGTAGTGTATACCCCCCAGGCAGAAACGTTCCTGGGCACAGAAGGAGCCCTTATAATGGAGTCGTTAATTTATCAAAATATTTACCTGACCAATATCGCTTACGAAAACAGCAATATCGATCAAAGACTACGCCTTGTTCACATAGCTAATGTTCCATTTCCCGAATCGGGATTCTATACATCCGATGCTGCACGCATTGAAGATCCTACAGACCCGGTGATGAATACGATCCGAACAATGAGAAATACACACCGTGCCGATATAGTAGTAATCATGGTGAATGAACTTGACCGATGCGGATGGTCATTTACCATGAGTACGGTCACTCCGGCACATGAAGCCTTTGCTTATTCTGTAGTAAGGCGGCAATGTGCAGCGGAAAGATTTACTTTTCCGCATGAGCTGGGGCATATCATGAGTGCTCGGCACAACTGGCATGATGATAATGCGAACCTGCAGCCATATACTTATAATCACGGGCACATCTATTTGACAACAAGCGGTAATGAAAATATAGCCTGGAAGACCGTTATGTCTGTAACCACTCCCGGCTCTGAGAATTATGTTCAAATACCGTATTTCTCCAATCCGAATCTTAGTTATACATATTCCGGCAACACCGCTCCATTGGGAAATGCAACGGCCGATAATGCACTAACCTTAAATAATACGGCTTCCACGGTTTCTGCATTTCGATGTGGCGCACCTCCTGTAAATAATGTATGGATGAGGGATACATACAATGATACGGGACAGGAACCTGATCCCGCAACGGCTGCACAAAGTATGTGCATGTCGCCCTATATCTGGATAAGAAATACAAAGGATGTTCCCAACACTGATCCACCTTTTCTTTTTGCCAATCAGCATAGACACCAGAACCCGATATTTGGACAGGACAACTGGATCTATGTAAAGTTGCACAATGGTGCTACTACCATCAGCGGCAATCTCGAAGTATATGGCGCTCCTGCATCGTCAGGACTGGTATGGCCCGGCAGTTGGACACTGATCAAGACCCTGCCGATTACCATGTCGCCACAATCAACAATGATTGCAGAAACGAAATGGGAAAATTTACCGGCGGCAGGACACTACTGCCTGTTGGCCCGCTGGGTATCTGCGTCCGACCCGATGACTCCTCCCGAAACAGCCGATATCAATACCAATACCCGGCAAAGCAATAATATTATCTGGCGCAACCTCAACATTGTTGACCTCAGCGCTGTAGGCGAAGTAAGCGTAGAAATGAATGTTGAAAACAATACAGATCATCCATTGCAACTTGTATTTGAGGATGAAGCCAAATTTCCAAAGGTACCGTTTCTACATTCCGGGAATATCCTGGTGATAATGGACTCAGCACTATGCTATGGGTGGCAAAAAGGTAAATCCGAATACAACGGACTTGAACCGGAGTTTGCACGCATCAAACTATTAGAAAGCCGGGCTGAATTGAATAATATCACTTTACCTCCGGGCAAACGTGGTAAACTCACCATCATATTTAAGAAAGGAACAACCACACCTCGCGACCGTTTTCTTTTTACCGTAAAGCAATATGCAATGGATAAAAAGAAGCGCAGACTTATGGGTGAAGTTGGCTATGAGATATATACTTTTAAGAGATAAAAGTTAAAAGATAAAAGATAAAAGTTTTTAGGTCGGGTTAGATCGATGTTTGTCTATTGCAAGCTTGTCCATGCAATATTGAATAGATGTTACAAGGAACTCCCAAAAACTTTTATCTTTTAACTTTTATCTTTCCCAAGATTCTCCAACATATCTTCCGTCATTCCTCCAAGGTCAAACTCCTCCTTCCAACCCCAGTCCTTTCGCGCCACGCTGTCGTCAATGCTTTGCGGCCAACTGTTGGCAATGTCCTGGCGATAGTCGGGTTTATAACTGATCGAAAAATTCGGAATATGCTTTTTTATTTCGGCGGCAATCTCTTTGGGTGAAAAGCTCATGCCCGACAAATTGTAGGAGGTGCGAATTGAAATTTTTTCGGCCGGTGCTTCCATCAATTCAATCGTCGCGCGTATCGCATCCGGCATATACATCATCGGCAGGTAGGTATCTTCTTTTAAGAAACTTTCATACTTTTTTTCCTCCAATGCCTCATGAAATATTTCCACGGCGTAGTCGGTGGTACCGCCACCGGGTTCTGATTTGTAGCTGATCAGTCCCGGGTAGCGCAAACTCCGTACATCCAATCCAAATCGCTGGTGAAAATAATTACACCAGAATTCTCCTGCATATTTACTGATGCCATACACGGTGATTGGTTCGATAACCGTTTGCTGTGGGCAATTCTTTTTTGGTGATGTAGGTCCGAATACGGCAATGGAGGAAGGCCAGTATACTTTATGTAATTTCTCTTCACGCGCAATATCCAGCACATTAAGCAGCCCCTGCATATTCAGGTGCCATGCCAGGTGGGGATTTTTTTCGCCGGTAGCGGAAAGGATTGCTGCCAGCAAATAAATCTGTGTAATGTTTTGGCGTATTACCTGCACATGCAACATTTCTTTGTTCATTACATCCAGGCTTACGTATGGACCGGTACCTTCCAACAAAGGATTTTGTTCGCGCAGATCGGAAGCAATTACATTACTGTTCCCATAAATTTTTCGCAGCGCCAATGTCAACTCCACGCCTATCTGGCCAGAAGCACCTATTACAAGTATCTTTTCCCTAATCATATTATCGTATTGTGGGCCAAAAGTAGGTCAAAGAGATAAAAGATAAAATCTAAAAGATAAAAGTGGCTTTCGTTCGGGAACTCCGACCTAAAACCACTTTTATCTTTTAGTTTTTATCTTTTATCTTGCTGATATGAACAATTCAATCGAACAAAAACTTACCGCGCTGAACCTCCAGTTGCCACTGTTGCCGGTATCAAAAGGTATCTATAAACGCTGCCTGGTGACGGGCAACCTGCTATATGTTTCGGGACATATCTCTGTAAATACTGATGGCTCTCCCATCACTGGCAAACTAGGCAAAGATCTTACTGACGAAGAAGGAAAAGCAGCAGCCCGGCAATGCGGTCTCGCTATGTTGAGCGCCATAAAAGAACACTTTGGTACGCTCGACCGGATAAGGAGAGTGGTAAAATTGTTGGGAATGGTAAATGCAACTCCCGAATATGAAAAGCATCCCGTAGTGATCAATGGTTGTAGCGAATTATTTGCACAATTGTGGGGAGATGAAAACGGTATTGGTGTGCGTAGTGCGGTAGGTATGGGTTCATTGCCGGGAAATGTTGCCGTCGAGATCGAAGCCATCTTCGAAATTCAATAACCCTATGTTGACCTATGCTTCTATGCTCCTATGTGATAAAATTATGGTTTCAGTTATCGAGACTTTCAGAGAAGGGAAGCCATAGGTTTACCACATAGGAGCATGGAAGCATAGATTAACATAGAACCCTTTTAATATGCCGAATTGGTTTGAAATAAAGAATATCGACTTACTTGATTCACCCGCACTAGTCATTCATACCGACAGGGTGAAAGCCAATATCCAAACCGCTATTCGCATGGTGGGTGATGTGGGCAGACTGAGGCCACATGTAAAAACCAATAAATCGCCGGGAGCTATTGACCTGATGCTACAGGCAGGCATTCGGAAGTTTAAGTGTGCAACCATTGCCGAAGCAGAAATGCTGGCGCAATGCAAAGCCGTGGATGTTCTCCTCGCCTATCAGCCGCTTGGTCCTAAACTGCAACGCTTCATCAATCTTATTAATAAATACCCAGGCACAAATTTTTCGTGTTTATGTGATAACGAAGCGGCAGCCGATGAACAATCAAAAGCATTCGCCGCTACCGGTAATCTTGTGCCAGTATACATGGATCTCAATATCGGGATGAACCGAACGGGTATTATACCTGGTTACGGAGCGATTTCGCTATACAAAAAGCTGGCATCTTTACCGGGCATCAACATCGCTGGCTTGCATGCTTACGATGGTCACATGCGTGACCCGGATATTCAATTACGCACAGTCGCATGCGACAAGGCTTACGACATGGTATTGCAATTGAAAAAAGAATTGCAACAAAAAGGACTCCCCGTTCCTACCATCATTGCTGGCGGCTCACCCTCATTCTCCATCCACAGTAAACGTACCGATTGTGAATGCAGTCCGGGCACATTTATTTATTGGGATAAAGGTTACCTGGATCTTTGCCCCGAACAGGAATTTTTGCCTGCAGCCGTGTTGATCACAAGGGTTATCTCATTGCCAAACGAAACGAGGGTATGTGTCGACCTCGGGCACAAATCCGTGGCTGCAGAAAATGAAATTACACGAAGAGTATTTTTCTTAAATGCCGATGGCCTGGTTCCTGTTAGCCAGAGCGAGGAACACCTGGTGCTGGAAGCGCAAGCAGGTCACTCCTTCAAGCCAGGTGATATCCTGTACGCATTACCATTTCACGTATGCCCCACGGTAGCATTGTATGAACGTGTATACACTGTTGAAAATAACGAGGTGTTGGGGGAATGGAAAAATACTTCGAGGGATAGGGTGCTAGAAGTTTAAAAGAGGTAAGAAGGAAAAGAGAGCTTTTGATTTGCATCGAATTGCTCTAATATTGAAAACCCTCTTTACCACTTTTCCTCTTTTGAGCTCTTAGCCTCTATCTTTGCCGCATGGAAAAATTTCTGGAAAACCTTTTTAAGGATCAGCAATATGACGAGAAGAATTTCTTCCTCCTGGCAGGACCATGTGTGGTTGAAAGCGAAGAGCTCATTATGCAGGTAGCAGAGAAAGTTTCAGGTATTTGCAAAAACCTGGGAATACCTTACGTTTTTAAATCCTCTTATCGCAAAGCCAACCGCACCAGCGGCACTTCCTTTACAGGCCTGGGTGATGATAAGGCTATGCAAATGCTACAAAATACCGGGAAAAAATATGCCGTTCCGGTTGTCACCGATATTCATTCGCCCGAAGAGGCTGGCAAGGCCGCAAAGTATGTAGATATCCTGCAGATCCCGGCTTTTCTATGCAGGCAAACAGATCTGCTTGTTGCGGCAGCGCAAACCGGAAAGATCGTGAATGTAAAGAAAGGCCAGTTTGTGAGTGGTGAAGCCATGCGATTTGCTGTCGACAAAATAAAGCAGGCGGGTAACGATAAAATAATGCTTACAGAAAGAGGTACTACATTCGGCTACCAGGACCTGGTAGTTGACTACCGCAATATTCCTGCAATGCGGGCTCATGGAGTACCCGTTGTAATGGATGTAACGCATGCATTGCAGCAGCCCAATCAAACCACCGGCGTTACCGGCGGCAATCCGCAACTTATTGGTACCATCGCAAAAGCAGCCATTGCATCAGGTGCGGATGGACTGTTTATAGAAACCCATCCTACTCCCGCCAAGGCACTCAGCGATGGAGCTAACATGCTGCAACTGGACCTGTTAGAAGGTTTGTTAAAAGAATTACTTCGAATAAGAAAGGCTGTTGTCTAAGTAGTATAGATTTCTAGTAATGTGGAAATATGAAAATGTGGAAATGGGCGTCAGTGGATTGTCTTCGAACACTAATTTCCACATCTCCACATTTTCAAATTTCCACATTAATTTATCGAAGATCGACAACTTCCACTCCCGGGTATTTTGATTTATCGAATACAAACTGGTTGTCGGCCATAGCCGTCGTTGTATTCATATTGGCAACGGTATAGGAGTAGCGGTTGCCACCTTTTTCCAATACTTTGGTGCTATAGAGCGTTTGAGCGCCCTTGTCAACGAGCACATACACTTTATGGAAAGGCTTGCTCTTATCAGTAGGTGTCATTTCAATTTCCTGTAAGGTTTTTGCTCCTACTTTCTTTTCACCATTCATTTTATACAGGAAATCGTTGTCGTAGAAATTTGTAAAGAGTTTTTGCGGAGTAATAGTCCCGGCAGAAGCGTCGAGATTGCTGATGGTTACTTCATTCGCGGCTTTATCATAGTTCCATACAGTTTTGCCATCAGAAAATATTTCCTGGCCGCCAAAGCTTACCCTGTATTTTGTTCCTTTCATCAGGATCGAACCAGTCTTGGTAGATAGTGCTTTGCCAGATGCGTTTTCAACCTTATATGTAAAACCCGCTTTTACCGTTTTAAATGTTTTGAATTTTGTGCTCACGGCATCGAGCACTTTTTTAGCATCGGGGTCATTGCTGGTTTGGGCAAGAAGCATCATAGAAGTACCGAAAAAAGCAAGAATTAAGTACAGTTTTTTTAGCATATTGATATTTTTAAAAGCGGGCAAAGATATGTTTTTACACGTACAAGGACAGGCAATCATCATACCGGGTTGCAAGGGGGTGTTTTTTCTTAACAGGTTACTAACTAAGGGCGTCCAGATGCTGTTGCAGGTCCATTTCCGTCTTTATCAGCACATCGCGTGCTTTACTGCCCTGGTTAGGTCCTACGATGCCAGCAGCCTCTAACTGGTCCATGAGCCTGCCTGCCCTGTTATAACCCAATTTCATCCGCCGCTGCAACAAGGAAGTAGAACCAATCTGGTTTTGAACGATCAGCCGCGCAGCATCTTCGAAAAGCGAGTCGCGGTCCGACAAATCAAAATCCCGGCTCTCCAATTCTTTTTCATCAATATATTCAGGCAATAGAAACGGTACAGGGTAGCCATCCTGGTAACCGATGAAGTCGGTAATTTTATCTACTTCAGGTGTGTCAACAAATGCGCATTGCAGTCGCACTACTTCGCCATTGTAACTGATAAGCATATCGCCTTTACCAATTAATTGTTCCGCACCACCAGTATCGAGAATGGTTCTGGAATCGATCTTTGATGAAACCTTAAATGCAATACGCGCAGGAAAGTTGGCTTTGATCGTACCGGTAATAATGTTTACAGACGGACGCTGTGTAGCAATTATCAGGTGTATACCTACTGCACGCGCCAATTGTGCCAGGCGGGCAATCGGCATTTCGATCTCTTTACCGGCGGTCATGATCAGGTCGGCAAACTCATCCACCACCAGCACGATAAAGGGTAAATATTGGTGACCTTTCTCGGGGTTTAGTTTACGTGCGACAAACTTGTCGTTGTATTCTTTGATGTTGCGGCAACCGGCTTCTTTCAACAGGTCGTACCGGTTATCCATTTCAATACAAAGCGCATTTAGTGTATTGATCACCTTTTT
The DNA here is from genome assembly GCA_965652975.1 of uncultured Chitinophagaceae bacterium. Classification (GTDB taxonomy): domain Bacteria; phylum Bacteroidota; class Bacteroidia; order Chitinophagales; family Chitinophagaceae; genus CADEDV01. The sequence goes on along the minus strand of CBFGYO010000033.1, from coordinate 13,139 downwards.
GGTGTCGGTGATTATCGCTTCTTCTTCGTTTGGCAGCTTTGCTAGGAAATGTTGTTCGATGGTTCGGTAAATGCTTAATTCCACCTTCTTGGGATCTACCAACACTAGCTTCAACTGCGAAGGATGTTTTTTGTATAATAGTGAAACGAGAATAGCATTCAAACCAACAGACTTACCCTGTCCCGTAGCACCGGCCATCAACAGGTGCGGCATAGCAGCCAGATCGACAATGAAGTTTTCGTTGTCTATACGTTTTCCAATTGCAATCGGCAGAGAAAAATTATTATGCTGAAACTTGTCGGATGACAGCAGGGTCTTCATACTTACTACCGTCTTCCGCGCGTTGGGTACTTCGATACCAATCGTTCCTTTGCCGGGTATAGGAGCGATAATGCGGATACCGAGTGCAGCAAGACTCAATGCGATGTCATCCTCCAGGTTTTTGATGCGCGAGATGCGTACACCTGCAGCCGGAATTATCTCGTAAAGGGTAACGGTGGGACCAACAGTCGCAAATATTTTCTGGATCTCAATGGCATAATTGCGCAGTGTTGCGATGATCTGGTTTTTGTTATTCTCCAGTTCGTTGGCATCCTGAACGATCTTTTCACTACCGTGATTTTCCAGCAGGTCCAGCGTCGGATATTTATAATTCCGTAGGTCAAGGATAGGGTCATATTTTTCTGAAATAGAGGGTTTTGCGGACACTACCTCTACTTTTTCTTCTGGAACATCGGGTACCGTTTTTATTTCTAGTTCAAGGTCCTCTACCGGCTTTCTTTCAAGCGGTTTTTCTTTGAACGTCTTTACGGGTTCTTCTTTTTTGATTATGGGTAATTCCTTTGTTTCTTTCAGTTCATGTTTATGGAGCAGGTCGTCAACAATCTCTTTTTCTACGGCCGTTTCTTCTTCCATTTCCTGCACCGGTTCATCTTTTTCAATTACCGTAAACTCGGGCGTGCTTTCATTGTCCGATGGTTGATTTATCACCAGCGCACCAGTAGCACGAACGGAGTTGCCCTTCGTCTTTTCCTGCTGTTGTTCATTGTATAAATCGTTGATGGTTTTTCCACCAGGCAATATCGCGGGTGATCCTTCTTCCACTTCGGGCTGCTCTTCGTCGCTCTCTTCTTCGGGTGGTGTGTTTGTTTTTCTTTGAGGCAGGTTGAAAGCAGGATTGAATTGCCAAATGAAGTAACCCAGCGCTACCACCAGCAATGCTGCCGCGGTACCGATGGTGCCAAGCGCACCTACCAGCCAATCACTGATCATGGAACCTACGCCGCCACCAAAACGAAAGGTATTACCGGCAAACAGAAATGCCAGTGACACGGACAATACAAGCAAACCAACCGTAACATATTTGAGATTGCGCGTAATTGAAAAAACCCTGCGATTGAAGAGCAGGTTTACCCCCACCACAAAAAAGAAAGTGCATACGAGTAGTGAAGCAACTCCAAAACCCTTATAAATGAAACTGTGCGAAATATAGGCGCCAAGTCGTCCGAGCAGGTTATTGACCTTTATATCCTGGTCGAACAGGATGGATGCTCCACGAAAGACTTTATCCTGGTCTTCCTTCCAGGTAAAAAAATAGGAGATGAACGCGATGAACAGGAATATTGAAATCAATAACGATACGGCACCTGTAATCTTCCAGGTACGCTCGTCCCGCGCAAGACCTCGCCAGTCAATACGCTCCTCTTTATCCGGTTTGAAGGGGGAAGGATTGGTTTTGCCTGGTTTATTCTTAGGACTATCAGCGGCTTTCTTTTTCTTCTTTTGGGCCATGATCGCAAAGATAATATAGTTTATAGAGCAACCCGAAGGTGAAGTAGAAATTGGAAACGGGCTCTAATATGATATTAAATAAGAAAGCGATCAATACTTTTTATGAAGATTTTTTTGCAGATTTCCGAGCAGATCAGATTGATCATCGAATGCCGTTTAATTCGATAAACCCGGCCCATCGGTTTTTAAGCAATATCCCGGAAAGTGGTATAACGGGCAGTTGGAAAAACCAATTCCGATTGATTACATTTGGCGAGCAACCAACCATGACTCCACTAAGGCGCTTTTATTATTCCATTTTAATAGTGGGCCTCCTGATGAAGGCCGCATGCCTGCATGGCCAGGCAAATACTACCGACACCGTACTGGACGTTAGCAAGATTCAATTTGCCACACAGATATCCCGCATGTCGTCCAGCGTTTTTCTTGCACCAAATGATTCATTGGCGGCAAGGTTGCCGGGTTTACAGTTTAAAAAAGGGATGGTATATACCGGAAGCATACCGGCAAAGGATGTAACTAACAAAGCAGTGATCCGGTTCAGGCTTAGCAACAGCGCCGACACAGCCATCAAAATCTGGTTCTTCCCCGGCTTTTTCTATTTTGATATCAGGCTGTTTCAGCAAACAGAAGCAGGCATACATCGCATGCAATCCATCGTTCCCAATGTGAAAGACAACTATGGCTATCGCCAAATTATAGTACAACCGAAAGATACGTCCGTTTATTACGCAGAAATATACCCGGTACGCACTTATATCAACGGTATGCGACCACGACTGATCCATGCCAATCGTATCGATCCCTTTATTAAAGGCATACAGGAAACTCACCGCGACTTCAATATGGTTACTTATGTAATTAGCGGGCTCTTGCTAATGTTGATCATGTACGCGCTGGTGATTTTTATCCAGGGAGGGAACAATGAATTTCTGAATTACGCCGGCTATGCATTCTTTGTCGGTGGTATGTTGTTTACCAAAGCCTTTTACGATCTGCGGCCCAACTATACAGGTTACTTCTTCGAAGGATACCTCGATTACATAATGATGGGTCTTGGCATTATTTGCTATATGGCCTTTATGCGAGGATTTCTGAACACGCGTACCAAGCATCCTTTCCTGTACAAACTTTATAATTCTGGAATTGCATTGCTCGTGTTGTCACTGGTACTATTTAGCTTCTTTCATTTCTTTACCGATAATTATGCGGCCGAATACTGGGTGGAATTCATCACCAAGTTTGTGCTGCTATTGATGACCATCATTTTCCTCGTGTACAGTTTGCGCCGCTGGAACGACAAGCTGCTGCGCTATGTGTTTTGGGGCAATCTCTGCCTGTTTGTCTTTTCACTCCTTTCACAGTTGCTTGCTACACTCGACAGTGTGATTGTGTTACCTGGCATTTGGGATTCTTCTTTATTGCATTACGAACTGGGCCTCTTTCTCGAACTATTTTTCTTTTTCATGGGTCTCAATTATAAGAACAATCAACGTATAATGGTAGAAGCACGTGAACGGGAGCGGTTGAAGACCGAAAACCAGATGAAAGAATATGAAAAAGAACTGGCAGTGTATAAAGCCCAGCAGGAAGAGCGACAACGCATTTCGGCGGATATGCACGATGAACTTGGCGCCGGTATGACGGCTATCAGGCTCATGAGTGAGATCGCGCGGAATAAAATGAAGGAAAGCACACCGGTAGAAATTGAAAGAATTTCTCACTCGGCTGATGAAGTACTGAATAAGATGAATGCCATCATCTGGAGTATGAACAGTGGTAATGATACACTCGACAACCTGGTTTCCTATATCCGCTCCTATGCCCTGGAATATTTTGAAAGCACACAGGTAGCATGCAGGGTAAATACTCCTCCCAATATCGAACCGCTTGAAATTACCGGCGACAAACGCCGAAACATATTCCTATGTGTAAAGGAAACCTTGAACAATGCATTGAAGCATGCCAATGCATCGCTGATCACTATCGACTTTACCATCAACCATGAACTGCAGATAAAGATCACCGACAATGGTGTGGGCATCGATATGCAAAAGCTTCGACAGTTTGGGAATGGATTGAAGAACATTTCACGACGTATGGAAAGTATTGGCGGTTCTTATCACATTGAAAACAATCATGGCACTGTTACTACCCTGGTATTGCCACTTTAATTCTGCCTGCGCGTAGCGCCCAATAACAAACATAACCACCCGCCGATCAGCAATAGCCCCCCGAGTGGGGTAATAGGCCCGATGATGCGCACACCCGGGCTTTCATAAATCTTCAGGAATGTAAGCAGGTAAAGTGAACCCGAGAAAAGAAGTATGCCGCCAATGAAAAAATAGCCCGCCCATTTTATAAACTGATTTGGCGCATGGTTATACACCAGCGCTGTAATAAGTAAAGCAAAAGCATGATAAAGCTGGTAAGCAGCGCCGGTTTCAAATCCATGGCGGATGCGCGCATCTGTGGTAAGCTGCTCCAGCCCATGCGCACCAAATGCTCCTAGTGCTACTGCAAGCCCGCCAAAAATGGCGCCAGCGGCCATAAACCCTTTATGCATGAAATATCTTTTCGATTAATTTGTCCAGTTGCAAAGGTTCCTCGTCCATCTTCACATCTGCCTGCTCATAATAGATCTTTCGGTCGGCAAATTTTTTTGTGATGAATCCTTTCAATTGGTCGTCCGACAATTTACGGATCAACGGTCTCGCTTCTTTTTCAGCCGTCAGGCGTTTGAATAATACATCCATCGGCGTATTGATCCAAACCGTGGTGCCGCTGCGATTCATATAATCAACGTTATTGAAATAGCAGGGCGATCCGCCGCCACAGGCCATCACAAAACTATCATGGCTTTCCGTGATGATATGGAGAGTGTCTTTTTCCACCAGCCGAAAATACTCCTCTCCCTTATCAGCAAATATTTCGTTGATAGGTTTGCCTTCATGAGTAATCACCTGCTCATCCAGGTCGAAAAAAGGCAGGTTAATTTTTTGACTTAGCAATTGGCCCCAGTAAGTTTTACCGGAGCCCATAAATCCTATGAGAAATATTTTCATGTCGAACGGGTAAAAGTATATTTATAAAAAACGTTGTCCACCTTCATTGCCGGGAATTTCGATGGCAGTTTCACTTTATCCATTTTGACAAATCCATTTTTTTCATAAAACCGGTGTGCCGCTTTCATAATGTCGATCGTACCAAGAAATATCGTGTTAATACCGTTGGCCCTACACCAATTCAACAGGGTTTCCAACAACACCTGTGCCACTCCCATCTGGCTGCCACGGTAAGCCGGGTGCACAAACATTTTGCGTAATACTGCTTCTGCATTTCCAATATCTATAAGTGCAATAGTGCCTACCACCTGTCCTTTGTCGAGCATAAGCCAGAAATTCCCTTTATCCTGCATGTAAAAAGACTGCACATTGGCAAGATCAGGCTGATCTGCGGCAGTAATGGGCACACCCAGTTCGTCGTGCTGGATACCTATGATCAGCTCAATAATTTCCTGTTTATATTGATCGCTATACTCTACTACTTCCATCAAGCACATTTTCGTGTTACTTGAAAGCATTGAAACCGGTAACATCCATTCCCGTTATCAGGAGATGTATATCGTGTGTTCCTTCATACGTGATCACACTTTCCAGGTTCATCATGTGGCGCATTACCGAGTATTCACCAGTGATACCCATCCCACCTAGAAGCTGTCGCGCATCCCGGCAAATATTTGTAGCAATTTCGCAACCATTCCTTTTTGCCATGCTCACCTGTTGCGGGGTGGCAGTTTTTTCATTCATCATTACACCCAGGCGCCAGTTAAGCAATTGCGCTTTGGTGATTTCGGTAACCATTTCTGCAAGCTTTTTTTGTTGCAATTGGAATGCGCCGATTGGTTTATCAAACTGTACTCTTTCTTTCGAATACCTGAGCGCGGTATCATAACAATCCATGGCAGCACCCACTGTACCCCAGGCAATACCATACCTTGCTTTGGTGAGGCATCCCAATGGCCCCTTTAATCCTTTTACATTCGGCAGTATATTTTCTTTTGGAACTTTTACATTATCAAAAACCAGTTCGCCTGTAGCTGAGGCACGCAAGCTCCACTTACCATGAGTAGTTGGAGTGGTAAATCCCTCCATACCTCTTTCCACGATCAGTCCATAAATTTCGCCTGCCTCATCTTTTGCCCACACTACGGCTACCTGCGAAAAAGGAGCATTACTGATCCACATCTTTGCTCCGTTTAATATTACATGATCTCCCGCATCGCGAAAGTTGGTGATCATACTGCTCGGATCACTTCCATGATCAGGTTCTGTAAGACCAAAACAACCCAGCCATTCCCCACTGGCCAGTTTGGGCAGGTATTTTTTACGCTGTGCTTCATTTCCATACTGGTAAATGGGGAACATCACCAGAGAACCCTGCACTGATGCAGTTGACCGCACGCCGCTATCGCCACGCTCAAGCTCCTGCATCATGAGGCCGTAACTGATATAATCGAGTCCCCCACCACCATATTCTACCGGGATTGTAGGGCCGAAGCAGCCAAGGTCGCCCAGTTGCTTCACAATCTGCTGGGGAAACTCCGCTTTTTGGGCGTAATCCTCGATGATGGGTGAAATTTCCTTTTTTACATAACTGCGAACCGACTCACGTATGAGCTTTTGTTCTTCTGTCAGCAATGCGTCAACATTAAAATAATCCGGGCTGGTAAATTGGTCTGTACGGGCCGCCATATTGCAATCGATATTTTGTTGCGGCAAAGGTAGGTTTAAAGATAAAAGTTAAAAACTAAAAGATAAAAGTGGTATTCAATCGAACATATCGACTAAATACACTTTTATCTTTTAGTTTTTATCTATTATCTCGCCCCAAGATAAGTTTGCATTTCTTCCTGGTAGGCTCTTGCTGCTTTTCCTGCTGCTGCGGCAAAATCATTTTTAGCCGATGCATAAATAATAGCACGACTGACATTCACCAGTATTCCGCAATCCCTGTTCATGGCTTTTGCAGAAATATCTTTGAGGCTGCCGCCCTGTGCACCAACGCCCGGTACGAGATAAAAATGATCGGGCGTAAGCCGGCGGATATTTTCAAACGCATCGGCTTGTGTAGCGCCAATCACAAACATCAGGTTTTGTGGTGTGCCCCATCCTGAAACGGTTTGCAACACCTGCTCATATAATAATCCATCCCCTGCCCTCTTAAGCTCAAAATCGTTTGCCCCCTGGTTGGATGTCAGGCCCAATACTATCGCCCATTTTCCTTCGTGTTGCAAAAAAGGTTTTACACTATCCTCACCCATATAAGGCGCTACCGTCACCGAATCGAATGGAAGAGTTTCAAAAAAAGCCTTCGCATACTGGCTGGATGTATTGCCAATATCGCCGCGCTTGGCATCTGCAATCGTGAAATGGCTGTCGCCAATATACCTCACGGTCTTCTCCATCGCCTCCCAACCTTTTACACCCAATGCTTCGTAAAAAGCAGTATTTATTTTATAACTCATGCAGGCATCGCGCGTAGCATCAATAATTGCTTTGTTAAAACAAAAAACGGGATCAGGTTCACTTAAAAGATGCGAAGGAATTTTTGTAATATCAGTATCAAGACCTACACACAGGTAGGATTTTCGCTTATAAATAAGGTCTACGAGTTGCTGGCGGGTCATGGAGGGCGAAGTTAGGCGGTTTTGGTTTCACGCAAACCTGCCTGCCGGCCTTGCTTCGCCGCAGCTGCGCGAAGACACAGCAGGCAGGGGGCGCAAATGAAAGCAAAGGCGCAATAATATATTTTCAATATATCGGCGCGTCGCTGCAACCGTAGCGTGCGCCGCGAGAAACCCGAAAATCAGGAGCTCCTCATCTTTCATCAAGCTTACGTAAAATAAGTTGCTCCACTTCCGCGCTATCCCATTTTTCTGCAATACCTGGTATACGCATCACATCGTGCATAATCGCTTCCTGCCGTTGCCCACGTTGTAGGGCCTCACTATAGCGTAGTTGCGGACTGAAGGTAACCTGCGAGTATGCAGGGATCCATTTGTCGGGATAATGATCGTGTAGTCGTGCTTCGATCTTTTTCTGTAATAAAAAATTTGGGTCCGCTGTTCTCTCACGCATTTCTATAAAATTGTTCAATGCCAGTTCTGCAATGGCATCAGCATCCGGTTTGCGCGCCAGCTGGAATTGTTCCAGTACCTGCAACCAGTCGCCATCAAACTGCCCGATCAATTCATCGAGTATACGGCAATCCTCAAATCCGCAATTCATTCCCTGTCCAAAGAAAGGTACGATTGCATGGGCTGCATCACCGATAAGTGCAAACTGGTCGTCGCGTATCCAGGGAAAACATTTTACCGTTACCAGCGAAGACGTAGGATGAGAAAAAAATTCTTCGACGAAATTTGGCATCAATGGTACCACATCGGGAAAGGTTTTTTCAAAAAAAGTATTTACTTTTTCCTTTGTATCCAGCCGCGAAAAAGAGGTTTCCCCTTCAAATGGAAAGAAAAGTGTGCAGGTAAATGTTTTGTCCAGGTTAGGCAAAGCAATCAACATATAATCCTTACGTGGCCAGATGTGTAGTGCGTTCGGCTCAAGTGCGAATTCGCCAGAAGGCAGTGCCGGTATGTTCAATTCCTTATAGCCGCAATCAATATAGTGTTGTTGGTATTCGAATCGCTCGTGTTGTAATTGGTGTTGTAGTCGCGTCGCAGCATAAGCACCATCTGCACCAAATAGTAATTCGTATTCTACAGTTAGCTGCTCCCCGGTATCACTTTTTTCAAAGGCTATTGTTTTATTTTTCCAGTCGATGGCTGTACAGCGGTGATTGAAAAATATTTTTATCCCATGGCTTTCTGCCAGGTCCATCAATTTCATATTCAAGGTGGCCCTGGATACGGAATTTATGTATTGCCCTTGTTTTCCATAAGGTTGAAATTCACTGCTGCCGTCCTGGTTATGAATCTGACGGCCCGGCATAGGAATGGCTATCTTTTTTATTTCATCCGCCAGTCCCACTTTTTCCAAAGCGAGTAAACCACGGTCGCTTAATGCCAGGTTGATCGAACGACCCGCAATCATCGTTTCACGGCGCATGTCGCCCCGGCGTTCGTAAAGCTTCACCGCATAACCACGTTTTGCGAGGTAAATAGCAAGCAGCGAACCTACCAGTCCTGCACCAATTATGGTTATTTCTTGTTTTTGCATCGTTTACTCCCCAATCGTGAAAAAAAAATTTATAAAATACTGCTTACGATATTTCCAAATTGCCAAATATCCTCGAAGGAATTATAGAGTGGCACGGGAGCTATCCGTATCACGTTGGGTTCGCGCCAGTCTGTAATCACACCTCTTGCTGTGAGTGCATGAAATACATCGCGACCCTTTTCCAATAGCAACATAGATACCTGGCAACCTCTCGCCTTTTCATCCTGCGGTGTTATCAACTCAATTGAACGGGTAGACAGTTTGTCGTTTATATCACCTAATACAAAATGTAGATAAGCAGACAGTGCTTTTCGTTTCTCGTGCAATTGATCCATCCCCGCTTCGGCAAAAATATCCAGCGACGCCCTATGCGCAGCCATTGATAAGATGGGGGCGTTGCTCAATTGCCAGCCTTCAGCAGTAGGCATCACATCAAATTCCCGGTCCATTCTGAATCGGCTCTCCTTGTTGTGTCCCCACCATCCTGCAAATCTCGGAAGCTTTGTATTGCGAGCATGCTTTTCATGGATGTAAACACCGGCAACACCACCCGGCCCTGAATTCAAATATTTATAAGAACACCAGCAGGCAAAATCGATATCCCAATCATGTAATTTCAATTCCACATTACCAGCGGCATGTGCCAGGTCAAACCCGGCATACGCACCTGCAGCATGTGCACCCTTGGTTATTTTTTCCAGCTCGTAATACTGGCCCGTATAATAATTCACCGCGCCAAAGAGTACCAGCGCTGTCGATTGACCATGCTTTTCAATTATGGAAAGGATGTCTTCGGTACGTAAAGTATGTTCACCGGCACGCGGTGCCACTTCGATGATTGCTTCAGCGGGATCAAACCCGTGAAACGCAGCCTGTGATGCCAGTGCATACTGGTCGGAAGGAAATGCTTTTGCTTCGCAAATGATTTTGAAACGTTCCGCCGTAGGGCGATAAAACGTTACCATCAATAGGTGGAGATTTACGGTAAGCTGGTTCATTACCACTACTTCCATCGGTCTACAACCAAGTATGCCGGAAAGTTGGTTGGGAAATATCTCATGATAAGACACCCAGGGATTCTTAGCTGCGAAATGACCTTCTACACCAAGTCGCGCCCAGTCGTCAAGTTCCTGTTGCACGTATGCGGCTGCAGTTTTGGGTTGCAATCCCAGCGAGTTGCCGGTAAAGTAAACTGCATTCTCACCATTGTGCTGTGGAATAAAAAACTTTTGCCTGAATTGCTTCAGCGGATCTTTTGCATCAAGCTGCCTGGCAAATTCGAGGTTATTTTGATAGTTCATTGCAGTGGTAATCTCTTATGCTTGGATGATAAAGCTCATTAAATAGTGGCGATCACTTTTAGCTCGATCGCAATGGGAGTAGGCAAACTCTTTACTTCAACCGTTGTCCGGCAAGCCTGCACCCCGGCAAAATACTCGTTGTATATTTTATTATAAATAGGAAAATCCTTTTTCATGTTTGTTAGGTAAACTGTTACATCCACCATCTTGTCCCAACTACTACCGCTAGCCTCCAGTACTGCTCTTACATTGGCAAATACAGAATGACATTCAGCTTCTATATCATAACTAATAATATTCCCCTGCTTGTCAAGTTCGAGGCCTGGTACAGAATTATCATCTGGTTTGCGTGGACCTATGCCAGAAAGAAAAAGGAAGTTGCCAACCTTTCGTGCATGCGGGTATGCTCCCAGTGGTTTTGATGCATTCCCTGTATTGATAATACCCGACATATTTTATTTATGACAACAAATTTTAAAAGTAAGATGAATAATCATCAACACGAAGATCCTATAATTCGATACATACATTTTTAGCTTCCGTAAAAAAACGTAACGCTTCCCAGCCACCTTCTCTACCCACGCCACTATTCTTCATTCCTCCAAAAGGAGTTCGCAAATCGCGCAACAACCAACAATTGACCCATATGATACCGCTTTCTACTTTTGCAGCTACGCGATGGGCAACGGAAATGTTCTGCGTCCATATTGTTGCAGCCAGTCCATAGTCAGTGGCGTTTGCTAAATGCAATGCCTGCTCAATGGTAGTAAAAGGTTGCAGCGTTACTACCGGTCCAAAAATTTCTTCCTGGTTGGTCTGACACGTTTCATCAAGGCCTTCAATTACGGTAGGTTCGATAAAATATCCATTGGCACATCTACCACCTGGCTTATATGCCCGTCCGCCGCAAAGTATCCTGCCTCCTTCCTGCTTTGCGGTATCGATACAGCGCATGATCTTATCGTAATGCGCTTTACTTACAATGGCTCCCTGCTTTGAAAAATCTTCAAGTGGGTCACCGATTGTCAATGCTTTTGTACGCTCTACAAATTCAGTTTTGAATTTTTCATAGATCGATTCCTCTACCAGTATCCTGCTGCCACATAAGCAAATTTCTCCCTGGTTGCTGAATGATGATTGAATGGTAGTGTTCAACATTTTTTCCCAATCACAATCCGCGAAAATGATATTGGGATTTTTTCCCCCGAGTTCCAATGAAAGTTTCTTGAACATCGGTGCCGCAATTGTTGCAATTCTTTCGCCCGCTCTTGTACTACCGGTAAATGAGATAGCTTTTACCTGGGGATGTTTTATGATCGCTTCACCAGTTGTAGTGCCGCGGCCATGTACAATGTTTAATACACCATTGGGCAATCCGGCTTCCTGCACGATTTTTCCAAGAAGAAATGCTGTTGCGGGCGTTACTTCTGATGGTTTAGCCACTACGCAATTACCTGCTGCCAGTGCAGGAGCAATCTTCCAGGTAAAAAGATATAGCGGAAGGTTCCAGGGTGAAATGCAACCCACTACACCAATAGGCTGGCGCAGGGTATAGTTCACCGCCTTCTCTTCCATATTATGCGATTCAGTAGAGAAATGCATAATGCCTGTTGCAAAAAACCGGAAATTGGCTGATGCGCTGGGTATATCTATTTTTTTACTTAGCCAAAGTGGCTTGCCCGTATCATTTGTTTCGGCGAGTGCCAGTACATCAAGATTTTTATCAATCAGGTCAGCAATTTTATTGAGTATTCGGAAACGCTCATCAACGCTAGTCATACTCCAGGCAGCGAAAGCACCTGCTGCCGCCTGTACAGCAGCATTCACATCTTTTTCACCGCTATCAGGTATATGACCGGAAACTTCGGCAGTAGCAGGATTTACATTTTCTACAAAGTTTCCGCTTAACGGGCCTATCCAATGACCGCCGATAAAATTTTCCAGGTGATAAGGAACTTCGAGCTTCATGAATTTCTAAAAATAGTTAATCAAATACTGCCTGTCCTGCCTCCATCTACCGGTATGCTCACGCCATTGACATAGGAAGCTGCGGGTGTAGCGAGAAATGCTGCCACTGCAGCAATTTCCGAAGCGTCGGCAAATCGTTTCATTGGCACTTCCTCCATCATATTTTTTTCTACTACTTCCACAAGGGCATTACCTTTTTTAGCGGTATTGCTGATGATTGCCGCCAGGCGTTGGGTGGTAGTAAATCCTGGCAACACATTATTGACGGTGATGTTGAACTCTCCCAGCTCATTAGACATCGTCTTTGCCCATGATGCTACGGCTCCGCGAATGGTATTCGATACGCCGAGATTTTTCAACGGTATTTTTACAGAGGTAGAAATGATATTAATGATCCTTCCGTATCCTTCCTTTTTCATGGAAGGGATACACGCTTTGGCCAGGATATGATTGCAAATCAGGTGTTGATTAAATGCATCGATAAAAGCCTGCTCGGCGGCATCCGTTACTGGTCCGCCCGGAGGTCCACCGGTATTATTCACCAGGATATGGACCGGGTGTTTAACCACAAACCCGTCGATTATTTTTTTAAGTTCGTCGGGCCTGCTAAAATCAGCTACAAGGAATGAATGCTGTTGCCGCAAAGCAATATCAAGGGTATGTACTGCCTCTTTCAAAGCCTCCTCATTGCGTGCCACAAGCGTGCAATTGGCGCCAAGCAATGCGAGTTCTTCTGCAATGGCCAATCCAATGCCCTGCGTACTGCCGCAAATAACCGCGCTCTTACCTTCAAGTGACAGATTCATATATTCAAACCTACGGTAAAAAGTTGTAATTTTTCGCCGTT
>CBFGYO010000032.1:0-30778 GCA_965652975.1 uncultured Chitinophagaceae bacterium | reverse complement strand
CACCGACAAAACTTTCAAAAATCAGAAAAAAGCAGGCGAAATCTTAAATGCGCTCAGATAGATTATCATTGCTTAATCAAGCTTTATTGACCCATGAATGACACGCCTTAAAAATGCACCACAGGCGACGTAGCAATTATTTTTTTGGTTACCTTCAGTACTCCGTCATGGCTATTTCCCCGCACCCTCCTGGTAGGTGGCTCAGCTCAGTAAGAATGGTCATATAACACGACATTAATTGAACCTGCAAACATTTTGGATTATGAGAAAGCAACCACACCTAAGGCAAATAAGTATTTCTTTGCTTTTGCTGGTAATATTTTTTTCCTGCAAGGAGCGAGCTAATGTTCCTGCTATTGAAACTATTAATGCCATTAAACTGAAAAGGGGTGACGTGGTTGTTTGCGGCCCTGAAGAAAAACAGTTCGGGGCAGTGGGTTTCAGAATTGAAGGTTCAAAAGAAGTTCAACAGGAATTTGACCTGGGAGTTGCCTTACTGCATTCCTTTGAATATGATGAGGCTGAAAAAGTGTTTGCAAAAGTTATTGACATGGACCCCGGTTGCGCAATGGCCTATTGGGGTGTGGCTATGAGCAATTATCATCCATTATGGGCGCCGCCAACAGCGGCCGAACTGGAAAAAGGTGCAAAAGCGGTTGCTATTGCAAAATCGATATCTAAAAAATCAAAGTATGAATCAGCGTATATCAACGCCATTGCACAATTTTATGATGATCGTGAAAACGTGGATCATCGAACCCGCGCGCAGCGATTTCAAAAATCAATGGAACAGCTATATACTGATTTCCCAAATGAAAAAGAGGCAGCTATATTCTATTCACTTGCATTAACCGCAACTGCCGATCCCACCGACAAAACTTTCAAAAATCAGAAAAAAGCAGGCGAAATCTTAAATGCGCTCTATCCCGGTCAACCAAATCATCCGGGCGTAGTACACTATATAATTCATACATACGACAATCCCGAATTGGCTCAATTCGCATTGCCGGCGGCAAGGAAGTATGCTTCAGTTGCGCCATCATCAGCACATGCTTTACATATGCCCTCACATGTGTTTACCCGGCTGGGTTTGTGGGATGAATGCATCAATTCAAATATCGCATCCGTGTCATCAGCCCAATGCTATGCAAGCGCAGCAGGAATAAAAGGACACTGGGATGAAGAATTACATGGACTGGACTACCTTACTTATGCTTACCTGCAAAAGGGAGATAACAAAAGAGCTAAACAACAGGTGGATTACCTGAAATCAATCAATGAGGTGCAACCTTTCAATTTCAAGGTAGCTTATGCCTTTGCCTCCATCCCTTCGCGTTATGTGCTGGAAAACAGGTTGTGGAACGAAGCAGCGAACCTTCAAAGTCATAAGGCGAACATACCCTGGACAAATTTTCCCTGGCAAAAAGCTATCATTCATTTTACCCGCCTGATGGGGAATGTAAATATCGGCAAGCTGGATTCGGCAAAATCGGAATTGAGGCACCTTGAAGAAATACATGAGGGGTTTGTAAAGCAAAAAGATCCCTATAACATTAATCAGTTGCAAATTCAGCTAAATGCGGGCAAAGCGTGGATCCTTTTTAAAGAAGGTCAAAATGAAGAAGCAATTAGGTTAATGACTATGGCAGCCGATAAGGAAGACGCAACCGATAAGCTTCCGGTTACTCCGGGCGAAATAATACCTGCACGGGAACTGTTGGGAGATATGTTACTGCAAATGGGTAAAACCGGGCAAGCTCTCCAGGCCTATGAAGCAGATTTGAAAAAACAGCTCAACCGTTTCAATGGACTGTATGGCGCTGCAAGGGCGGCCGAACTGTCGAACAATCCCGATAAAGCAATTTTATATTACCAGCAACTGGTTACCATAGCCGGTCCGGGCAGCCAGGACCGACCCGAATTGGAAAAGGCAAGGCAATACTTAAGATCCTTCAACAATAAACTATAGAACAAACACTTCAAGTTTTAAATATCCGCGGCCTGCCATCAACACACTGCTGGCACACAGGTTGATACCTTAATACATTTCCAATTAATGCCTATAAGCTCGCAACTCGAGGCTTGCAGCTACTCGAGTTTCAAAAAATAAGTAATGAAACTAGCCACTTATAATGTAAATGGTGTAAACGGACGTCTTGTAGTACTCCTTCGCTGGTTAAAAGAGGCCAACCCCGACATTGTATGCTTGCAGGAATTAAAAGCACCCGCGGACAAGTTTCCGGAGAAAGCTATTCGCGACGCAGGTTACAATGCGATATGGCACGGGCAAAAAAGCTGGAATGGAGTGGCTATACTCTCAAAAGGGGAGCTGCAGGAAGTTCGTCGCGCTTTGCCCGGCGATCCGGAGGATAGTCATAGCCGTTATATAGAAGCCGTGGTTAACAACATGATCGTAGGATGCCTTTATCTTCCAAATGGAAATCCTTATCCCGGTCCCAAATTCGATTATAAACTCAAATGGTTTAAACGGTTGACTGCACACGCGAAAAAACTACTTGCTCATAAAGTTCCGGTAGCCTTAGTCGGCGATTACAATGTAATGCCGACGGAACTCGATGTATACAAACCGGAAAAATGGATAAATGATGCACTTTTTCGTATTGAGGTACGCACGGCCTTTAAAAAACTGGCAGACCAGGGGTGGACTGATGCCGTTCGTAAACTGCACCCCAAAGAGAAGATCTACACATTCTGGGATTACTTCCGTAATGCCTATGCGCGTGACGCCGGGTTAAGACTCGATCATTTCCTCCTGAGTCCCCAACTAAAACGCAGGCTCATCTCCGCAGGTGTAGACCGCCATGTGCGTGGCTGGGAAAAGACCAGCGATCACGCCCCCGTCTGGATACAACTGAAATAAGAATACTATAACGGAAAACCAATCTGGTAGTAATTCCCATCCAAAACGCACGAATTTCATAAGACACTTCAAATAATAGCACTATTATCTATTATCTAACTCACTATTATCTCTAGTACAATAGTACTATTGCCCGCCTTATCCCCATTCCCCATGTTTGCATAAATTTTTAATCAAAACCTTTTACTATGTTAAAGACATGCGTAATAACTACTGCAATCATGGCCTTTATTTCATTTACTCCGGATAATGGTCTTGTAGGTCGGTGGGAAACAAAGCCATCGGTAAATGGTAACGTAACAGGAGTAGTGTTTAAAGCTGATAACACATACGAGGCGTACGTAAACAAAAAACCATTCGTAAGCGGCCGATATCAAATCAAAGACAGTTTAATTACCATTAAAGAAATTGGTTGCCAGGATTATGTGGGCACATACAAACTCGTATTTTTTAGTAATTCCGACTCACTTCGATTGGTGCCGGTGAGTGATAGTTGCCAGCAAAGACGTGAGGGAATGGCCAGAACGATCTTAGGCAGGGTAAAAAAAGCATGATGTAATCGCGGATTGATTTTATGAAAAAGTATGTGATAATTATTATTGTAACATTTGCAATCGGGTCGATGGGGTCTGGATTTCAGAAAGATTCGATGACCCGTGCTGAACTGGGAAAATTATTATTTTTTGATCCCATACTTTCCAAAAACAGGACGATCAGTTGCGCATCCTGCCATCGACCTGAATTCGCTTTTGCTGATACAAGTGCTACAAGTGTGGGCGATGATGGTAAAAGGGGCAAACGAAATACACCTTCTGCAATGAACGTGCTGCTACAGCATACTTTTTTCTGGGATGGCCGCGCGAAAACATTGGAGCAACAGGCGCTAGCACCCATCGAGAATCCTGTTGAAATGAACCTGCCAATTAACGATGCGATAGCGAGGCTTCGTGATAATAAAAAGTATCAGGATTATTTCCGGCAATTATTCGGCAAAGAACCCGATAGCGCTAATCTTGCCTTGGTTATTGCGGCATTTGAACGCACATTGGAAACAAGCGAAAGCCCATTTGATAAATGGAAATTTGAAGAAGACGAGCTTGCCGTAAGCGAAGAGGTTAAAAATGGGTTCGTAATCTTTGGAACAAAGGGCAAATGCATACAATGTCATTTCGGACCCAATTTTACTCAATATGAATTCAGGAATATAGGTCTGTTCAATGGTGCTGACCTGAATGACAGTGGCCGGGCACTTATCACGCACAAAACAGAAGATGTGGGAAAATTCAAAACGCCGGGACTGAGAAATACCGCCCTTACGGCCCCGTATATGCATAATGGCCAGTTTAAGACGCTAAATGACGTTATTGAGTTTTATAACGATCCTGGTAAAATAGTTCCCAATGCCATCAACCGTGATACGCTATTGGCAAAGCCATTGGGGCTTACAGCTAAAGAAAAAAGCGATCTTGAAGCATTCCTTGTAGCACTGACAGATAAACGGTTTTCAAAAAAATGAATTTATATGCAAAGGCAATTTATCCGTACTATCATATGGCAATGTTGAGCAATTCGATACTACTTGTTACATTATATTTCTCAAAGATTTTGCTCTTGATATTGCGGACGGTGTGATGACTAATCTTAAGTTGGCCCGCAATTTCCTTGGTACGCAGCCCCTGTTTTATCAACAGCACCAATTCTCGCTCTCGTTTAGAAAGCGTGTTATTGCTTGTAGAAGGACCGTATTCATGTAATAGCTCTAATGTTTCACCCTGGTGGTAAATTTTGATTTTTACCCCGGCAAATATGATATCACTGATATCCAGGAATAGTCCATAATAAAAGTTTTCGCCATCCTTCAATTGCAGGGTTCCCTTTTCATCATGCAGGTGAATATAACGTCCATTGCCCTGTTTAAAACGGTAATTGAATATCGCGCGATGAAGATGATGCTGATCAGGTGATATGCCTTCCAGGAAATTATTTAAGAAGGAAAAACATTGAAACAAATCATTTCGGTCACTTTCATGTATGTGATTAAAATATTTTTCCGGTTTGCGAATTTCCATCAGGTAGTCCTGGCTATAACCAAAAATGCCCTGGCAGTTTTTTGTAGCGAAGTGAAGATCCCGGTGCATCATCGGGCAACTCATAATACCCCATTGCGGAAACATCTGCCGCATGTTTTCAAAAAGCATGAAAAGCTCTTCCCTCTTTTCCGGGGCTGCAAGCCTCACATATTTATTGATATAATTCGATACCCGGAGTGCATCACGTTTCAAATCCTGTTCACGTACCATATCTGTAACATATAATTTAAGTGTAGCTCATTTTGCTACGCAAAAATTAATTTTCCCCCAGCACCCCACAATCCCCAAAATCGGTTACTTTTCCAACGTAAAAACGCTCAGATAAGACCTAAGTCATTCTCGAATAGTACAACTTTTATCTTTTAACTTTTATCTATCCTCTAGTAGTATCTACGGATACAAAAGGTATTTCTTCCTCATCACTTTATACTCACTCAACCCCGGCTCCCAACTAGCACGTATTTCTTTCTCGGAAACACCATCAATGATCTGTTGCCTGAAATCGCTCGTCCCTACCAGTCTTTCAATTACTCCCATTTCCTTGCTCAATTTGGATTCGAAAAACTTTTCCTTATTGGGATGTGCCTTATACAATTCCATTATCCATCCCAGGTTAATCTTTTTACTCTTCCTGAGTAATTCAATATCATAATTGCGCAAATCGAGACCATAGCATACCTGGTCCATAAATAAAGGTGTTTCGGCCATGCCCTTAATACTCGTAGGAGTATAGGAAAACGTGTATTTGCCCTTTAAATCCGGGCTGCCTATTACGGTAAATGGAAATTGAGTGCCGCGGCCATGATTGAGATAAACACCTTCAAACATGCAGGTCGAGGGATATAGCATGATCGACTGTTGCGTGTTGAGATTGGGCGAGGGTTTTACAGGCAATGTATAAGGCATTTCATGATCATAATTCGCCACAGGTATTATTTTGATCCTGCATTTTGCTTTGTTAGCCAGCCAACCCTCACCATTTGCCATCTGTGCAAATTCACCAACAGTAAGTCCATGCGACATGGGGAGCGGGAACATGCCAATTCCGGATTTATGTTTCATATCCAGTATTGGTCCGTCTATAAGGTAACCATTCGGGTTGGGCCTGTCGAGTATCAGCATTTCTTTGTTACTCTCCACACAGGCATCCATGAGTCGCACCAGTGCATTTATATTTGTATAAAACCGGCAACCAACATCCTGCAGGTCGTAGATCAGCACATCTACATCGGCCATGTCGTCTTTCGATGGCTTGTTTTTCTTACCGTATAGAGAAATGACAGTAATTCCGGTAGTGATATCTTTTTCATCAGCCACCTGCACACCGGCACTCGCCTGGCCACGAAATCCATGCTCTGGTCCGAATATTTTCACCACATTTACGCCGAGCGATTTAAGACTGTCCACCAGGTGCCTGTTGCCGATAATGGTAGTCTGATTAGCCATCATGGCTACCCGCTTTCCCTTTAAATAAGGAAGATACAGGTCAGTTTGCTCAGCGCCCGTTTTCAATTGTTTTTCCGCAACGTCGGCATCGTTTACCGATTGTTTACCGGTATGACAAAAATTGAACGTCAGCGTAAGGAGCAGAACAGGTATGAATTTCATGTAAGCGTGTTTGCTGGTAAAAATAGGTATTAGGAATGAAAATATTTTTGTGCGATTGTCGTGAACGTTAAAAAGCTGTAGAGCCAGGAAGTTTAACTAAGCCCATCATGACCGTCGTGATTCTTAGTGCTCTTTGTGGTCCACCCAAAACCCCCAACAAATAGGGATCACAACGGGCAAGAAGAACCACAACGAACTCGAACTAACTTTTATTCACATAGGTTTCAATTATCGTAAATATAATTTTTGCAACCACTTAAAATAATTAAATTTAATTGCCATTCACTTCCTGTAAGTGCTACGCTATGTTGCCGGTATTTTTCTACCGGGTTATTTGAAAACAGCGTCCGTCCACCCGTCGTTGTTTGTACCAGTTAGGATTAATAGTGATCTGCCATCCCTATATTGGAAATGCATGAATAACTTTGCCGCGATGAGCCAATCTTATTTATAATTGCTGCGCGCGGATACGCAGGTATAAAATGTGAATTATGAAAAAAAATATCCTTATCACCGCTGTTAGCTTTCTCGTTTACGGAATAGTTGCCGCCCAGACCATCACGATGGGAAAAAAATGCAAGGAGCAAAACAATGCAGGCATTGCAATGTTAAAGGAAAAGAAGTTCCAGGAAGCATTCGATGCATTCAATGTGATGGCAAAATCCTGCAATACCAAGGATGCTAAAGAAGCGATTGCTGTGGGTAAGGCAGAAGCACTGAATGGACTTGGCAGGTATGAAGAAGCCATCACCGCCAGCAATACCGCCCTGAAATTAACAAAGAATAAAAGCCTGATGGGACTTTTTCAAAAAGCCATTGCTCAAAACCGGTTGAAACAGGTGGATGCTTCCAAAGCTACTTTTTCGCAAATGATTGCTCTCACAGAGAAAAATAAAGATACCAAATCACGTGCATCCAACTATGCGCTAATGTCGCTGGTGCACTGGCGCCAGTTGGACAATATGGACAGCGCTAATTATTTTCTCGACAAGGCTGTGGCGCTCGATCCTTCAAATACTGATTTCGTTATCCAGCGTGGTGACATGTTTGTATCTCAAAAAAAGTATGATGATGCATTTGTTCAGTATGACAAAGCGGTAAGCATGGGCAAGGCCGACCTTGAAATGTATAGCATCCGCAGCAATGCACGTATGAAAATGCTATCGGAAAAATATAATACTACCAATGCTCAGGAATTGCGTAGCAAAATGTCAGGATCAGAAAAGAGCATGCTTTGTACCGATTTAAATAAAGCAATTGCTCTTGGCCTGCATGACATGAAACAGGATATGTTTGCATCAATGGTTTGTAAATAAGACAAAATAATTTATATGAAAACGATCATCTTAAGTTTTACTGCAGCAGCAATTATATTGGCAGGCTGTTCTACCTGGAACAAACAACAGAAAGGCACAGCCATTGGTGCAGGTGCAGGAGCTGCCGCCGGTGCATTAATTACCAAGGGAAGTATTTGGGGTATTTTGGCTGGCGCCGCTATTGGCGGCGTTGCGGGTAACCTGATTGGTAAAAAAATGGATGCCCAGGCTAAAGAACTCAAACAGGCCGTGCCCACTGCGCAGGTAGAGCGGGTAGGTGAAGGCATCAATCTCACATTTGAATCAGGGCTGATGTTCAAAATCAATTCTGCGGAAATAAGTGAGAGCTACAAAAATGATCTCAACTCCGCGGCTGAAGTATTTGTAAAATATCCCGAAACAAATATTTTGATCGAAGGACATACCGACGATACAGGTAGTGATGATTTGAATATGACCCTTTCCGAAAAAAGAGCCCTGGCTGTTAAATCCTATCTCGCAAGTAAAGGTGTCGCAGATAGCCGCCTTACTGCAAAATGGTACGGCGAATCACAACCCAAGTATCCCAACACAAGCGAAGAAAACCGGCAAAAAAACAGGAGAGTGGAGTTAGCGGTATATGCTAATGAAGAAATGAAGACGAAGGCCAAAGAGGGAAAACTCGAATAGCTTCGAGCCCCTAGCTTCGAGCCCCCAGCCCCGAGCTTATGACCTACGATTCAGTACGCTTTATTAAACATCATATTACTAACTAAACAAAACATTTCTGGTGAATAGCCTGTAGCCTGTAACCTGTAGCCTGCAGCTCGCAGCTCGAGGCTCGCAGCTCGAGGCTTGAGCCTCGCGGCTTTTTCTCTAACTTGGCGGCCGAAATGATGCCGATAATTCGCAATAGTATCCTCCCCCTGCTATTCTTTTTTGTTTCGTTGCAATCACTTGCACAAAACACCATTGGCATACCCAATATTGTCAATTATACCAAGCAGCTCTACACTGCTGGCAGTCAAAACTGGAATATCGCGCAGGACAAAAACGGTATCATGTACTTTGCCAATAACGATGCCCTACTAAGTTTTGACGGAAGTTTCTGGAGAAAATATGAGCTACCTAACCATACCATCGTACGGTCAGTAGCAATTAGTAACGACAACCGGATATATGTTGGCGGGCAGGGTGAAATTGGTTTTTTTGCTCCGGGCGATAAAGGAGAACTCGAATACACTTCACTCAACACACTCGTTGCCGCCCGTGACAATAACTTCGCTGATGTATGGAATATCTGTTTTTTTAAGGAACGTGTTTTTTTTCGCGCAAATAAAAAGATACTGGAGTACGATAAGGCACGGATCATTGTGCATAATAGTATCAATTGGGGCTACCTCGGTGTAGCAGGTGGTCAACTGCTGGCCAACGAGAATGATAAAGGCCTTGTATATTATGAATCGGGCAAATGGATACAAAGAAGTAAGTCGGGCCAACTGCCGAAAGATAATTTCCAGTTACGCACAGTGTTGTCAATCGGCAACGACAGTGTGTTGCTGGTGTCGCTCATGCACGGACTGTTTATTTTACATAATGACACGCTTACACCATTTGTCACCGAAGCAATAAAAGAAATAGCGTCGAAGAATATTTCCTCGGCGGCACTCATCGCACCCGACAGGATTGTACTCGCAACTAATCTTGCCGGCGCAATTATCATTAGTAAGACAGGCGGATTTATTCAGCGATTTACCAAACTGGAAGGCATTCAAAATAATAACGTGCTCAGTGTAATGCTCGACAAGGATAAAAACCTTTGGCTGGGCCTCGATAATGGTATCGACCTGGTAACCTACAGCAATGCCATCCGCAATATATTTCCTGACCAGGAAAACAGGAATTCGGGCTACACTTCCGTAATCTTTAATAACGAGCTCTACCTCGGGGTGTCTACAGGCGTATACCGTATCGGTCTGCACTCCCGTGTCACGGATCTCAGTTATACGATCGGGAAGTTTGATTTTGTCCAGAATTCGCAGGGGCAGGTTTGGAACCTTTCGCCAGTAAACGGGCATCTGCTGATGGGACATAATAAAGGCGCCTATGTCGTACAGGACAACCAGGCTATTCCACTAAATACAAAAACCGGTTATTGGGCATTCCAGTCATTGCAAAATGCAGGCGCCACCGCAAAAGTTGCTGCCGGCACTTATAATGGTATTAGTTTCTTCGATTTTCAAAATGGCAAAATAACCAATGCCGTCGAGTATAGCCAGGTGGAATCAGCAAGGTTTGTAGCCATTGGTGAAAAAGTAATCTGGATAGCCCATCCCTATAAGGGTGTTTACAGTATCGCCCTCGATAACAATAACCCGGGCACCGCATCGAAATACCCGGATGCAAAAAAAATATTGTCTGGTAACCACAACAAGATCTTCAAGCTTCGCGACAAAATACTCCTGACAACGGACAAAGGAATCTTCGAGTACGATCCCCAGCAAAATGATTTTATACGATCCAGTGAGTTCGAAAAATTAATTGGCAAGGATCCCGTAAGCTATATAAAGGAGGATAGTGCAGGGAATATCTGGTTTTGTCGCAACCGGAGAGTAGGCATAATCGACCGTTCGCAATCAGACCCCCGGGTAATTTTTATACCTGAGATAGATGGCCGCATTATGGCAAACGGCTTTGAACATATCAATGTTATCGACGCCGAAAACGTGTTGATAGCAGGAGAGAAAGGATTTTTCCATATTAATTACGCTTTGTATAAAAAGAATAAACAGGCGTTGAAGGTAATGATACGCAAGCTGCAGTCGCCACTACAGGATAATGATTTATTGTATGGTGGCTATGCTTCATTAGCGGAAAGCCCGGTGGTCAAGTATAAGTACAACTCACTTCATTTCGAATGCGCCTCGCTACTTTTTGGGCAGGAGCAGAACACCGAATACAGCTATTACCTTGAAGGTTTTGACAGGAACTGGTCTGCGTGGACCACCAAAAAGGAAAAGGACTATACCAACCTGCCTGCCGGTAACTATGTGTTTAAAGTTAAATGCCGCAACAATTTTGATAATGAATCTACCGAAGCCGGTTTTCATTTTAAAGTATTGCCTCCCTGGTACCAGACCTGGTGGGCTTATTGCCTGTATATCCTATCATTCGCCAGCCTGATCTATTATTTTTATAAACGACAACAACGAAAATACGAACGGCTGGAACAGACAAAGCTGCGTGAACAGCAACGGCAGTATGACGAGGAGCAGAAGCAATTGCAACTTCAACATCAATTGGCGATCAGGGAGAGCGAAAAGCAGATCATCCAGCTTCGTAATGAAAAATTACAATCCGAAGTGGAACATAAAAATGCCGAACTGGCTTCGTCGGCCATGAACCTGGTACGAAAGAAAGAGATCCTGTCACGGTTGAAAGAAGACCTGTCCGGATATAAACAGATCGCCGAAAAGGAAAAGGCAAACAAGGAATTCCAGAAAATTGTGCGGGTAATCGATAAAGAACTCGATCATAACGAGGAGTGGGAGCAGTTTGCTGTTCACTTCGACACCGTGCACACCAACTACCTCAAGCAACTGAAAGAAAAATATCCCGCGCTTACCACTTCAGATTTGAAGCTCGCTGCTTACCTGCGACTTAGCCTTTCCAGCAAGGAGATTGCCCAGCTCATGAACATCTCGGTGCGCGGGGTCGAGACCAGCAGGTATCGCCTCCGCAAAAAACTTGAACTGGCTAATGAGGTTAACCTCTTCGATTTTCTAATCGGCTTGCCCAATTCATAAGGATTATAGCTAGATAACTTAGGTCTCCCTTCGTGGCCTTTGTGATCTACCTGAAGGTATTAACCTCGGGATTTTTCTGAACGGTACTACGAACTACAAAAGGCAAAAGGAGTATAAAAACCGATTAGAGCAAATAGTACGTAAAAAAACCATCCAGGTCTGCTTTCGAAACCACATATTGACGGACGTAGCAATTTAAATTTTTAATTATCTGAAAATCAATTAATAATTTAATTTATGACGAGGTTTTGACGTAGTGCTTTATTTGGAAACAGTCTCTTTTATACGGCAATTTTGAGTTGTACCAAATTGCTGCTTTATGAATACCCCAACTTTCCTATTCGTGGTGCCCGCTACTTTGTCTCCACCGTTACACTACCACATTTCCTACCTCAAACTCGAATAGTCCAAAAGCTTAAATCCGATTAACGCATTCCACTGACGATTTCGCCATGGCTGTCATACCATGACGAAAACTGCTGAATCAATCAACACATATCAAATTAAACTGCTAAATGATTGCTGTATGAGAACAATCCCCATTACAATGCTACCAAACAGGACCCCTTACCAAAAACGGCGATTTTGGTATTTACTGGTCATGGTGTTGGTGATGAACACCGCCCTTTTTGCCCAAACCAAAACAATAGAAGGTACGGTTGTAGATTCAAAAGGTACTCCCATCCAGGGAGTAAACGTGTCTATAAAAGGTACAACCACAACCGTTGCCACGGATAGTAGAGGAAAATTTTCCCTTAGTACCGAACCCACGGCTGTGCTTATTTTTTCATTTGCCGGAGCTTCAAGCAGGGAAGAAATGGTGGGTCCCAGAACAAACATCGATGTAACTCTCCAGGAAAACCCATTATCTATGGAGAATGTGGTGGTCATTGGCTACGGAACACAAAAAAAAGTAAACCTGAGCGGTGCTGTATCACAGGTTTCGGGCAAGGAACTCATTAACCGGCCCGTACCCAATGTCACCAGTGCCTTGCAGGGTATGATACCCGGGCTCACGGTGCTTCGTAACAATGGCCAGCCCGGCGATGAGAACTATGGATTAAGGGTTCGTGGTTTTTCATCATCTAATACCGCCAATGCGCTGGTACTGGTTGATGGTGTGGAGCAGGATATCAACCTCCTCGATCCAAATGATATTGAATCCGTATCGGTATTGAAGGATGCCTCGGCCTCTGCCATTTATGGGGCAAGAGCTGCGGCGGGAGTAATACTTGTTACAACAAAACAGGGAACTGCTGGTCGCACAAAGATCAACTTCACCAGTTATTATGGAATAAACATCACCGCACGTCAGCCCGAACGTCTTAATTCCTGGGACGAACAGATATTGATTGATGAAGCACGCTTTAATGCAACAGGTGCCCGCGAATTTTCCGACGAGCAAATGGAATGGCTCCGTAATCCCAACTTTTCCTATCGACCCAACCCCACTGCAGACCGTTGGGAATATTTTGGAAACAACAACTGGATAAAGGAAGGCATGGATGAGGTTAACCATATGCAAAACCATTCCCTGTCGTTTGGTGGCGGAGACCAAAAACTGAATTACCTGGTATCAGGAAGCTATTATAAGCGTGATGGAGTTTTACGCTATGGGCCGGACGACAATACGCGGTACAATGTAAAATTCAACCTCAACTCCGAGTTGAATAAGTATGTAAGCGTAAAATTTACTGCCAACTATATAGGATCATTGGTTCGTGAAAATTCATTTGGAACAGAGCAGATCATCAATCGTCTTTACCGGAGTCGTACCCGCCAGTCACTCTACACACCTCCTGAAGATATCACTGGTCAGAAGTATAATGGCGATTTACAGATAAACGCAGTAGACCTGGAAAAAAATTCAGGGCTTGAAACGAGGAACTATGAAACGTTCACGGGTCGATTGAACATACATGTAAAAAATGTTGTGAAAGGATTGACGCTGGATGTAATCGGCTGGCGCAACCAGAACTATTATGAAATGGAGAATAACAGGCGTAGCATTAACTGGTATGGCCGTACAGTCAATACCGTACGCTTCAATGCCAATGTGCCCAATTCCATTTCATTGACGAAGAACAGGGCTTACCAGAATAATATCCAGGGCTACCTCACCTACAACCTGAAGTTTAGAAAGCACTCCTTCACCCTTATGCAGGCTGCCTCTTATGAGGATTATCGAAAAGATGAATTCAGTGCTGCAGCCACCGGGATGATCACCAATGATTTTTTTAGTCTCAACTTTGGTGATGCACTTACTAAAACAAGCAAAGATCTGATTCAAACCTGGGCTCTCGGTTCAATCTTCGGGCGCCTCAATTATAATTTCAACAACAGGTACCTGTTTGAAGCATCATACCGGTACGATGGCAGCTCGCGGCTTTCCCCGCAAAATCGTTGGCAACTCTTCCCATCTTTTTCAGCAGCATGGAGAGTAAGTGAAGAAAATTTCCTGAAAGATAAAGTTAGTTTCCTTGACGATTTGAAACTGCGCGTGTCATGGGGACAGTTGGGCAATGGTTCCGTGCTGGGCTACTATGACTATATCACCCTGCTCACGAGTGGTCTTACTACTACAAACAACCTTGTATTCAACAACCAACGTACGCAATACATTTACCAGAATTCACTTTCATCAACTGATAAGACATGGGAAACTGTGCAGCAATCGAATATTGGAGTGGATATAGGATTGTTGCAAAACAGGCTGCTGATAACAGCAGATTATTATGTAAAACGTAATAAGAATATGCTGGCAGAACTCAACCTGCCTAACATTATTGGTGTAGATGTGCCAAGTGTAAATGTAGGTGAGCTAAAAAGCTGGGGCACTGAACTGGACGTTAAGTGGCGGGACAAAATCGGCAAGGTAGCTTACAATGTCGGGTTCAATATTTCCGATAACCAAAACGAGCTGGTTAAATATAGTGGCCGCAATGTAATTGGTACCGGTGGTGTGGTGCCATTGCTCGAAGGATACCCATTGAATAGCGTTTGGGGATATAAAACCGGTGGATTTTTCCAGTCAAAAGCAGATGCGGACGCTTATAAATTACTAGTAAAGTATCCCTTCTTTGCAAGTCCGTCGGCAGGCGACATCAAATACCTGGATCTAAATGGTGACGGCGTGATTTCTGAAGCGGGCGGCACACCTGAAAGTCCCGGCGACCTCGTATACCTCGGCACTACCAATGCACGCTATACCTATGGCTTTGATATGGGACTCGTATGGAAAGGGTTTGACTTTTCTGTGTTCTTCCAGGGAGCGATGCAAAGAAGATTCCTGATAAGTGAAGAAACGCTTTCTCCAATACTGGGCACCGCTGATATGCCATGGACCATTCATATGGATCGATGGACACCTGAGAATCCAGATGCTTTTTTCCCACGGATGTATCAAACCAGTGCGCACAACTTCAAGTCGTCTGATCGCTGGGCACAAAACGGAAGTTATATCCGTCTGAAGAATGTTCAGCTCGGCTATATTATCCCGATCAATAAGAAAGCTATCCGCGAACTGAAGGTATATGTATCAGGCCAGGATTTATGGGAGTCGACCAAGGTGCTTAAAGTATTTGATCCGGAAGTGGGTAATAATGTAAGCGCTACTACTTATCCGTTTTATCGCACGGTATCGTTTGGTATTAATGTTTCCCTATAAAAAATGCAGAAATGAAAAAGCTAAATAAATTCTCAATATACTTTTTATTGGTTGCGCTGCTTGCTGCAAGCTGCAACAAGTCTCTTGACCGCTTTCCAGAATCAGAATTTTCAGATGCTGATTTCTGGAATACGGAAAACGATTTGATCAATGCCGCTAATCGCCTCTACCAGGAACTCGATGCATTCTGGATAGATAATCGTGCAGATGATGCAGTAAACCAGACGGCAAATGAAATCAGCAATGGCAATCGGTCCATTCCAAGTACCAGTGGCGACTGGAATGACCGCTATGATGAAATATTTACGGCAAACAACATACTTGAAAAAGCAGGTCGTGCACAGGTAACCGATGCCATCCGCAATCGTTACTATGCCGAAGCGAAATTTTTCCGGGCATATGCTTTTGCTAACCTCGTTAAAAAATATGGCGATGTGCCACTGCTCCTGAAAACTCTTACTATCAACGACCCCGATATTTATATGGGACGTACGCCACGTGCAGAAGTACTTACATCTATTTACAACGATCTGGATTATGCTGCCGAGTGGTTACCAACGAGAGCCGCTTTACCCGCAGCACAATATGGACGGGTTACCAAAAGCACCGCATGGGCACTGAAAGCCAGGGTAGCATTATTTGAGGGCACCCGTGCAAAGTTTCATGACCCTTCCAGCAACTGGCAACAACACCTGGAAATTGCGATTGCCGCATGCCAGAAGGTAATGGGTGAAGGACATACTCTCTTCAGTAACTATGGTAATTTGTTTCTTGAAGCTGGCGAAGGCGCAACAAACACGGAAAATATACTCGTTAAAATTTTCGGCGTAAGTAGCACCAACCTGTTGCTTTCTCATAATAATTCACGCGACCTTGAAAATGGCCGGATAGCGCCCACACGTAACCTTCTGCGCCAGTATTTGTACAGCGATGGTTTACCTGCTTATAAAAATGACAATACGCCATCGGCTACGGTTTCCACTTTCTTTGTGGCTGAATCGGCAGAAACAAGTTATAATACCATCCTGGACAACCGCGATCCACGCGTTGGGTTTACTTTCTTTCGTTCTGGCGAACAAGCTTACCAGGGTCCATGGGTTCCCAAAACATCACTGGGCTCACGCTCTGCATATGCACCAAAAAAAGGATTTAGCAAAACAGACCAGACCATTAACAATGGAGGTACCCTCGACAGGATATTGATACGCTATGCCGAAGTACTGCTTACCTATGCGGAAGCGAAGTTTGAGTTAAATGGAACGATCACCGATGCAGACCTCAATCTTAGCATCAATGCATTGAGAACGCGTGTAGGGTTTACCCCCAAACTTACCAATGCATTTGTAACTACCAACAACCTTAGTATGCGGGAAGAAATCCGGAGGGAACGTACGGTTGAACTGGCATTGGAAGGGTTTCGCTACGACGACCTCATACGCTGGAAAACAGCAGAGATCATGTTGCCCAAAGAATTGCTCGGTGCCAAATTCATTGCGTCCGAATGGGTAGGAACAAATGGCTCCAATCTAAACCTTAATGGAAACCAGGTGCTGGTGATAGAACCTGCAAGTACCCGCCGGTTCCGTCCGGATCGTGACTATCTATATCCTGTTCCCCTCAACGAAGTGGCACTGAGCGGTGGCAGCGTAACTCAAAACCCTAACTGGCAATAGCCTCAAAAAATAAACAATGAAATCGATTAACTATATCATTTTAGTACTTGCAGGAGCTTTGACCTTTACTTCCTGCGAGAAAAAGGATTACCCGACAGGAGTGCCCGAACTGGAACATCATTATTATGCGATTTACGTTCCCAACAACAATACGGGTGTAAGCGTACTTCGTAACCAGGCTGCGCTTATAAAATTCCCCGTGCAGTTTTATTCCACTTTTACCCGCAGTTATGATGCTGTAGCCAAGTATGCAATTGTTACTACTGGTATTACCAATCCGGCAGTTGTTGGACAGGACTTCAATGTAGTGGATAAAAATGGTGCAGTGATTCAACCGGGCAGTGATGGTACGTATTCCATCGTTTTTCCACAGGCTAAGCAGGCCATGGATACGATCTATATTAAATTGTTGAACAATCCGGCCACTGGTATTCGTAAAATGGAAGTAAATATTCTCGAGAACAAGACGGAAGAGTTTTATGTAGATATTTTCTCTACCGCGTTCAAAAGACCCGTAGAAATCAAATAGACAAAATTGAAAGGCATGCTATTGAAGCAATCCCGTAAGGTTGTTTCCGGGCGTGTTTTGCGTAGTAATGAATTTTGCGTTAATGTTTTCCATTACCCTCCAATGACCGGCTGGATAAAGTATTTTACCGTCAATGTGTAATCGAATTTATTTGTGCAGTATACAAATCGAAAAAGTGATAAATAACTCCTTGAAAATTTTCCTTTCCCTATATTGTCTATTATCAGCAATATCACTTTGCGCCCAAAATGATGTACGAACCGTTACCAGCATCAACAACAATTGGGAGTTTGCACGCGATCCCTACAACAATGGGCTTTCTTTGCCCGGAAAAACATTGAAATGGGAACCGGTAAACATCCCACATACATGGAATACCGAAGATGTGATGGATGATGAACCGGGATATTATCGTGGGACAGGATGGTATAAAAAGAAAATACAGGTGCCCAGCTCGATGGCGGCAAAATCCTGTTTCCTTTATTTCGAAGGTGCCAACCAGGTTGCCGAATTGTATATAAATGGCAAAAAGGCAGGGGAACATATCGGTGGTTATTCAGGATTTTATATTCCTGTAAGCTCGTTGTTAATTGCCGGCAAGGAAAATGAGATTCTGATAAAAGTAGACAATCGCTACGATCCAAGCATTCCTCCGCTCACTGCAGACTTTACTTTCTATGGCGGTATTTATCGCGATCTCTGGATGGTAGCAGTGGATCGTATTCACTTTTCATTCAATGATTTTAGTAGCAGGGGTATTTATATTACCACGCCTGTTGTGGCACCGCAGAAAAGCACGGTGCAGGTGCGAATGCTCCTGGCGAATGATGGGAGCTTAAGTAAAAAGCTCAATATCCGCACCACTGTCCAAAAGTTAAATGGAACGGTTGTTACCGCCACTACTGCGAGTGTTATGCTCGACGCAAAAAAAGGAGCATACCCTTACAATGCCGCTGTTGCAGGTAAAACATCCCCAGCTATGGTCGCCCGACACACCCTACCTGTATTCAGTAGTTTCAGAAATCAAAGATGCGGCAACGGGTAAGTTGATCGATAGGGTAGCGGAGCCATTGGGGTTTCGCTGGTTTCACTTTGATGCTGCAAAAGGCTTTTTCCTGAATGGGAAGTCATACAAACTGGTAGGTACAAGCCGTCACCAGGACTTCAAAGGCTTTGGCAATGCTGTGCCTGATAAAATGGCGGTGGAAGATGTCGAATTGCTCAAGAAGATGGGAGGAAATTTTTTACGTGTTGCTCACTACCCACAGGATCCCGCTGTGTTACGTGCATGTGACAGCCTCGGCATTCTTGCTTCCGTGGAAATTCCATTGATAAATGAGATAACGGAATCCGATAGCTTCTTCAATAATTGCAGCAGGATGCTGAGTGAAATGATCCGGCAACATTATAACCATCCGTCTGTGATCATCTGGTGTTCGATGAATGAAATATTACTTAAGCCACGCTATAATAGCGATAAAAGTCGCCAGAAGCAATATTTAGCGACAATTACAAGGCTTGCAAGATCCCTGGATAGCCTGGCTCGCCAGGAAGATCCGTCGAGATATACCATGCTGGCTCATCATGGTGATTACAATCGCTATCGCGAAACGGGCCTCGTGGATATTCCCATGATCCTCGGTTGGAATTTATACTCGGGTTGGTACGGTGCCACACTCAGCGACTTTCCCCAGTTCCTCGATAATTTTCATAAAGACTACCCGCAAAAGCCAATGCTTGTTTCGGAGTACGGTGCAGATGCTGATCCGCGCATAAGAAGTATGCAACCAAGCCGCTTCGATAAAAGCGTCGAATACACTACGAAGTTTCATCAATACTACATGTCGGAAATGTTTAAGCGCCCTTTTGTTGCTGGCGCCATGGTATGGAACCTGGCCGATTTTAATTCGGAAACACGTACCGAATCGATGCCACATATTAACAATAAGGGATTACTTACCTGGGACAGGATACCAAAGGATCCATATTATTATTATAAGGCTGTATTAACCTCAACTCCATTTATCAAAATACTCGGCACTCAACCTGCAGCAGGAATTGCCGATAGCTCCGGGGCATCGTGTAAGCGGCCGTTGCAGGTAGCTACTAACCTGGAGGTATTACGACTGTTTATTAATGGAAAGGAAGCAGCCGATAAAAGAATGGAGAATGGTTTGTGTGAATGGGAAGTTGCCTTACAGGAAGGCGAAAATAATATCACCGTCAAAGGATTGAAAAATGGGAAGCAGTATACAGATAATGCCACTATCCATTTTAAATTATATCCCTCAAGGTTCAACGAAAAAAACTCGTTCGCTCCGATGAATATTCTATTAGGGTCCAATCGATTTTTCACTGATGATGAGCAGCAGGTGTGGGTGCCGGGCCTTGAATATAAAACTGGCGGCTGGGGATACTCAGGTGGAAAAGCTTTTAAGCTGCAGAATAATTCGCGTCTGCCCTATGGCTCCGATAAAAATATTACCGGCACACCCAACGATCCAATTTATCAAACACAACAAACGGGGATTGAAAAATACAGGCTGGATGTTCCACCTGGTGAGTATGAGATAGTACTACATTTTGCGGAGTTGTTGAGTAGCCAGGCTAAGGAGCAGCCCTATAACCTTTCGGATGCGGACAGGATTGAACCAAATGGGAAAAGGGTGTTCAATGTATATATCAACGACAACCTGGTACTCGATCATTTTGATATTGCAGCACAATATGGTACTGCTACAGCAGTAGTTCGATCATTCAAAGTGAAAGCGCTTGGCACCAACGGAATTAATATTGAATTTAAAGCTATAGAAGGACAGCCTGTATTAAATGCCTTGCAGGTAAAACCAATCCATCATACTGGTTTGCAGCAGACGGATTAATAGTTTAGTTGAAGAGATATTATAGGGCTTTTTCAACACATAGAATCATATACATATAGGTCAACATAGGGATTGTTATAATCGACCGTTTTAAATTCTATGTGAAATCTATGCTTCTATGATTCTACGTGGTAAAAAAAGCGAATAAAGTCTTTCAGCATATTTCTCAATTACTTAAACCTAATGTCTGCGTCGCCGCTTCTTTAGCGTTCGCTGCGTGAAACAGCTCACCCCCGTATCTCCGCTTCCAGTTCCATCACAGTTTTCACTGTCATCCAAAACCTTTTTCCGCTGGCAATACCGGTAAGTACAATCTGTGATCCTTTGAAAGAATGATCAATTGCATGCAGTGTAAGCTCTACCCGCCACAAACGATTTCCCGGCCTTGTTGATATTGCCGCATCCTTACCATCACTTTTTCTTTTACCTGTCAATATCGGATACTCATGCAAAGATGAAATGTTAGGAGTATACACTTTTCCGAAAAAGAAAACACTATCTATCACTGGCCGTTCAGTTCCCTTGCATTCAATAATAAGCCAGCGAAGTGTGTCGGGTGTTGAGCCCATTACCTGCCCGTTATCATCAGCTATTGCCACACCACTAATTTTCTCCTGGTAAAATGCTTTTGCTGAAATGATATTGTGGCGCGATTGCGCGCAAGAGCTAAAAACAAAACTGCTTACCATTACCGCAATGAAAATAATTTTCATATTGGCAATGATAAGCAGTTTTTGTCTTATCCTTTGTAAGATATTCCTACTGCTTTACCAGTTTTTGACGATAACGTTGTCCATCCACCACTGCATCCAGGTAGTATACTCCACTACTCAGCGCAGCGCCGGGAAGTGTCATTATCACCGTTTCCGCAGGTGTGGTTCTGTATGATTTTACGAGGCTGCCCTTCATGTCGTACAGTTTGAGCGTAACTGGCCCCGTTGGTACTTTTGCAAACCTTACCATCACATTATCACGGAAGGGATTAGTCAGCACCAACATATTCTGCCTTGCTTTTTCATTCTTCACCATAGCGATATTGCTGGTAGTAACGCTGTTGTCGGTATGTTTGAGCCTTACGCGATAGTAATTCAATTCCACAATTTCATTGTCCGTATAACTGTAGTTCCGTTCAACCGAGGATTGATTGGCAGCAGGCACAGTAGCGATTCGGTGGAAGCTTACACCATCATACGATTTTTCCAGCTCAAAATACTTGCTGTTGGTTTCGGTATCCGTTGTCCATTTAATTTCAATCGGGCCCGATACTGTATTGCTAATACCCGATGAACCAGGCCTCGACTGTCCACCATTCCTGGATCCCGCTGAAACAATTACATTGTTCATTCGACCCGGCATACCTGCACCAAATCCACCAAAGCCATTTTCAAATGTAAATGTGAGCGTATAACTGTTGCCAAATACACCACGTACCGGGTTGTCGACGGTTTGCACCGTACCACCATTATTGGGTTGTGCATTTTGCGGGGTTACCTCACTGATTGGACCGGATGTTTTTACAATCTGTATCTCGTTCCAGCTATTGGTCGTGGCCTTCTCCCATCCTTCCTTTTCTTCTTTTGTAAAGTAAAGCGTGATCTCGTATTTACCAGCCGGATTTGCTACAGCAGGTTTAACGCGGAATGTTTTATCCAGCAGGAAATTTTTCTTGTTAGCATTCCAGAAACGCGAAGCACCGGTGCCCGCCCTGTCGATTACCACCTGGGTGCAACCATAGTCATGTGCCGAAAGGTTGCGTACACGTGCGATGATCTCACCTGAAGTGGAATAATAATAAAGATCATTGTAAGAATCGAGGTGTTCCGTTTTTGCCGTATTCAGTGCCGTTGCTACCGCCGTCTGGAAGGTTACGATATTTAGCGTGAGATCTGGACGCGCACCTCCCGTGAAACCAAATCCCGCGACAGCGATCGAGCATCCTGCCGTATTATCCGCACGTTCGAAATGGCATAGATTTATTCCGGCGGTTCCTGCTACGTTGTCCGTAGCTGTACCTGTTGCATTATCATAACATATATCCAGTAAAAGGTTGGATACGCCATCCCAAACAAACGCAGAGTTTAATACAAATGTATTTACTCCGGCTACGGTGGAATAGTTCGTTGGTCCATACACCGTTGTCGCACCAGTTTCAAAATTGCCAAAACCAGTCGAGGCACTCATTGTGTTCTTGGCTTTTATAGTGAAACCCATGTAAGGTGCTGTACTGTTTTTTTGTGTTACATTAAATGCCAGTGACTGGATCGCACCCGCGCTTAAACCAGCAGCTTTCAATTCGGATGCGAGATAAAGTATCTGTGTGCGCGAATCAGAAAACTGTCCACGGAAAGGTTGAGTAAGATTGGTATTGCCAATGCCGAGTGTAGTGGTGAGGTTCTGCGACACTTTTGGTGCTTCTTCACCATTATCGGTAATCGTTACGAGGTGCGTTTTTGGATTGCCTGCAATTGCTGTCGTATTACCAGATATAGTGAACCCAATGGTAAAAGACTCTTCCGCCTCTATTTCCACATCGTCGTACACACGAAGCTTAATAACTTTTACATCTGTAATTCCACCCGTAAATACATGTTGATCGGAAGGATTTGTAAAACTTCCATTGGTAGTAAAATCAAAATCTACGCCGCGCAGGGCCGTATTTCCTGCCTGCACGTTGTAGGTAACTACCGCATCGCCAACAGCGGCATTTATTAAGCCCGTTTTGATCATATACTCCTGGTAGGGTCTGCAAGCAGATGCAAAAGCAGGATCCTCCTTCGCGGTGGTTGCCGATGTTACAAATCTTATTTCCGGTGCGGTAGTCATCGATATGGTGGCGGTAAATAAACCACGGCCATGCGTAGCTGCAACAATGGTATTATCCGACGCACGTATTTTAAGCATATCTGTTCTTACTGTGGGAAAACCGGGATTGGGTCTCCAAATGGTATTGCTTCCATTTACCTGTTCCGTTGAATAAATGCCGGCCTCGGTGGCAAGTATCAATTGGTCATCCTGTCCGGGTACAATCACTGCCCAGCGCACAGGCATATCCGGGAGATTTCCGTCGATTGCAGTCCATGCCGTACCACCGTTGGTGGAATACCATACGTTGTTGATACCGAAGTTTGAAAAAACGGCTACCAATACATTATCGTTTGAGCCGGTATTTACACAATTGAGAAAACCATTGGGAAAAGATGCTCCGGTAATATCTGTTACACTTGCATTGACGTTAGCTGGCGTTACAGT
Organism: uncultured Chitinophagaceae bacterium; assembly: GCA_965652975.1. Lineage (GTDB taxonomy): Bacteria > Bacteroidota > Bacteroidia > Chitinophagales > Chitinophagaceae > CADEDV01. Next base: position 7,098 of record CBFGYO010000032.1, on the reverse strand, counting down.
ATTTGCATTGTCCAGTCGCAAAAGCTTACCGGTGCTGCCACCGATATACACCCGATTGGGCGTATGAGGTGATACTTTAAATGACGAAGCATTGCTATTCACTCCATTTTTCACAAGTGCGGTTAACGTGCATATTGCGTTTGTGCTTGACGTGTTGGCATTGATCCATCTGCGAATCTGCATATTAGGGGTGGCACTTACACCGTTACTCGCATACATGATATTTTGTGCATCATCATAGTCAAAGGGATTTACAAATAATCCCTGTGTTGAAGATAAATTAACTGATGTCCATGTTTGCCCTCCATTCACACTTCGGCGATACTGATTAAAAACATAGCTGCCGAATTGAATTGCAGGATTGAGTTGGTTGATGTGCGCGAAGCATCCATCGCCGCCTGTTACTTCCATTGACGGTCCGAGCCCATCATATCTCAATTGGTGTACACCATTATCCTGTGTGCCGCCGATAAGATAAGGGCTACCCGCATCAGGGTGAATGGCTACGGAATAAAATTGTTTGATTGCGAGGTTGCGGTTCTTGTCAGTCCATGTTGCCCCGTTATTTCTTGAGAGAAAAAGTCCACCATCGCATCCAATCAGCAAACGGCCTTCGCCATTTTTATACCACCACTGCATAAAATGATGATCGGCATGCACATAAGGTGCAGTAGTAATCCAGAATGTTGCCCTTGTCCAGGTTCTTCCACTATCGACTGAGCGGTAAGCATCCAGTCCGCCCGACATCAGTTCTCCAATATTTGCAGGATTGATAGTAAGCGTTTGGTTGTACCATGCCTGGCCACTACCAAGTCCTGAAGGAATAATCGTTGTATTTCTTTTAGTCCAGGTAACGCCCCCATCAATAGATAGATAACAACTATCTGTATTTGCAGCGGTATTGCCTGTTACGGCATACACTGTATCGGCTATCGCTGCAAGTTCCATACGGATTGCAGCCAGTCCTGAAGTGCGAATACCTGTACCGAGTATCCATCCACTACCTGGTGTAACTGTTGCAGGATTATTGGCCACAAAAGCACGAACCGTAGTGCCGGGTGCGCCAGTTGCGTATCCAAAACTTGCATAGAGTTTACCAGTGCTGCTAATTTCAATATCTGTACAGGTGGCCGTTGCTGTTGCAGTTCCTACCAGCGTAGGAGTAATATTTGTCCAGCTTGCGCCACCATTTGTTGAACGTACCAGGCCGTTTGTTTGTGCTACCGGTGTAGCAGTTGTTCTCAAAGCAGCATATACATTTCCCTGTGCATCGCACAACACGCGGAATGAGCGAATAAAACTTGTTGTGGATGGTAGCTGCTGCCAGGTAGTGCCCGCATTGGTAGACTTCCATATACCACGACCCAATACCGCGTCGGCATTGCTCGTGCCTTCGCCCGTACTGAAATACATTACTGAGGGGTTAGTCGGATCCTGGCATATATAAGAAATAGCGAGGTTGTCAAAATAATCATCGATTGCCTGCCAGTTGGGAACTGCAGAAAGGAAGTTGGTGCATTTCCAAAGTCCGCCTGCGATTCCACCTGCGAAAACGGTATTTCCGCTGGGGTCATTAAGTGTATCAACAAGTATTGCGCGTACACGACCGGATGTGTAATTTACGCCGGCGCGTGTGTTACCATTGCTGGGGCCCAGCGAATCATATGTCGGACCTCGCTCCACCCATAGTAAATTGGATTGACCTTTTTCAAATACCATTTGTTTTTGTTCTTCGGTATAATCCATCGCGGTAGCAAGTCGCTCGAATGGAACAAAACCCAGGGCTGGATCTTTTGTTTTTTCATATTCAAGTAAAGCCCGTTCTGCCGGACCATCGTATCCTTCTTCATACTCGTCATCTTTATTTTCTGCTTCTTCAGTTGCTACCAGCATTTGTTGGCGTTGCTGGCATGACATAAAAAAAACAGGCATAGATAAACATGCCTGCCAGGAGGAGGAAAAGTTTTCTCATGTATTTAGTTTTGGAAAAAGGAAGTTAACGCATTGAAATTATTTTCAAATTAAATTTTTTCCAGAAACGTATTTTTACCAAAGCCGGCAGCAAGGTTAATGCCGCATAGCCATGACCGTTTGGAGGTATCGTTAATCTTGGGTCGAGGATGTATGCAGGGAAATAAAGAAGATGATGAATGCGGACGAGGTTTGAAACTAACCGCATCGAAGGGCTTTCGATCAATTGTACATAATGCCTAAAAAACCGGGTTAATATTCAAATCGGCCGCCTGGCAATTTTGAGTCCTGCTTTTTGAAAAAGATCCCGAGGTGGCTCAACAATTTTGTCGCGAGTATCATGAACAGCAGCAATATTGCAAGTGTCCATTCCTGTTTGAGGTACCGCAACCAGTATACTTCAATCAAGATAAAACCATGGAGGCAGCAAATGAGTTTGGCTGCAAAGGCATGACTAAAGCCGGCATTGGTAAGCAGGTGGTGGATATGTGTTCTATCGGCAGCAAAGGGCGATTTTCCATTCCAGATTCTTATTGCAAATACTCGCAGCGTATCAAATACAGGGATCAGTACAATTCCCAATATAAAGACGGGTGCATGGGGTAGAACTGGTTTTACTGCAACTAAATTTACTTGCAAAAGCCTGATGGATAATACGGCAGTTACGAATCCCAGCATCAGGGAACCGGTATCACCCATAAAGATCCGCGCCGGGTTGAAATTGAAATAAAGAAAGGCAAGTATAGCACCGGCAAGTGCAAAAGCGATTAATGCAGTGTTAGTATCACCACTCATGGTCAGTATAAGTCCCAGTGTTACCAGGCTCATGAAACCGAGCCCACCGGCAAGTCCATCAATTCCATCGATTAAATTGAATGCATTTGTAATACCAACAATGGCGAGGATTGTAAATGTATATTGTGCGCTAATATGCAATTCGTTTATACCAAATAGTCCGTCGAACGAAGTAATCCTGATGCCTGACAGTGCAATCAAAGCAGCGATACCCACCTGTATTACAAATTTGTATTTGGCGGACAAGTCTTTCAAGTCGTCCATTATACCGAGGGCAAAAAGTATTGTAATGGAAAAGAAAAAACAGACCTGTGGTATTTCGCTGGTAAATGGCAACCAGAGTGAAAGTGCCGTCATCATCCCACCCACAATGGCAATACCGCCCATCGTTGGAATGGGGGAACTATGCAATTTTCTTGCATTTGGCACATCATAAAGCCTGTATTTTTTGATAAGGCTGATGATAGGCGGAATTGTAACTAACGTAAACAAAAAAGCGGTAATGAAGCAGAGTAGTGCAAACTTGTAATCACGAAAATACAGATCAAGCTGCAGCAGGTGGATTTGGTTTTTCATCAATGTTCGGTTTTTCTAAGGTGGTTTTGAAACCAAGGGATTAAATGTAGACGTATTTTTCAGAAAATGCAAAGGTTTTTTTATTGTTTTAATGCGAAATAATACGTCGTTAATCAACACAGGGCCAATTTTATAAAAGGTATTCGGATATTTGCCCGAAGAATACCGTATTTTTCACAACAATGTGTGATATGGCGTATGTAGAAAACATTTTCTGGATAAGCTTCATTTTACTTTTTTATTGTTATATCGGTTATGGCTTCCTGTTGGCGGTTATGAATCGATTGCAAAGTATTTTCAAACGCCCTGTCATCGTTCAATCACCACGCCCTGGTGAGATCACGATGATCGTTGCAGCATACAATGAAAGTGCGATACTGGAAAAGAAGATCAAAAACTGTCTCGACCTCAACTACCCGGCAGGAAAGCTTAAGTTTATATTCATCACAGACGGCTCTACTGACGATACCCCGCAGATAGTGGCGAAATACCCCGGCATACAATTGTTGCACAACTTTGAAAGAAAAGGAAAACTCGCGGCTATCAAGCGAGCCATGCAGATTATAGACACACCACTTGTTGTGTTCAGCGATGCCAACTCGATGTTGAATAAAGATGCTATTCTTAAAATAACCTTACATTACAATAATCCTTCAATTGGTGGAGTGGCTGGCGAAAAGAGGATACTTCCACAACCTGGCTCGGGGGTGAGCCAGGCAGAAGGATTGTACTGGCAATATGAATCATTTTTAAAGAAACAGGATTCTGGATTTTACACCGTTGTAGGGGCCGCGGGCGAACTTTTTTCAATACGTACTTCACTTTTCAAAAACCCGGATGATTCGATTATCCTCGACGACTTCCTCATTTCGATGCAGGTGTGCCTGCAGCATCACAAAATAGCATACGAACCCGGTGCCTACGCCATCGAAGCTGCTTCCTCTTCCCTGGCCGAAGAGGAAAAAAGAAAAGTGAGAATTTCTGCAGGCGCATATCAATCGGTTGGTTACCTCACTGAATGTCTCAACATATTCAGTTATCCATTACTGGCTGTTCAGTATTTTTCGCGTCGGCTGCTTCGCTGGATCATATGCCCGGTGCTATTACCTATCTTATTTTTCGCCAATTTTTATATCGTCAATGCCACACAATCGCATGCGGTGTACAATTGGCTTTTTAATTTTCAAATGGCATTTTACCTGCTGGCTATGGCCGGCTGGGCTCTTATTAAAAGTGGAAAAAAAGCAGGGATTCTTTCTGTGCCATTTTATTTCGTATTCATGAACTACTGCCTGGTAAAAGGTTTTTACCGGTTTTTACGCGGCAAGCAATCTGTTTTATGGGAAAAATCGCTACGTGGTGCGGTGAATTGACATGTTTGTTCTGTATAATTCACTGTTTCATACAATTGCTTTGACAGCACTTATTTTTGCCAAAAAATTTTATCACTTCTGTAGCTAATATATTGACGAGTCCCATCGAATACCTTAAAGGTGTGGGGCCACAGCGTGGTGAGTTGTTGAAAAAGGAACTCGACATTTTTACTTTCGGCGACCTGCTGGGTCATTTCCCGTTTCGACATATTGATAAAACAAAAGTTGATCTTATCAGTAGCATTACCCCACAAACTGAATATATACAGGTGGCTGCGGTATTGATCAATTTTGAGATTGTTGGTGTAAAAGCAGGGCGAAGGCTTGTAGCACAGGTGAAGGACAAAAGCGGCTTCCTCGAGCTGACATGGTTCCAGGGCATAAGCTGGATTCAGAAAATGCTGGAACCCGGCCAGTCATACCTGATATATGGAAGGGCAGGTTTTTATCAAAGCAAGCCACAGATCGTACACCCGGAGATGGAATTGCTTACTACCACAAGGCAGGATGGTAAAAGTTTCCTCGAACCTGTGTATCCTACCACGGAGAAATTAAAAGCTCGATCGCTTGGTGCGCGACAGTTGGCAAAGCTAACGCAGTCGCTCCTGGCAATGCTTCGCGATAAAGATTTACCAGAAAATATCCCTGCACCTATTCGCGAACGCTTGCAATTGATCGATCGGTGGAAAGCATACCAGCACATTCATTTTCCTCCTTCGATAGCTGCATATGAAGCGGCTGTGCAACGTTTAAAATTTGAAGAGTTGTTTATTGCGCAGCTACGGATGACTATGTTGCGTACCGAACGGCACCGCTTTTCAAAGGGTGTAATATTTGACAAGGTAGGCGACCATTTTACGCGGTTTTATAATGAGTTCATGCCGTTCGAACTCACCAATGCACAGAAAAGAGTTATTAAAGAAATAAGGGCTGATACGGGTCGCGGAAGGCAAATGAACAGGTTATTACAGGGTGATGTAGGTAGTGGCAAAACGATTGTGGCTGTATTGATCATGCTACTTGCATCGGGCAACGGATTCCAGGCCTGCCTGATGGCGCCTACCGAAATACTGGCGCGCCAACATTTTGAAACTATATCGGGTTTACTTGAAAAAATGGATATCCGGGTAGCGCTGCTTACCGGATCATCTAAATCTGCCTATCGTAAAAAAACCTTAAAAGACCTTGCCGAAGGACAAATTGAAATCCTCATAGGAACACATGCCGTAATTGAAGAAACGGTACAATTCAAAAACCTGGGGATGGTGATCATCGATGAGCAGCACCGCTTTGGTGTGGCCCAACGGGCAAGGTTGTGGCAAAAAGCAACGATTCCACCCCATATACTTGTCATGACGGCAACACCTATCCCACGCACGCTTGCCATGACTGCTTATGGCGACCTTGATTATAGTGTGTTGGACGAACTGCCTCCGGGTCGGCAACCGGTTACAACCGTTCATCGTTATGAATCACAGCGAAGCAGGGTAATGGATTTTTTAAAAGCAGAAATAGGAAAAGGCAGGCAGGTCTATATCATCTTCCCGCTGATTGAAGAGAGCGACAAAATGGATTATGAAAACCTGATGCAGGGTTACGAGCAGGTGAAAACGTATTTTCCCGAACCCAAATACTGGATTAGTATGGTACATGGGCGGCAACCAGGCGATCAAAAAGATCTTAATATGAAAAGATTTGTTGAGAAGGATACGCAGATAATGGTTTCTACCACCGTTATAGAAGTAGGAGTGAATGTGCCCAATGCCTCGGTAATGGTAATAGAAAGCACGGAAAAATTCGGCCTTTCACAATTGCACCAGTTAAGGGGCCGGGTAGGAAGAGGGGCAGAGAAGAGCTACTGCATCTTAATGACCGGTTCAAAATTGGGTAATGATGCGCGGGAACGCATCAGGATCATGGTATCAACAAACAACGGGTTCGAAATTGCTGAAAAAGATCTTGAATTACGCGGTCCCGGTGAAATAGAAGGTACCCGGCAAAGCGGTGCATTAAACTTTAAGCTGGCAAGCATAGTCCAAGACCGGCAACTGCTTGAGATAGCCCGGTCTTATGCGTCTTCTACACTTGAAGGCGATCCTGAGCTTACTTCGGCAGAAAATTTGCCTCTTAAAAATTTCCTGCTGTCACAAAAAGGTAAAACAACCTGGGGTCGCATTTCTTAACAGGAGTTTTACACAACAGTTTAGATGATTTTTAGTTATTTTAAAGAAAAGAAATTGGCCCTAAATCGATTAATACTTTCTTTGACCATCCTTTTGCTCCCCACTCTTCTGCTAAAGGCGCAACAGTTCGGCAATATAGAATTTATAGAAAACAAAGGACAGTGGGATAGCCGCGTTAAATTCAAAGGCGATGTAAGTAC
>CBFGYO010000031.1:0-31325 GCA_965652975.1 uncultured Chitinophagaceae bacterium | reverse complement strand
TCACACCTGTACCACTCCATACCACACCGGTAACTGTTGTACCAGCAGGGAAGGTTGCAGTAAGTGTAGCAGTAGCACCTGGACACAATGTGCCGATAGCACCAAACGTTGGCGTTGGTACTGTAGCTGCAACGATAATTGCAGTTGCAGAGGTAAGAGGATTACAGGTACCGAAAGATGCTCTTACGGCATAAGACCCAGTCATCAAACCTGTGAATGATAATGCACCCGAAGAGTAAATTACAGGAGCACCAACTGCAATACCATCACGTAGTAACTGGTAAGAAACACCAGCCTGTGGGTTGGTAACAGTAATTACTCCAGTAGAAGCTCCAGGACAAATAGCTATAGGAGTAGCTAATACAGGAGTCAATAGTGGAATACATATCTGTTCCTGTCCAACAGTAATAGTTGCTGTTCCCGGACAGCCATTGGCATCATTAACAGAAACATTGATTACGAAAGTTGATGTACCAACAGGTATTGTAGCAACCGGAGTTGCAGAAGAAGCAGTATTAAATGTAACACCAGGGGTGGTTGAACTCCATGCATATGTATATGGTCCTGTTCCACCCGTAATAGTTGCGCTTAATCCAACAGTTCTGTTGGCAAAAAATTGAGACAGGTTAGGAGTAATGCTAACTGTAATAGTCGGGCATGGCAAACGACATCCAACTCCAGCGCCAGCAATAGTACAAAGTCCGCAGCCAGTGCGGTTACCAGATTTGTAATATGCATTTAAATCACCGGTGCCCCAATTTCCACTCAACACCAAACTGTAATAAGTTGGCGCGGTGCCCGAAGTGCCGGAATCAAACTTCAAAACATCAGCACCTCCTGTGCAATCCTGGCTCTTGTCGTCCTGCAAGCCAAGACTCAAAGATGAATGTGAAGCAGGATTTGCGGTAGCACCAGTTCCACCCCTTACAATATCATCTTCACTTAGTGCATTTGCCGGATTAGGACAGGGAGATATCAAAAACCCCCAATGACTCAGATCCTGCACTGTTCCATTACCTCCATTGCCTCCATTTCCATTTCCTGGATTTGGATTGACGACACTCCAAACAAATGTAGTTTGATTAGTAGCCGCATTATAGGTTTTTGAAACGAGTGAAATATTATAAGGACATGAACTTTGCGCCTGCGTGACCGAATTAAAAATATTAAAGCAAAAAATCAGGCTAAGCATGACGATCGGCTTAAAAGCTTTAAACCAGTCGCCAGGCATTCTCCCCCATACTTTTTGTAAATATGGGTTTGAAAGTGTAAAAGTATCCATAGTGTTATTAATTTATAGATGAGGAGAAAATACCTCAAAGAAGGAAACATTGTAGTGCAATTGCTTCAAGTAAAATGTAGTGCAATTGCTTTAAGGAAAACAAAACTACAGGTTGTAGTTAGGGAGGAGGTCTATATGTGCAGTAAAAATCTATGCTGGTATATATAAATACCACGCAGGGTCTGGGTATAAAATTGGCCATCTGACTTTATTTTCAGTTAGCGTGAAGAATAAAATGTAAGGCCATCAAGGGATAGGAATTTCCAGGGACAAGGCATTCGGGAATACTGATCTTTCTGCAACTATGAAGCCGGGTGAAATATTTGTTAATAAATGCTGAACGCAATCTTGATCGCAGATTTTTACAAACTAGAAAGAAGTAGTGTCAATAATCAGACTTCGTGCGAGTTACATAATTGATTTAATCTTTTTAAATCGATGGCTTACATAATTTCTTTATATACTTACACAATTCCGATACTTGTTATTAGCCTCAAATATTTTTTACATATGATGACTCTTAGCAACACTTTGCTTTATTATATGGGTCAAAATTTTCCCCCTATCTTTTATTTTTATATTATGTTGATTGAAAACAAATATGTCGACGCATATTTAATATGCAATTACTGTTGAATTGTAATACTGTTTGTTTGTTGCATTTATGTATTAAATATAGAAGGCGACGTGTTCGGCAGTCCGAAATCGCGGGAAGCGTGTTTTTAGAAACACAATTCTTAATACATAAGAAACCAGGAATACAATAGGTTATATTCAACGTAAAAGGGAAAGATGAGAATTCTCCCTCAGGCAAGACAAGTTGTGGCAAACGAAGAAAACTTTACTAAACCCAACCTCATTTATCGTAACCGTGAATAAACTCTAAGGATGGGGAAAAAAGGTAAAAGCGCATCAGTCCTTCCCAACTTTTATCTTTTATCTATCATCTTTTATCTCAATTATTATTTACCGGCTCCAGCGTAATTCCATATTTACGATCTTCCAACACCATCAATAATTTCTTTGCTACCGCTTCAGATGATGCAGAATTTTGTCCGGTGATGATATTGCCGTCGGCCACTACATAACTGACATAATTTTCATTCCTCGAATAAAGCCCACCCAGAAGTGTCAATTCTGTTTCAAGGAGAAACGGTACTAACTCCGCATAGCTTCCAGATTTCTCTTCACTATTGCTAAAGCCTGTCACCCGCTTACCTTTCACCAGCGGTTCGCCACTATCGTTTTGTAATGATAATAGTGCTACCACACCATGACATACGAGACCAACTGGTTTGTGCAGACGGTTGTACGTTTCCAACAACGACTTTAAGATCTTGTTGTCTGCAAGGTCCCAAAGGGGGCCATGTCCACCAGGAACATACACGATGTCAAAATCTGCTGCATTAATTTCCGCCAGTGGTTTTGAATGAGCCGCGAATTGCATTGCCGACTCATCCTTCAAAAATCGTTTTGTATATGATGTGGCTACCATAATCGACAGGCTCCTGGGATCCATGGGCACCTCCCCTCCCTTTGGTGAGGCGATCGTCACGGTTGCATTAGCATCTTTAAATATATAATAGGGAGCAGCTATTTCTTCCAGCCACGCTCCGGTCTGGTATATGGAATCACCAATCCTATCATTGGAAGTCGCAACGAACAGCACTTTTAATTGAGTCATAATAATATTATTTAATGATCTGCCCCTGCAGACTTTCATAAAAAGTTAATAGCAGTATGTTAGTGTGTAGATTTCACCAAGCCGGATATCTCCTGGAAAAATTTGAGACTCTTTTGCGAGCATCAATCGTGTAAGCTAGTTTCAACTTCCTTTGCCATGCTTTTCAATACAGGATGTAGCGGAGCATCACGCTGGGGTATTCCGCCAATATATTCGCCGAGAATGATTACTGCTTTATAGGCTGAGTACATACTAATGGAATCTTCCATTGCTTTCCTGGTGGCACTGTGGATCTTAACACCGGATTTGGAACCCTTGTTGCAAACTTCGATGTAAAACCCGTTTTTTAATTGTATGGGACCTGACGGTCGCCTTCCTTTGCTTATCATTTTTACTAATTATACTTGACTGAAGATATTTTGAGACACTTTCCTGTGTATGCGCAAGGCGCATATTTATTGAGGAGGTATTGTCAAGCTAACTAATTGTATCCAAAGTGGGCTTACATAATTATATGGAAAGCTTATAACATTTACCTTAATCAGCCTAAATGTCACAATTACCCATTATCTGAGTGCTATTAGTTATTTTTCGGCGGCGGAGTAGCAATTTTAACTGGCCTTATTAGTCGGGAAAAAGTTAATGAACCCATCTTCCACTACCCCGCTTCATTTATATATACTTCGGTGACCATAAAAGGATTGATAACCTCCTTACCGCCAACAACTGCCACGAGGTCAATATCATTTAAAAGGATTGCGGTGTTGCCAATGATATTTACAGAGACAGAATAGTCTTTAGCCTTTTTATACTAAATTCCGTCCGTTGTAATTACCTCAATTTCCTGTTGTTTACCCCTGCCACCCATATGCACACGCCGTTGCCGGGATCAGTTAATGCTGCGCGAGAATCACTGGATATGCTGTGTCCTTCCATACTCTATATTTTTAATGTTCGTTCGGGTTCACAACTTTCGTGAGCGATTATTGCGGTTCTTATTGCCACCTTCAAAAAACTTTTCGGATTTCTACCTGGATGCCGCGTTACATGGTCAACATCTTAAAAACAGTTAACTGGTGACCCGGCTTATTTATACTCTGTTCATTCCTTGCATTTATCAAATGTGTCGAAGACAAATTATTTATTCGTTTTGAATTTTACTTAGAAAAGCATTGAAAGATTCTTGTGCGCCTTCTAAAACATTCGCTTTTCAATTAAGCAGCCTGGGGAGTGAGTTTGTCCGCTACACTGTTTGTTACTTGTAAACGAACATGGTCAAAGGTAGTTTTACTGACTGTTACAAAAACAATAATGAACAATAATACAATCAGCCATACAAATACTGTAGTCAAAGCTGCTGCCGTACAAATTAGTCCTGTACTGTACAGCCGGGAAGGAACTATTGAAAAAGTTGTGAGAATGATAGCTGAGCTGGGCAAAAAAGCTGTGCAATTTGCAACTTTTCCAGAAACCGTAGTGCCGTACTATCCTTACTTCTCATTCATTCAATCACCTTACCAGCTTATTGCCGGAAGTGAACACCTCAGGTTGCTTGATCAGGCGGTAACAATTCCTTCTGCTGCTACTGATGCAATTAGCAAGGCTTGCAAAAACGCGGGAATAGTAGTATCCATAGGAGTTAATGAACGAGATGGTGGCACTTTGTACAATACGCAGCTTCTCTTTGATGCAGACGGCAGCCTTATTCAGCGCCGGCGAAAAATTACGCCCACCTATCATGAACATATGATTTGGGGACAGGGTGATGGGTCGGGTCTTCGTGTTATTGATAGTAAGGTCGGTCGCATTGGTCAGCTTGCATGTTGGGAACACTACAACCCTTTGGCGCGTTATGCGATGATCGCCGGGGGTGAACAGATTCATTCAGCTATGTATCCAGGGTCCATCTTCGGTGAGTTGTTTGCTGAGCAAACGGAAGTCAACATCCGGCAGCATGCACTGGAATCCGCGTGCTTTGTAGTATGCGCTACCGCATGGCTGGACCCCAATCAGCAGGCGCAAATTGCCAAAGATACCGGCGGCAATATTAGCCCCATTTCCGGTGGTTGCTTTACTGCCATAGTGGCTCCTAATGGTAGCCTGATAGGTGAGCCACTCCGTTCAGGTGAAGGCGTTGTCATCGCTGATCTTGATTTTTCTTTAATCAATAAACGTAAGCAACTAATGGATTCGGTTGGTCATTATAGCCGCCCTGAATTACTTAGCCTTCTAATTGATCGGACACCGTCCGCACATATTCACGAACGCATTGAACAACCCGGCAGGCCATTAGCTAAGAGTTCGGAAGTCCTATCCATGACGATTGAAAACTTATAGCGGATAGTTAAAGTATATGGACTTCATGGATAGGACTCGGTAATGCGCCTTCAGGGTCATCTACATAAAACAAAGAAAATTTAAACAATGAAAAAAAACAAAATGATCCTGGCAAACACTGTCATCTTAAGTGCATTTATCATGCTGGGCACATTAAGCAGTGCGCAAACGGGATTTGATCTCAAACCCAAATTTGACGAATCGATACGCGCTTTCAGGATAGATATTCCTCAAACGGAACTTGATGAGCTTAAACAGCGAATATTATCAACGCGATGGCCCGAGAAAGAAACTGTATCCGATCAATCACAGGGTGTGCAGACCGCAACAATGCGGAAACTTTCGGAATATTGGGCGACAGATTACGATTGGCGAAAAGCGGAAACGAAATTGAATGCATTGCCGCAATTCATAACAAACATTGATGGCCTGGATATACATTTCATTCATGTTCGTTCAAAGCATCCGAATGCACTCCCACTGATCATTACACATGGTTGGCCCGGTTCTGTGCTTGAACAAATCAAACTTATTGCTCCGCTGACAGACCCGACAGCTCACGAAGGCAAAGCAACAGATGCATTTCATGTAATCATCCCATCAATGCCTGGATATGGTTTTTCAGGTAAGCCAAAAAGTACTGGCTGGGGACCCGCACGCATGGGCCAGGCCTGGGCAGTATTAATGAAGCGCCTCGGTTATACGAATTATGTTGCGCAAGGTGGTGACTGGGGTGCATTTGTCGTCGACCAAATGGGTCTTCAGGCACCTTCGGGATTGCTGGCAATACACACTAACATGCCTGCTACTGTTCCGGCAGATATCGACAAGGAACTTCTTGCGGGTAACGCCGCACCATCGGGCCTTTCTGCCGATGAGGTACAGGCCTACCAACAATTAGATAAAACTTTCAAGCAGGTTGCGTACGCACGGTTAATGGGAACCAGGCCACAAACACTATATGGCATTGCTGATTCTCCCGTGGGTCTTGCGGCCTGGCTGCTCGATCATAACGATGCTGATGGCCAACCAGCCGCAACGGTAGCATCTGCGCTCGATCGTAACTCAAGTACTACCGGTGAGTTAACAAGGGATGAAATTCTTGATAATATTACGCTCTACTGGTTAACAAACACGGGCGTATCGGCATCGCGAATCTATTGGGAATATAAGGATGGCTTTTTCAATGCTAAAGGCGTTTCCATTCCAGTGGCAGTGACTGTTTTTCCAGGTGAGCAATACCAGGCTCCACGAAGTTGGACCGAACGAGCTTATCCTAAACTTGTTTATTATAACCGTGCGGAAATTGGGGGACACTTCGCAGCCTGGGAACAGCCTATGGTTTTTACCAAAGAACTCCGATCTGCGTTTCAATCATTCCGCGTGTCGAAATGATCGACTCGACATTTTTTCACCTGGTGTAAACAATAACAGATAGCCGGGATTTTTATGTCAGCGTCCTTACAATACAACTAAAAATGAATTAATGACTAAGCGATTTGTAATGGGTAAAGTGTTACCGGACGCTTATAAAGCCCTGGCTGAACTCGACAACTTTACCCGATCCAGCCGAATTCCACCAATTCATCGCGAATTGATTAAGATAAGAGCGTCACAAATAAATGGATGCGCCTATTGTGTCGATCTGCATACGAAAGAAGCCAGGAAACAGGGCGAGACGGAGCAACGGATTTACCTATTGAGTGTTTGGCGGGAAGCAACCAACATTTTCGATGATGAAGAACAACTACTGCTGGAAATGACGGAAGAAATAACCCTGATTCACAAATCTGGTTTAAGCGATCGACTCTACGAAAAAGCAATCAATTTATGGGGAGAAGAACGCACTGCCCAGGTGATAATGGCTATTATCAATATCAACTCATGGAACCGAATCGGCGTCGGGTTGAATTTACACCCGGTTACACGAGGACAGCAATAGGAATAATAGTTTAACTATCCCTTAATCCAGGCTCCAAAAAGACCGCTTCACGTATTGCATCGTCCACTCCATATAGGTCACCCTTGTCGAAAGTTGTTACCAGAAATAATTTTATCATCCCGATATCAACCGGGAAACAAACCAAAAAAAATTAAACAAATGAAAGCGACAAAAAATGTTATTGCCAATACTGTAATTAGTGGCGCACTCGCTCTACAGGGTACAATAGCTGATGCACAGGGCACTTCAGTTGCGGATAGAAAAAAGGATGAGACCATACGTCCTTTTAAAGCGAATATTTCGAACGCAGACCTTAAAGATCTTCGCAAACGCATTCAGTCCACCCGTTGGCCTGATAAGGAGGTTGTTGTAGATAAGTCGCAAGGCGCTCAATTATCAAAATTGCAGGAACTCGTACACTACTGGGGCACAAACTACGATTGGCGCAAGGGGGAGGAAAAACTGAACGCATTTCCACAATTCAAGACAAAGATTGATGGCGTAGATATCCACTTCATACATGTAAAGTCGCCGCATCCAAATGCGCTGCCCATAATTATCACACATGGATGGCCGGGCTCTGTATTTGAGCAAATCAAACTCATCGCTCCACTAACCGACCCCACTAAATATGGTGGACGTGCTGATGAAGCATTCGATGTAGTTATCCCATCGCTACCGGGATTCGGATTTTCAGATCGGCCGACTGATGCGGGTTGGGGATTGGAACGGATCGGTCGTGCATGGGAAGTATTGATGAAACGTTTGGGATACACACGGTATGTGGCCCAGGGAGGTGATTGGGGTGCAGGAGTTGTAGAAGCAATGGGAAGACAGGCTCCTCCCGGATTGCTTGGCATACATACAAACTTCCCAGCGGCCATAACCAATGATGTAGGTGCTGTACTAGGTGGCGCACCGGCTCCAGCGGAATTTTCTGAGAAAGAAAAAGCCGCGGTTAACGATCTAAGGACTTTTGTTGGCCAGGGTGGTTTATCATACCTGGTGATGATGGGTGCGCGGCCACAGGCAGTCGGTTACGGACTTACCGATTCTCCTGCGGGCCTGGCAGGATGGATGCTTGTGCACAGTGGATTCGAAAAGTGGTCATTCGGTAAGGACCCCAATCAGTCACCGACGATAGATGATGTGCTGGATAACTTCTCCCTGTATTGGTTAACCAATACGCTGGCTTCTTCGGCAAGGATCTATTGGGAAAACCGCAATTTGAATTTGATTAGCGCGGCAGATCAAAAAACGAGTGAGATCGCTGTACCTGTCGCTGTTACGGTGTTTCCCGACGAGGTGTTTCGCGCGCAGGAAGCATGGGTACGGAAAGCGTTTCCTAAAGTAATTTATTTTAACGAGGTTGATCGTGGCGGTCACTTTGCAATGTGGGAATATCCAGAGTTGTTCGCTAAAGAATTGCGTGCTGCATTTAAAACATTGAGATAATTGGAAAGAAGTGAATTCCAAAACGAATACACTCTCTGCATATGCCGACATAATGATCTATCACCTTCCGACAAATTCTAATTACAATTGAATTGGGCGTAAAAGATGTTTTCTCTTGGGGTAAGCAGTCAGGATCGTCCACCGTTTCTACGGCGGACTTTCTTTTATAATGAAATCAACTAGTATTTGAATATTACACCAGATAGCTGCTAAATATCTCATGCGTGTCTAAGACTGGTGT
This sequence comes from uncultured Chitinophagaceae bacterium, assembly GCA_965652975.1. Classification (GTDB taxonomy): domain Bacteria; phylum Bacteroidota; class Bacteroidia; order Chitinophagales; family Chitinophagaceae; genus CADEDV01. The sequence goes on along the minus strand of CBFGYO010000031.1, from coordinate 22,384 downwards.
ATGTTTCCTGTCAGAAAGGAAAATTGTATTGCCGAAACAAACTTAGAAAAGGACATATTGATAATGAAAGAAGAAAAGGAAGAAGTGAATTCCTTGTATTAAACGTTGTTGATCGATCTTCCTTCACTTTGCTTAGTTTAAAGAACATCAACATATTTTTGTTTGCACACAGCCGGGGGAAGATGGTGAGGTTTAACTTTAAAGTCTTTGTTCAATCAATAAGTCGAAAAAAACAAAGTTGTCGGCTAACAATCAGAATAACATCATAGTTTCCTGGATCACCTCCTGCATTCTAATTGGAATGCCATTATGCATTTCTCCGCAAACCTCACATGCAGGGCCTCCATTGCCTTTTGCTAAATAAGGTACTACAAAGGAATCGTAGTGATACTTTAGAAGCTCCTTAAAGTAACGTTTATCATGCTCATCAATCCTGGATTTATTAACCTGTTCCAAAAACAGCTTGCCTAACTTTAAAATACCGTAAAGCTCCGCAGCCGTTCCATAATATAGCCTACCCTCATCATGAGCATTTTTTCTCTCTGACTCAGCCAACAAATTCATTACTTTCATAATTGCTTTATGGCCTTTGTAGTATGTTGTCTCGTAGGTTTGGATACTATTTAAAAAATATTTGTACAAGTCAGAAACATAAGAAACTTCTTTTTTGATTTGTTCCTCCACCTTCTGATCCCGAATTTGCTTTTGGGTAATTTTATTTGCGATGATTTGACTCCTTAATGCCAGGAAAACCAATATTGATCCAACCAGGCCGCTGATTGGCGCCGTAATTCCACCAACAAAATTACCGAGGCTGGATGATTCCGAGAGTGAGTACCGGTGTGTGGTAAATGCCTGTAATACTACAATCATACAGATAACTCCGATAATTAGTACGGCCACCGCTATTTTTGAAAGATTTGCCAATTAGACTAGAACTTTTTAATATACCTGTGACAATATGGATTTTGGCCGTTTTTACCATAATAGTCCTGGTGATAATTTTCAGCCTTGTAAAAGGGACTTGCCTTTGTTATCTCAGTTGCTACCTTATATCCCTTGGCCTTCAATTCTTCAGTAAGTCTTTCCGCAATTGCTTTTTGTTCCTCATTCAAGTAAAAGATCCCGGAGCGATATTGCGTACCAATATCCGGGCCCTGGCCATCTTTTTGTGACTGGTCATGAGTTTCATAAAATAACTTTACCATATTCTCGTACGACGTTTTTGTCGGATCAAATACTACTTCTATTGCCTCTGCATGACCGGTGAGACCTGAGCTCACCTGTTGATAAGTAGGATTTTCTTTTGATCCTCCAGTATAGCCTACGGTTGTAGACTTTACACCTTCGGCTTTTTGAAAGTAGAACTCCGTTCCCCAAAAGCATCCTGATGAAAAAATAGCAGTTTGAGTATCCTTTTGGGCACTCAGTTCCTCATTGCGGGTTGTTACTTCTGTCATAAAAAATATTTTATGTAATTATTTTGGTCAAATAACTACGGGATTATTTCAGCTTGCAAATCTTCAATTAGCTGATTTTCTAAATTTACTGAATAGTGAGTTCACTAATGATTGCACTTTTGGTGCGATGACCAGCATCGCAAAAACAGCAATGATGTAGGAAAGGCACCAGGAACGAAACCAAATCCTCAGGAAATTGCTATTGATACCCACATTCACCGCGATTAATACAAATGAAATCAAGGTTGTCGTAATCAAACCCATTATAAGTGCAAATGCTAACCTGTTTTTCATAATTATCTGAACATTGTTTCTATAAAAATTTCGTTTCCTTACTCATCCTGGTAGCGCCGCACAAATTCCAGCCCGGCCTTATCCTCTTCCCGAACAAAAGGTCGTAGAATTAGGCGATTGCCTCGTTGGTAGGTGAAAAAACGGTAAATCCAGTTGCTAACAACTACCAGCTTATTTCGAAAACCTACTGAATAGTATATATGAACGACCAGCCAGGTCATCCAGGCCAAAAAACCATTGACGTGTAAATTTCCCGGGAGATCTCCGACCGCTCCATTACGACCGATAATGGCAAGGTTCCCTTTATCAAAATAGGAGAAAGGTTTCATCGCCTTGTTGCGTAACAACCTATCCAAATTCTTTGCAAGGTGTCTTCCTTGCTGGATGGCAGGCTGTGCTACACCCGGATGCCCTTTCGGATATTTCTTTGATTTCATTATGGCAATATCGCCAATGGCAAAAACGTTTGTGAAGGCCATGAGTTGGTTAAAATTGTTGACCAGTATGCGCCCACCTTCAATACACTCGTCAGGCAATCCGTCAACTAAATTTCCTGTAACTCCGGCTGCCCAGATTAAGGTTTGTGAAAGAATTTCTTCTCCGTTGTCAAACCGAACGACTTCACCATCGTAAGAATCAACACGAGTATTCAATTTGACGATTATACCTTTTTTTTGTAGATAACGCAATGTCCACTTGCTTGACTGCGGTGACATAAGCGGCAGCACCCTGTCAAAACCTTCTACCAGGTATATGTTCATCATGGAAAAATCAATACCTGGATAGTCGCGAGGAAGAATGTGTTTGCGCATCTCCGCCAAAGACCCGGCCAGCTCGACGCCTGTGGGACCGCCACCGGCAATAACGATATCAAGCAGGCCCTTACGGATCTGGTGGTCATTAGTCATACTAGCCTGCTCGAAAGACTGCAACAATTGACTGCGCAAATTAAGCGCATGCGGCATCCGCTTAAGTGGAAAAGCAAATTTCTTTATGGATTCCTTGCCGAAGTAATTGGATTTGGTTCCCGTTGCAATCACCAGGTAGTCATATTTAATATCACCGATAAGGGTTGTTACAGTCTGAGTAGCTGGATTGATGCTCAATGTCCTAACCAAACGAAAGTGAAAATCTTTATAGCCGTGGCTAAACATTTTTCTCAAAGGCTCAGCAATAGCATCCGGTTCCAGGCCAGCGGTAGCCACCTGGTAGAGCAATGGCCAAAAGCCATTGTAATTTTGTCGATCGAGCAACACAACCTGGAAATTTTTGCCTGATAAATTTTTCACCAGATTCATCCCTGCAAAACCGCCTCCTATCACTACCACTCGAGGTTTTTTTGTATTTGGTATATTTAATGATAGTTTATTAATGTAAAGCATCTTGTTATATTTTAATGTGCTAACACGACACGAGGGTATAAATTCATTATACTAAACTTGCCTGACTAATTGCACTTCACAGTGGATCCAAACCATTTCACTTATCAATACACCACCTGCTTCGAGGACGGTGTTATAATTCAACCCCCAATCTTTTCTATTTATTTTACCGTCGATACTAAACAACGCTTTTTGTGCTCCCCAGGGATCTTTAATGAGGCCGCCAAACTCAACATCCAGCTTGATCTGATTTTTAATTCCTCTCATCGTCAGTTCGCCATTTAAAACATAGTGCCCATCCCGGTTAGCAGCAACCAGCGAGTTGGCCGCAAAAGTGATCTCGGGATATTTTTCTGCATCAAAAAAATCGGCACTACGCAAATGCTGGTTCCTTTGTTCTATACCGGTATCTATCGATGCTGAGTTTATCCGTACATCAATATCAGCAGTTATAAAGTCGTCATCCGTTGTGTAAACACTGGCTTCAAACTCTTTAAAGCTGCCCCTGACATTCGAAAATACCAGGTGCTTTACCCGGAACCCTATTTCGCTGTGAGCAGGATCAATACTCCATTTTGTTTTTGTCTTTGTTATTGCAGATTCCATAACGGTTATTTTATCTGTTTTAATAATAATTCTCAAATTATCTCACAAAGACCCTTACAGTCAAGCGGTAAAAACCTAAGGTGGACCAAGTAATTTCTGAAGCAGTCATTTGGAGCCCCGTAGATTTTAATGAAAGGAAATTCATTACTCATTGGAGTAGATATCTTAATTATAAAATGGATTGCCTAAACCTCGATTCGGTCCGCTTCACCTATAAATCTATTGACATGGCTCATACTTGTAAGTAAGTTCGCCTTGTTTCTTAATTAAAATGTTTTCCATTAAATCGTTGGTGAAATAATTATGAAAAATAGAATAGCATTAAACTGGATAAATAACCAGTGGATCGATAACAAAAACTATAAGAATAGCTTTAATCCTGCAAACGGGGAATTGATTGGCATCTATGCAGATGGTGGTAAACAGGAAGCCATGGCGGCAATAACAGCCGCAAAGAAAGCATTTGCAGATCCCGGTTGGAAAAACAATCGGCAGTTACGTTTCAAAGTGATAAATCAACTAGCTGACCAATTCGAGTTGTATCACGACCGTTTAGTAGAGATGCTGATGCTGGAAAATGGTAAAGTGCGAAAAGAGGCAGAATTTGAATGTGGATTTGTAGCCGCAAAGCTTCGCTTTTATGCTGCATTAGCGCTCACAGATTATGGTCGTGCGTTGGAAACAAAACCTGGTTCATTTAGCATGCTTCTTAGCGAGCCTATTGGCGTTGCCGGCATTATTGCTCCATGGAATTCTCCTGTAATTCTAATGATACGTTCTCTCGCTCCCGCATTGGCTGCAGGTTGTACAGTTGTCATCAAAATGCCTTCACAAACAGCACAGTTAAATAATCTTATGAGTGAAGTTTTCGAATCTGTAGTCGATGTACCTGTGGGAGTATTGAATTTATTTACCGAGTCAGGCAACGAAGGAGCATCGCTCTTAGTCGAATCGCCTGATGTCCCTACAATTAGTTACACGGGTAGCAGTAAAACTGGCCAGATATTAATGCGGAACGGTGCTGCAAACCTAAAGCGGTTTTGTTTTGAGTTGGGTGGCAAAACTCCAATGATAGTATTTGATGATGTCAACCTGGCATCTGCCATACCAGTGCTTGAAAAAGCGATCACTGTTTTTGGAGGACAATTTTGTATGACTGGGAGCAGGATACTTGTTCAAAGAGGAATTGCCGACAAATTGAAAAAAGAATTATCTGAAAGACTTCAAAAAGTCAAAGTAGGCCCGGCATCGGACCCAACCAGCGATATGGGACCACTTATTGATAAGGCAAACGTAGAAAGAGTAGACAAAATAGTTGAAGATGCAATTAGGGATGGGGCAAAAGTATTGGTTCGGGGAGGGAAACTACTACAGGAAGGCTTAGATAAAGGATCATTCTATCGACCAACCTTGCTGGAAGTAACTGACAATTCAATGAAAATCGTCCAGGAAGAAACATTTGGTCCAGTAGCAACTATACAGGTTTTTGATACGGCAGAAGAAGCCATTGCCCTGGCCAACGACAGTATTTATGGCCTGAGCGCTTCGGTCTGGTCACAGGATGTAGACCTGCCATTAAGGGTTGCCAGGGAATTACAGTCAGGCACAGTATGGATAAATAACTGGGCACAGGTAAACGATGAATTCGAAGAAGGTGGTTTCAAATTTAGCGGGGTTGGAAGACTAAATGGGTTGGCTGCAATGCGCGACTTTATTGAATACAAACACGTTTTTCATAAAGCTGGTACCCTGGCTGGGTAAAATATTGATCTGCGCAGTTATATCATTTATAATGCTCAGATAATGTTACGATTTAATAAAGATAAATGCACATTGGAAAAGCATACAAACTTTCTGAATTTCTTAGTTGGACACGGAGAAGCATAATTTGGCTCTTACTGATAGCTACTATTCCAACAATACTGTACCAGGTATGTACAATTAAATGGATAACTATTCCGTGGTCCATAATTGCATTGCTGGGTTCGGCTACCGCATTCATTATAGGATTCAAAAATGTACAAACTTATAATCGTACGTGGGAAGCGAGACAGATATGGGGAGCTATTGTTGGTGGCAGTTGGTCGTGGGCCCTAATGTGCAGGAATTTTATCGCGGATACTGAAAGGTCCAGGGGAATAATTTATCGTCATTTCGCATGGCTTACTGCATTGCGGTACCAGCTTAGAACCGAACGGAATTGGGAAACTACAAACAAGCCTTACAACAAAGAGTATAAACAATTTTATGTTATACCTGAAAAAGAAACTCCAATTGAACAGGAATTAATGAAGTACATAACAAAGGAAGAAATGGAAAACATATTGCCTAAGAATAATAAAGCCATTCAGTTGTTGCGTATTCAGGGTGATGCACTGCAGAATTTATATAAAGACGGTGCAATTGACAATTATCAGTTTGTAGCTATGCATAGTCAGTTACAAGAAATAGCAGGCCACCAGGGTAGGTCGGAAAGAATCAAAAATTTTCCATACCCAAGACAATATGCTACGATTAATAAGTTCTTTTTGAAATTGTTTTGCTGTTTACTCCCATTTGCATTGTTGGGTGAGTTCAATAATCTTAATGATCACATTTCAGGAATGTTGAAAGGAAATATGGTGTGGTTTGTTATCCCGTTTAGTGTACTAATTTCCTGGGTATTCACGTCACTCGAGCAAGTGGGAGAAAGCACAGAAAACCCATTTGAGGGCGGAGCTAATGATGTTTCTATTTCACAAATGAGTCGAAATGTAGAGATTGACATAAGAGAAATACTTGGTGAAACAAATTTACCACCGGCATTGCAGCCTCTAAACAATATCATTTTGTAAGTACAGTAGAGTAATAGCCTACACCCGCTGCCCCATACTTTTTTTGTTGACATCAACTTTTAGACAAAAAACTAATTAAAGACATGACTACTGAAAAAGTTCAACTACTTATCATAGGCTCCGGCATGGCTGGATATACCGCCGCCATTTATGCTTCGAGGGCTAATTTAAAACCGGTACTCTACCAGGGTATGCAACCCGGCGGTCAACTTACTATTACCACTGCTGTAGAAAATTATCCTGGCTTTCCCGTGGGAATTCAGGGACCCGAATTAATGGTGGAGTTTGAAAAGCAGGCCCAGAATATGGGAGCGGATCTTCGTTATGGTTATGCATCAAAAGTTGATTTTACGAAATCGCCTTACAACGTATGGATCGATGATGAAAAAATTATCGAAGCCCAGGCAATTATAATTGCTGCAGGTGCATCAGCAAAGTGGCTTGGATTGGAGAACGAACAGCGCCTTACCGGGTATGGGGTAAGCGCATGTGCGGTTTGCGACGGCTTTTTCTTTCGTGGAAAGGAAGTAGCAATAGTAGGTGGCGGCGATACAGCAGCCGAAGAGGCGCTTGTTCTTTCCAAAATTTGCACCAACGTTCATATGATTATCCGTAGAGATGAGATGCGTGCTTCCCGCATCATGCAAGAAAGGGTAAGAAAAACACCCAACATCAAAATCTATTGGAACTCAGAAACCGATGATGTGCTGGGGGAGAAAACAGTAGAAGCTGTACGGATCAAAAACAACCTCAGCGGAGAACTTACCACTATTCCAATCAAAGGTTTTTTTGTGGCTATCGGGCACAATCCAAATTCTGAGATCTTCCAGGATTTTCTTGATAGGGACGAAGTCGGTTATATTAAAACCATACCTGGTTCTACGCGAACCAATGTAGAAGGGGTATTCGCTGCAGGCGATGTACAAGATAAGATATACCGCCAGGCAGTAACCGCAGCGGGCAGTGGCTGTATGGCAGCATTGGATGCAGAGAGATACCTACGATCCAAGGAGCACGAACAATTAGTTACTAATGAGCCTGCTTCACTAATCGCTGTAGAAATATAAAATGGAGAATAACACCCAATCATATATCGTTACAAACTCAACAATAGGAATACCATTTCACATTAATACATTTCTAAACCTTTAAAAAGTAACAAAATGAACTGGAAAGAATTGCAACAAATAGTAAATAACAATCCTGCGCCTCCCAAACGCGTTGAAAAAACTAATGAAGAATGGGCCAGGCTGCTTACAGCAGAGCAATTTCAGGTAACCAGGCTGCATGGTACTGAACGGCCTTTTAGTGGTGAGTACTGCGAATCATACACTGCCGGCATTTATACATGTATTTGCTGTGGTACCGAACTTTTTGATTCGACAGTAAAATTTGATTCGCGTACTGGCTGGCCCTCATTTAGCGGGCCGGTAAAGGAAAACGTGGTTAAATACAAATCTGATAATAGTTATGGCATGCAAAGGGTAGAAGTTTTGTGCAATGTATGCGATGCGCACCTGGGGCATGTTTTTCCTGATGGGCCCCCACCATCTGGATTACGATTCTGCATCAATTCTGTGTCTCTAAAAAAGGAAGTTCCTGCGGAAGAAGCGAAGATTCACTAGAAATGGCATTGTCTTTCATAATCATAAATGCCTGTTTCAGGAGCGATGTAAGCCACTCCGACTATTTCATTGTTGGCAACAGGCTGATGTGTCTGATACTTTTACAATGATAGCATTCATATTGAAAAAATAGCATATCATGAAAATGGCTAAAAAATTATTTAGAAAGACAGTGATGGTAGGGGCCATTCTAATGTATGCTGCCTTATGCAATGCACAGAACGCATTTAATGATAAAATTGTTTTAGATAAGATGATCCGGCCATTCAAGATTCGTATCCCCCAATCAGATCTTGATGAACTGCGTCGTCGACTTTTAGCTACCAGGTGGCCCGATAAAGAAACGGTTACAGATCAATCCCAGGGAGTAAGGATGGAGAAATTAAAGGAGTTGGTGGATTATTGGACATCAGCATATAATTGGAGAAGTACTGAAGCCAAACTGAATGCGTTGCCCCAATTTGTAACAACTATTGACGGACTCGATATTCACTTTATTCACATACAGTCGAAAGAGTCCAATGCATTGCCGATTATCATCACTCATGGTTGGCCAGGTTCCATCATCGAGCAGTTGAAAATAATTGGGCCATTAACCAATCCAACAGCGCATGGTGGAAAAGCAGAGGATGCTTTTAACGTTGTTATCCCTTCGATACCTGGATATGGCTTCTCTGAAAAACCAAAAACCCCTGGTTGGGGACCCGACCGAATTGCAAGGGCCTGGGCAGAGCTAATGAACCGTCTTGGTTATACCCGTTATGTGGCTCATGGTGGTGATTGGGGATCACCAATTTCAAGTGCTATGGCGCGACAGGGTGCATCCGGATTGCACGGCATCCATATCAATTTGCCAGCCACCGTTCCTGGCGATATAGCTAAAGTTCTCGCTGCAGGTGGCCATGCCCCGGAAAATCTTTCAGACAAGGAACGTGATGCATTCAACTCTCTCGAAAGCTTTTACAAAAAATATCGCGCATATGCAGCCGTGATGGGCACAAGGCCGCAGACTATCGCTTACTCATTATCGGATTCTCCTGTGGGTCTTGCCGCCTGGATGTTTGACTATAATAATGGTGAACCCCAACGCCTGATTGGTAAAGACGATATGCTGGACAATATCACGCTGCACTGGCTAACGAACAGTGGATCTTCGTCTGGACGACTTTATTGGGAAACCATGGGTCAGAGTGTGCTTCTCGCTGAGGCGCAAAAAACCAATAACATTTTACTTCCTGTAGCAATTACAGTATTTCCAGGAGAGGTGTATAGGGCTCCTGAAACATGGGCCAAACGTGCCTATAAAAACCTTGTATACTTCCATGAAGCCGATAAAGGTGGCCACTTTGCAGCATGGGAGCAGCCATTACTACTAGCGGAAGAACTTCGCGCAGCTTTTAAATCATTACGCTAGATATTAAGAAATGTGAAACCGGTATTCCCTCAAAATAACTGTTAATTGAGTGAAGAGTTTAATTTTTTAAAAGACAATGGAATGAAAATGATAAAAAAATCGCTGTGTGCTATCGTTGGTGTTTATATTCTAGCTGCTGTTACTGTAACAACAATAGCCGTGGCGCAACAAACAGGAATCAGGCGCACACAATTGCAACGTCACGATCTAAGCGTCTCGGGCAGGGAGGTCATTCAGTCGCGCATTGACTTCGATCCAGGTGAGTCATTCGGTAAGCATTCGCATCCGGGTGAAGAAATAATCTATGTTATTGAAGGAGTGTTTCAATACCAGGTAGAAAACAATGCACCTGTAACTGTAAAAGCAGGCGAGGTACTCTTCATCCCCGCCGGAGCTATTCACTCAGCAAAGAACATCGGCACTGGCAATGCCTCTGAGCTCGCAACTTATATCGTGGAAAAGGGAAAACCACTTTTGGTAATGTCTAAATAATATAGGTTACTAAATTTTTAATAAATAAATGCTCTTCCTGTTGAAAGATAAACGGGGTTTCAGAAGGGAGGACCATGTACATAAAATGCTAAGTTATGATCTTGATAAAAGGAAACGAGGCTCCATCGTTTGATTTGTTCGCCACACCTGATCAAAGGTTAAAGTTATCAGACCTAAAAGGCAGGCGTGTTATTCTAGCCTTTTATCCTTCAGATTGGAGCCCCGTCTGTGGCGACCAAATGGCTATTTACAATGAATCATTAAAACTTTTTCACAAACTCAATGCTGAAGTAATAGGTGTTTCAGTTGACAGTAAATGGTGCCATATGGCTTTTGCCCAAAACCGAAGTTTACATTTCCCTCTATTATCAGATTTTGAACCCAAGGGTAATGTGTCCCGATTATATGGAGCGTATAATGAGATCGAGGGTCAAAGTAAACGTGCACTTTTTGTGATTGATGAAGAAGGGGTGATTCAGTGGAGCCACCTTTCTCCAGATGGGATCAATCCCGGAGCTGACGGTATTATTGAGGCATTGGAAAAATTAGATAACTCCTAAAAAACGAAATTATGTCCAAATTAAAACCAGGTGTCAGCACCAAAGATCATCATACAGGCAATGTTAAAGCTCCAATAATACTTGTGGAATATGGAGATTTTGAATGTCCTCATTGCAAACACGCACATAAGTTAATGAAGCGGCTTCTTAAGGAATGGGGCGACTCACTGCATTTTGTATTCAGAAATTTCCCACTTCGGGAAATTCATCCGAATGCATACCCTTCCGCAATTGCCGCAGAAGCAGCGGGCAGGCAAAATAAATTCTGGGAAATGCATGATCTAATATTTGAAAACCAATCGGCAATAAACCCGGATTTTTTAATCATGTTGGCAAAACAAATCGGATTGGATCTTGTACAATTTAAGGAGGATATGCAAAGTAACACCATTCTAAAAAAAATAGATATGGATTTTGAAAGTGGTATTAGAAGTGGAGTCAATGGAACGCCAACATTCTTTTTAAATGGAGCATATGTTTCCACTTATGATGAAAGTTATGAATCTTTAGCAAATGCCATTCAGGATAAGCTACAAGAAGTTTAGAACAATAACAACTCCCCGCACTTGAATATATAATGAGGTTCAGAATGGACCGCCTTAAATAAATAATCAGGCAATGCCTGGTTAAATCAATACATCAAAGTTTTTTTTATCAATTAAAAAATAACACAATGGAAACAGCAACACAAACAACCAAAGTAGTGTACACAGCCAAAACTCATACTACCGGTGGCCGTGGAAAAGGAGTATCCCGAAGTTCAGATGGAAATCTGGACATTAAATTATCCGAACCTGGCACGGGAGAAACCGGAACCAACCCAGAACAACTTTTTGCTGCAGGATGGTCAGCATGTTTTGAATCGGCTATTGGTATCGCTGCGCGGAAAGGACGTGTTACGCTTCCTGAGGATACGGCGATTGATACAGAAGTGGATCTCTGTTCGGGAAAGGAAGGCTACTCGCTGCGCGCCCGTTTAAATGTAAGCATTCCTGGTGTGGACCGGCAGGTCGCGCAGGATTTGATAAATGAGGCATCACAAACCTGCCCCTATTCAAAAGCTGTTCGCGGAAATGTAAATGTTCAATACAACCTGGTATAAATTCAGGTAACCTCATTCATTCGATTTTAAATTAGGCGGAAATAATATGAAACATACCGTAATCAATAAGTTCCCGATAAGCAATCATCAATGATCCTGGATTTACGGTATTGGGGGAAGAAATGGTTGGAGTAAGGCAAATGTGAGGATTTATTGCTTCCCCTAATTTTTACCTCCCTGGCAACTGGAAATACAAATTGCAAATAAGCTTTAAAAGACCATATACGCATAAGCCAATTATCACCTGGAATATCGATCAAGTTCAATTATCGCTTCGGCAAAAGCTCGGGGCGCTTCTTGTGGTAAATTATGACCGATACCACCTTCAATAAATTTATGTTTATACCAGCCCGAGAATTTTTTTGCATAGATGGCAGGATCGGGATGTGGGGCGCCATTAGCGTCGCTTTCAAGTGTAACAGATGGCACTGTGATAATCGGAGCTAAAGCGAGCTGTTTTTCGAACGCATCATACTTTGTTTCACCCTCAGCCAGGCCAAGCCGCCAACGATAATTATGGACGACAATGCTTACATGATCCGGGTTGATAAAAGCTGCGGCAGTTTGGTTAAAAGTACTCTCATCAAAGTTCCATCTTGGAGATGCAATTTTCCAGATAAGTTTCGCGAATTCGGTTGTATATTTTTTGTACCCCTCCCGCCCTCGTTCTGTAGCAAAATAAAATTGATACCACCACTCAAGTTCCGCTTTTGGTAGTAACGGCATCTTGTTTATCTCCGGGTTACCAATAAGGTATCCGCTCACCGACACCATGGCCCTACATCTTTTGGGCCAGAGAGCGGCCAAAATATTTGCTGTACGTGCACCCCAATCAAAACCTGCGACAATCGCGTCTTCTATTTTTAGTGCATCCATTAAGTTAATGGTATCGAGCGCGAATGCCGATTGCTGGCCATTACGGGGAGTCGCATCAGAAATAAATACAGTGCTTCCATAACCACGTAGATAAGGAATGATTACTCTGTATCCAGCATTAGTGAGTAATGGGGTGACGTCTACAAAACTGTGAATGTCGTAAGGCCAGCCATGCAAAAGAATTACTACGGGACCATCTGCAATACCTGCATCCACGTAACCAACATTTAGGTCACCCGCTTCAATTTGTTTCAATTGGTCATATGATTTTATTGCTTTACCGTAATCCTGTGTATAAATGGATTTGGAGCCTACACTACTTACGCCTAATCCAATTATTGCAAGTTCGGCTGCTCCAAATGTCTTAATAGACTTTGTCAAAAAGGAACGGCGATCATATTTATTTAGTGACATTTCTTTTATTTATGGTTCTTAACCGGATTGTAATTTTATATTTTGCGATAAATTATTTACTAACCAAACGTAAAGGCAAAAGCCTCCACGCCCGGATCTAAAAACTCGATTTCAAACACTCTCTCAGTAATGGGTTTTGACTGTCGTATCAACTGGTATAGTCTCTGTTCGGTTATTACGCCCTTACCCTCCTCATCCACGTCAATTCCATGATCCATTGATGGTGGCTTCCCATCGATCAGGATTCGAAAATGAACCTTGCTTGTCATTGACCTCGGACCCATCACTATATGTAGATCTCGGGCGTGAAAGCGATAAGTGATCTTCCCGCCAGCTTTGTTTAGCCTGATGAAATGTTTTCCCATAGTCCAGTTACCAGAAAGCGTCCAGGAATTTGGTTCCGAAAGTGCAGAAGCGGAATAATTATGTTGCCCATCGCGTTTCAAATCAGATGAAACAAAATTTTGAGTCCGATCATAATTGAGATAGTTTTCAGAAGAGTTTAAGTTGGTCCAATCGGCGTCTAATTCAACACCTTTGGCATTCACCGACACAAATTCCTTGTTGATTTCTTTCGCTCCCGATTCTTCCAACAACTGTTGAATCATCTTTTCACATTGTTCATATCCTCCCTCCCCGAATTGATAATGCCGAAGCCGGCCTTTTGCATCAATGAAATAGAGAGCCGGCCAATATTGGTTATTAAAGCCATTCCAAATGGCGTAGTCATTATCCATTGCAACGGGATAGTCAATCCCCAGGTCCTGGATGGCACGACGAACGTTAAACATATCCCGTTCAAATGAAAACTCGGGAGTATGAACACCAATTATCATCAGGCCCTTGTCCTTATACTTGTCGAACCATGCCCGGATATAAGGAAGAGTTCGTAACCAGTTTATACAGGTATAAGTACAAAAGTCGATGAGCACAACCTTGCCGCGCAAGTCTGCTGGTGCCAATGACTTTGAGTTTATCCAGCCACTCGCCTGGTTGAGATAAGCCAACCAATCTTTTTCAGCAGATAATCTATCTGGCATGTTTATATCCGTTTTTGTTTTCGTAAATGCGATGGATAGTGTCGAGAATCCAATTATTGCTAAAAAGATGGTTACTATAAAAAGAGAGCTGGATCTTCTGAGCATACCTTGTCACGTTTTTGTTATATTTTAAGACAATTTGATATCGGTCAAATCAATGGATACAATGACTGGTCCATCCAGCCGGGCATTATTCTCTTCGCCGGTCGCATACACAACCCGCCTCGTAGCTATTTTAATCCCGTTTACATCTTTATAATCATATAAATAATGTGAAGCGGGTGTATTGCCTGCGATTTCTACCTGGTAATCCAGCCTTCTTACTAATCCCTCTTTATCGATATAAAGCGTTTGTTCCCTACTGTGCGTATGAACACTTTCTGGCCATTTTATTTTCAGGCGACGCCAGGTTTCGCTATTCTCATTCCAGCTTTCAACTTCATTTATTTCAAATCCTGGCCTTGTAAAAAGGAATGGGGAATTGATATAATTCCACATAGCATATCCGGCAAAATATGCCAGTTGAAGATTATTCCATTTTGTCTCCAATGTGTGACCTTTGAAAGAAGAACGGGGACTATATAATTCCTCTATTAATTCGCCATTGCTTTTTTCAATCTTTACTATATCTGGCGTATAAATTGTATGCCATTCAGTATTGGGCTTATGTGATGCTTTTTGTTCAAGCAGGTTAACATTTACATTTACTTCGCTGATTGTATCCCGATGTCCCTTCATTTCCCACAAAATTCCGCCAACTGATAAATGAATATCGGCATGGCGATATTTTTGCCAATTATTCATTCCGCCCTGTGCACTAATTGCCATACTTAGTAGTTCATTCATTATATTTTTCTTTTAAATATGAATTGTTCGCAGGCTATACTTTGAGAAGCATGAAACGGCGCACATTGTGTACGCCGTTTCTAACCACCCACACTAACCACATCGATTTGAACTTTGTTCTATCCCCTGCTGCTAATGAACCACTTTCCTGGATTTAGCTTTAATCTTTTTCACGTGCCCTTTTAAAATCTCTGCATTTAACAAAGCTAGTTCGCACTTTAGCCCAACTACAAGAATCAATTACGGTAAACGGGCGAAGTTTATGATGAAGCAGTCTTTTTGGAATTCGAAATTTTTATCTTTCAACGTATGCCCTGCATTACCCTTTGTTTTCCTCCAGGTCGTTATGATTATCACCTCCGAGGCTATAATAATTATTTTCCTCATCTTCTTCCCCTACGCTTTCATCAGCATCGTCTATCTCGGCCCCCGGTATATCAAGTTCGTCACCAAGGTTGCTTCCGTTAACCCCTGATTCTTTTATCCAGGGTATATCTTCCTCCTCAAGAGGTTCTACCAAGCCCCGGTTAAAAATATCATCCTTCTTATCATAAATGGGTAAAGGAAATTTTTTATCCTCTGCAACATGGTTTTTCACTTTTTTATTCTTTTTGCTCATACCTATATTTTTTACAGATTCAATATTATTTCCAAATCATCTTTAACATAAAGAACACCAGCAACCAGTGCTTTATCAGTCTTTATGCCGCCAAACTGTAATACTAACCGCACGACATGACTCTCTTATTTGATGATCTAACTGTAGAAGCGGATTTGGAACTTCCTCCCACGGTAAATGTTACAAGCTTTGATTGTCCCGGGTAGGGTTCATGATTAGCATCCACCAAAGTGATCAGAATCTTGTGCGGGCCAGGAGGCAATCCGGCTAAGTCGATTGTGTTTACATTACTTGGATCCGCCCACCACCAGGGTAGATCATCAACCTGTACGTGCAGGTGTCCTAGCCGCGGTGAAACTTGAAGAGCGCCCTTACCAAATACCGGTGCAATGTGCACATTTTCCACTCTCCATTGGATCCAGACGACACCTTGATCCAGGAGATCTGGTAGCGGCGGGTCCACGATCAATATTGGGGGAGCCTCATTCTTTAGCTCTATGTAAGGAGTGGCACCGCGGATTTCTTTGGCGCTGCCTTTCTCGATCTGGGAAACAACCCCAGACTTTTTTTGTCCTGCCGTTCTGCTACAGGCGGCGCTAATAATTCCAATTACTGGAACTATAACCAATAACATAAATGACCATTTCATAAAAAAATTTTTATTCTATTGATACATTGCAATTCGAATCACTTTTTTTGATATGATTACTCATTAATTATGCTCGGGTAAAAAGCTCCGGAGTGATTTGAACGCTGCCCGCATCTCCACGGCAAAAAGCTGAGGTTGTTCCCATGCTGCGAAGTGACCGCCCTTTTCGGCTTTATGATAATAAATCAAGCTTGGATAAGCCTTCCTGGTCCATGTTTCGGGTGCACGATAGAGATCGTCATCTGGAAATACGGTAATAGCAACTGGAATTTTTATCTCATTTGTCCTTTGAGCAGTCGCACTTATCAGATTTTCGTTGCGGTTCTCCCAGTAGAGTCTCGCTCCTGAAGTCGCGGTGTTGGTAAGCCAGTACAATGAGAAATTGTCAAGCACATCTTCTACAGTAGGTAACTGATTTGGATCTTTACCGTATGTCCATTTCCCAAAACCTCCGTGCACAAGCATCCATCCTGCTAACCCTGCGGGAGAATCCGTAAGACTATAACCCACAGCCTGGGGTCGGGCACTCATCATAGTGAGATAGGCCCAGCCGCCATTTTGAAGAAATGTTCTTAATGCGTTGAACTCTGTCAGTTCGTCTTTAGAAAGTCCTTCTGGAGCTGGTGCACCATTTGCAATTGCTGCGGCGGCGTCAGGTGGAAATACTCCCGGTAAGTTATTGTGTATTGCAAGTAATCCTTCAGGTGCCTGTCGGCCCATTGCCTGCACAACACCGGCACCCCAATCACCACCTTGTGCGACGTACTTTGAATAACCGAGTCGTTTCATAAGTACATCCCAGGCTTGTGCAATACGTTCCAAACCCCAACCTATTTCTGTTGGTCTCGCAGAAAAACCAAAACCCGGTAGCGAAGGAATCACTACATCAAAAGCATCTTCTGCTTTTCCACCATACTGCGTTGGATCGGCGAGCGGATCAATGATTTTTAATTGTTCGAATACTGAACCTGGCCAACCGTGAGTGACGATCAGGGGCATCGCATTCGGATGCTTTGAACGAACATGTATAAAGTGGATGTCAACCCCATCAATTGTTGTCATGAATTGGGGATATGCATTTAATTTCGCTTCAGCATTGCGCCAGTCATATTTAGTCCCCCAGTATCTCACGAGTTCCTGGAGATTTGAAAGCTGGGCACCCTGTGCTGCATCAGCAACCGTCTCCTTATCTGGCCAACGGGTCGACTTGATGCGTTCGCGAAAATCCTTAAGATCTGCATTTGATATATGAACCTTGAAAGGACGAATCATTTCATTAGTCAATTCTTCAGTAGCAGCAATCTGTGAATTGCCTTCTGTAGCCTGTATTGCCAGGGTTCCGGTGAGCACTGCACTGGCAAGAATATTTTTTGTTGGTTTCATGGTCTTAAAATTTATATTTTACTGGTAGAAACATTATTGAGTGAACGACATCATAAAATTATTTTCAACAAGAGTCTATATCCAACTGGAAAGTTGAGTAAACGGGCACAGTCATTTGTGAAGCAGCCATTAAAATCCTTGAATGATCTAATCGAGGGTTAGAATATTTAAATCACCAAACGGTAAAACTTACTGATTCAGCCTACGCGGTTGGGAAGTATTTATCTTCATTATCACTTACTCAGAATACTCAATTCATTAAGTTTTTTTATGAGTACAGGAGACATAGATTTTTTATTTTTAAACCGATTAAGAAGTATTCCCTTGACGTTATGGCATAAGGCGATAATCCCAAAAACAAATTGATCATGCATATTGCCGCGTTGGCTTTCTATCCTATGATATTTGACAATCGCAAATTCCCCTGCCCTTACCAACAGACCCTCCTGTACTAATAACAAATCGTTACCAAAAAGTTGAAAATCGTTTGTGAATCCCTGCATGTGCAGATCGCCGATGGCAGATGCCGCACTTAAATATGTTTTCATAAAAAACACTTCTAATAATAACAATTTCGTTTACTTACTATTGTTCTTCTATCCGAAGGCTTTGCTCCATAGCATAACATTGGTCCCAGATATAAATATCAAATGCGGCTAGTTTTGTTGACCATTTCGGAGTGAGCTCATTCACGCACTGGATGACTACCCTGTCAATGTAATCATCAAAAATTGCCCACGGGTTTTCTGCATACGATACAGTAATTCCCTCGCCTGGTTTCGTTGTTGCCAATGCTTTTTTGGCAGCATTTTTCAGGTCATTCATGAATTCAAGTTGAAGGGCCACATCCGTATGTGTTCCTGTTCTTGCCACGTGACCACTAACCAATATATCCCAATCCATTTTATTGATCAGTTCCACCTGCCTGAAGTATCCGGGAATATCTTGCGCTACAGCGAATCTCCTCCAGGGCATCCACCCAGGGAAAATAATATCCACCACCATCAATGTACGTTGGCGAGGTGCAGATATAAAAATGTTACCAGGCTCATGCGCGTTCCCATAATAGGAAAGCTCCAAAACCTGGCTTCCAACTTGAAGCAGGTATTTGTCTTTGAACGTTACGGTTGGTACCGGGCGGCCGGGATCATTAGCCCTGACCAATAATCGCTTTGTTTCTTCATGAGCAATGATCGGAACAGCTTTTTTGAGTTTCAGGCTATTAGTTGCACCAATATGATCAGCGTGGGCATGGCTGTACACGAGATGAGTAATTGGTTTATTAGTTATTTCGGCGATTGCTTTTAGTAAAAATTGTTCCAGGGGTTGTGGAGCGTCTACCACAATCACTCCGGTTTCGTGCACCATGAACATGGATTGATAGGCATTATCAGTAATCATGTACAGGCCCCATCCAAGTTGTTGGATACGATATCCTTTACCGGGATCAATTGAAGGCCCTTTAGCTGTTTCGTTTACGGAGATGTGCTTTTCAATGCGTTCACCTAACGTTGCGATAAGCGGCATATTTGGGTATGGGCTGCCTGCAGCACCCGGAGTTTTAACTTGTGCAGAAGCTGAGATCCATACTGAAAGACAATACATAAGAACACCTATTGCGAATGCTATCCTACTCCTTTTCATTGATTTTATTTTAAAAAATGATTATCAAAATTGCTTCTGCAAATAGTTACTGCTACAACCGAACCCGCGTAATTTTCGAATACATGTTTTACCAATCCCCATTTCACAGCAGGCATTCTTTGCAATGTCTTACGTTAGGTCAGGTCAACGGAGTGATTTAAATGCGGCACGAATTTCCTTTACAAAAATTTCTGGTTGTTCCCATGCAGCATAGTGGCCTCCCTTTTCCAGTTTATTATAATAGATAAGTTTGGGATAAGCCTGCTCTGCCCAGTTTTTTGGCGCTGCATAGAGTTCATCCGGAAACACACTAACGGCAACCGGTGTGGTTACATTTCTCGGATCAAAAAAACCTCCTTTTGCAATCTGAAAGTGTTCCCAATAAAGACGCGCCGAAGAAATTGCTGTATTTGTGAGCCAATACAATGTAATATTATCGAGAACATCATCGCGAGTGAGCCCTTCTTTCTTTCCATCGAAAACTCGCGCAATGAGCTCGTAGCTTCTTGCATCATGATCAAGTATCCAGGCAGCCAGGCCTATAGGTGAATCCTCAATGCCATAAAGAGTTTGTGGCCGAAGTCCCATCTCGAGTGCGTAGGCTATCCCCTTTTTATTAAAAAACTCCACCTGCTGGTATGCATTCTTTTCATCGGCTGAAAGTCCATCTGGAACTGGACTGCCAGCAGCAAGTGCTTTTGAAAGTGCAGGCGGAAGAGTAGCAGGCAAATTTGTGTGAATGGCAAGTAACCCTGGGGGCGCTAACAATGCCATAATCTCTGAAACAGCATTGCCCCAATCGCCGCCCTGTGCTACGTATTTTTGATAACCAAGCCGGTTCATTAATTCGATCCATGCGCGAGCAATTCGAACAGGTTCCCAGCCTGTGGTTTTGGGCTGCTCCGAAAAACCATAGCCTGGTAACGATGGAATCACCACGTCAAATGCGTCTTCAGCCTTTCCACCATAAGAGGTCGGATCAATTAACGGGCTAATGATCTTAAGCTGCTCGATGATAGAGCCCGGCCAGCCATGAGTAATGATAACGGGCAATGCATTTTTGTGTTTGGACTTAACATGGATGTAATGAATATCAAGTCCGTCAATGTTTGTGATAAATTGCGGTAAAGCATTGAGCTTTGCTTCCACAATGCGCCAGTTATATTCATTCGCCCAATAATGAGCCAGCTTTTGCATTGTCGCGAGTTGCACTCCCTGAGACCCGTCTGCTACGTTTTCCTTCTTCGGCCATTTTGTTGCCAGTATTCGTTTACGAAGATCTTTAAGGTCCGCATCTGAAAAATGCACTTTAAAGGGACGTATGCTTTCCGCTGATTTTATTTCCGTTGTTGTTCCCGTTTGCGCCTCCACGATTGTACCCTGCAGTGCCAATGTACCGGCAAGTACCGTGCTCGCAACAATATTCTGAGTTCTTTTCATTGATAATAATTTTTGATTATTGAAATATTGGTGTAAATGTATTTTCCAGAAGTAGCCATATCAACCTTATAATACTTAGAGCTGCCTATGTTGTTCTTAATCCATCCATTTTTGAATTCGAACTTTATGGCTTGAGGCTACACTAATACTGTAAGAAGGTTTTGCTTTCAAAAGCAAATAACCGGAGTTTGGCTAGACGCATAACAAACCATTTAAGACATGTAAATTGCCGGTGTGTCTTTTAATTTTCTGAGAAACATTCTCTTTGCCACTCCTTGCTGGCGTTCGATTGCAAACTGCAAAGTTGTTCCAAGCCATCTTACCAATTCTCTTTGCCGGGTATTTTTACAGCAATACCTGTCAAATAGTATTATCTCTACCTGGTTGTAGTTTTTCATACCGTTATTTTTTTGATTAATTGTAATAGTTATTTAGAACTACCTGTTGTCGAGCCAATGCAAAAACTCTGTTACCTTTTCCTTTGATACAAGGAGCTTCTCCCTCGTAGGTATAACTGCATTTACGAGCATCTTTCTTGCGAAATAATGTTCCACTTCTTTTACAGCATTGAAATTGATAAGGTATTGCCTGTTCAACCTGAAGAACTGTTTATCCGACAAAAGGTTTTGAATCTGGTCCAATGAATGATTCACAAAATATTCCTGTTTGTCAAAACACATAATTACCGATGATTCGTACCTTATATAGAAGAAGGCAATATTCTCAGTAAGGACATTTACATACTTATTGTTTTTAAAAACGAGAAAGCTCTTTTTGCCACAGGGCATCGGCAGGCTGGTCAGCAGATCAACCAGTATTTGAAGAGTACTTTTCTGAAAAAGGTTTTTCTCGTCAACCACCTTATTGATGCTGGCGGGAATATCCTCCAGGGAAAAGGATTTCAAAAGATGCACTATTCCATTCACTGAGTTTATATCCAGTGCGTGTCCGTTAGACTTCCTGGCTACATTGTTAGATTGAATTTCCATTGAATTGATGTTTTTGATGAATGAATTACCAATTCCAGCTCTCCAACTATATACTCGAAATCTTCTTTTAATTCCGGCCCGGTTTAGAAAGTGACCGGGCGCTTATACCTTTAGTACATCGAGGAAGTCAAACGGAATGCCGTTACACTAAACTGTTGTGAATCTGTATTTTGAAGGTGCGTCCCCTGCCAAACGGCCACGAAATATCGTGGTCGTGGTCCTTCCACCACGAAATAAAGCTGTAACTTGGAATTGTATCCTTCATTTGAGAAGCACTCTTTAATACCGGTACCGGTTATTTATCGGCTCTCCCTATTGATTATCAATGTGCCCCTGATTACAAATTGGTAAACTACGTTCCGATCCAATTCCCTTTTGAATCTGGTGTATTAATGGTTTACTCCTAAAAAATTGATTTATGCATAAGCTATTACTAGCTGTTTGCTTAATTGCTGCCACTGCAACATATTCGCAAACGAATACGGCTACAAATGAAGTAAAATCGCTAACCAATGCATTGTCTGATAGTAAGCCGGACACGGGCCAAATCAGGATTCTTTTACAACTTGCCAAACATCACATCTTCAAGCCTGGTGAGAATAAAAATGACCTGGATAGCGCTGCAAATTTTATAAACAGAGCGGAGAAAGTAAATGCTACTATTCAATCAACATGGGCAGAAGGATATACTCTACTAATCAAATCGTATTTGTTA
>CBFGYO010000030.1:0-31414 GCA_965652975.1 uncultured Chitinophagaceae bacterium | reverse complement strand
AAAAGCCGGGTGCGACTTATTGCATATTCGCACCGATGAGGATTATGTAAAAGTGCTGCAACGCTTTTTCCTCAGTCGTAACCGCTAAACCATTTCTCGTTGCAAGCCCAGCATTTACACGAATGATCAAACGGACTATTTATACAGCGCTAATTGTTTTATTTCTTACTGGCTTTAGCAGTTATGGCTATGCGCAGTCAACTGTGTCCATCAAAGCTACTGTTGACAAAACCTCCATTTTAATTGGCGAGCATTTTACCTTACGCCTGGAAGCCAACATCCCGGAAAATGAAGCCATCCGTTTTTTTGATTTTGATACCCTCCCACATTTTGAATTCCTCGACAGGCAAAAGATAGACACTACCAATACCAGTACCGGTACGATACTTACGCAGGTAATCCGGATGACGAGTTTTGATTCGGGCCATTGGGTGATACCTCGCTTTATGCTGGATGATAACCTGCAAACTGATTCTATACCTTTTGATGTGGGTTTTTCATCACCGTTTGATCCTAACCAGCAGTATCATGATATTAAGGATGTGATAGACGTAGAAGTGCAAGAGGAAAAGCAATGGTGGTGGTATATCGCGGGAGGCGCGTTGCTATTGATTGCCCTATTGCTCTGGCTATTCTTACGCAAAAAGCCTGCGCCTGTGAAGGCTGCGGAAAAACCTATCAACGCATACGAGGAAGCGATGAGTGAGCTATCCAAATTGGAAAAGAACAAACCCCCAACCAAAGAATATTATACCGGTATTGTCGATATTTTCCGGTTGTACATTGCACGTAAAAAAGGGATCAGTTCGCTTCAGAAAACCAGCGACGACCTGGTGGTGCAACTTAAAAATGTGGGAATGAAAAAAGACAACTTTGAAGCGATGTCGAGAGCCCTGCAACTCGGCGATTTTGTAAAGTTTGCCAAATACGTGCCTACACCGGAAGATGACCGGCAAAGTATCGAAACAATTAAACAATCGATAAAGGAAATTGAACAGGTAAATTAATGCTGTACGACTGGATAACAAATATGGAGTTTGCAAGCCCTTACTTTTTCGGGCTGTTCGTATTGGTACCAATATTAATTTACTGGTACTGGAAAAATAATAGTCGCCAGCAGAGCACCTTACGGGTTTCTACAACTTATGCATTTACCGTGAGTTCGTGGAAGAACCGGTTGCGGCACCTGCCTTTTATTTTAAGGTTGCTGGCGCTAAGTTGCATTATCATTGCGCTGGCACGTCCACAAAAACGTAATGATGATCAGCGAACAGAAGGTGAAGGTATCGACATCGTACTTTGCATGGATGTGAGCGGTAGCATGGGTTCGCGCGACATTCTTCCTTCACGCATGGAAGTGGCAAAAGAAATGGCTATTGACTTTGTGCGCAGCCGTCCGGTAGACAGGATAGGCCTCGTGATTTTTTCGGGTGAAAGTTTTACGCAATGCCCCGTTACTACGGATAAAAATACCTTAGTAAATCAAATTGAATCACTCGAAAGTCGACGCTTTCTCAAAGATGGTACGGTAATCGGCGAGGGACTTGCAACCGCGGTAGACAGGCTTTCGAAGTCGGAGGCCCGGAGTAAGGTGATCATTCTTATCACAGATGGTAAAGAAGATGCACCCGATACCAGGTTGATTGATCCCCTGACAGCGTTGGAAATCGCCAAAACCAATAGCGTTAAAGTATACACCATTGGTATGGGCGCCGTTGCATCCGCAATTGTAGAACTACCAGGCGTAAAGCAGGGGCGCCGAAACCCTGCAATTGATTTTATTGATGAAAACCTGCTGCGCAAAATTGCTGAAGAAACGGGCGGTCGCTATTTCCGAGCCAGGGATAAAGAAGGATTACAAAATACTTACCGGCAAATAGACCAGATGGAAAAGTCAAAAGTGGAAATACAATCGTTCAAGCGATTTGAAGAGCGTTTCCTTCCATTTATACTTGCTGCACTTTTCTTTCTCTTTTTCGAATTGTTGCTGCGCTTTACCATTTTCAAAAGGTTTCCCTGATAGATTAAATTATCTTGCAGGAGCATGAAAGCATTGGTTTATAAATCAACAGGTAGTTGGTATACGGTGAAAGCAGAAACGGGGCGGTTTTTTAATGCCCGAATCAAAGGTATTTTCAAGATCGACGACATCACAAGTACCAATCCCGTTTCGGTAGGCGATATAGTGGTGATAGAACCGGAAAATGAATTGGAAAATACGGCAACCATCACCGATATACAAGCCAGGCATAATTATATCAACAGGCAATCGCCGCGGGCCAAACATCAGCATCATATTATAGCCGCTAACCTCGACCAGTCAATACTCGTAGCCACACTAAAGGAACCACGAACTTCACAGGGTTTCATCGACCGATTTCTCGTTGCATCTGAAATGTATCACGTGCCGGCAGTGATTGTATTTAATAAATCCGATCTCTATAAGAAAAAGGAGCTCGACAAATTCGAACAATGGGAAGCCATTTATAAAGCAGCGGGTTATAAAGTTGTGTTGATAAGCGTTACAGAACAGAAGGGAATTGATGAGGTAAAGGATTTGCTTAAGGATAAGACCACGCTGATAAGTGGTCATAGTGGTGTGGGCAAATCCTCGTTGCTAAATGCGGTACTGCCCGAATTGCAATTGCGAACGCAGGATGTAAGCGGTTGGAGTGGGAAGGGTATGCATACTACTACATTCGCGGAAATGTATGACCTGCCATTTGGTGGGAGGCTTATCGATACACCTGGTATGAGGGAATTTGGGCTGGTAGATATTTCCCGGCAGGAACTTTCTCATTATTTCCCGGAAATGCGTGAACGATTGAATGATTGCCAGTTCAACAACTGCATGCATATTAACGAACCGGGTTGTGCTATCAAAGAGGCCGTTATAAATGGAGACATACCGGAGGACAGGTATATTAGTTATTGTACAATACTCGATTCAATAGGGGAGAAAAGCTATTAGAGTACTGACTAAATACTATGTCGGTGAAGCCAGCATAAGGTTTTATAGAGACATAGATTGAAACACATAGCCACAAAGGTCATCATAGGTTTACATAGTGAACGAAAACTATGATGATCTATGATGACCTTTGTGACTATGTGTTTCAAATGCGAAATAAAGAATGCTCAAATCTTTTATGGAGTCTCACGATAAGTTTCAAACTATTAGGCTAAAGGAGGATAACCTCGAATAAAAAAACTTTTATCTCTTCCCTCCCCATTATGCTATATTCCGGCGACCTTCATTAAACAGTTTTCCTTCCAGCACACTTGCCAGTTCCACAACAGCTTTGTTGTCTTTGTTAAGAGCATCACGGGTTTTAGTGGGGAAAATGGAAATACCTGTATAAATATTATAGTGCAGGGTTAACTGGTGACCTTTGAATTTAAATTCCCAGTCAATAGTATCGAAGTCGTCTTCTTTGTTGTTGAATTTAACTTTCAGATCCTCGCTGAGGATATCTGCTACCTGGTAAAAGCGTTTTAAGCCACCATCATCGGCAATAACGGCCTCCGTGCAGCCCAGGTTCGTTCGTAGGGTGAGACTCATAGATTAGGTTTTTAGGTTTGTACATAAGACTTGGATTTCAGGTGGTACGCTGCACGTAACAATGATTTAACTTTTGAATTTTTTCGCCTTCCTGGCTGCTTTTTCAGCCTCCGGATCACCACTCGCCAGCTTTTCGGCCCCGATATTTTTGCCGTTGGTAGGACATCCATATTTGGGCTTGAAAAGGTTGCAGGCCATTAATAACATCGAAACAGAAAGGGTGATCGCGACAATTCGAAGATTTTTCATTGTTTAGAGCTTATGCGTTAATAACGAAAGTACTCATAATTAATTGCTGGTGCCATAGTAAAACTACCGCAGGCACTATGTTGCCAACCAATTGGAATTATAATAGTTTTTAAACCTAACCTCTTAGCTTTCATGGGTTCCGGCGACCCTAAACCAATCGGCATAACGTACATAGTTATTGGCAATCCGGTCTATTTCCCCGCTGATAAGCTCCCTGGAAATATCCTTTACTTTTTTTGCCGGTACACCGGCGTAAATGCTTGCTGGCTCACAAATCGTGTTTTCTAATACAACTGCACCCGCAGCGATGATGGTGTTGCTATGTACCACCGCATTATCCATTACAATCGCACCCATTCCAATCAATACATTATCGTGTACAGTACAACCATGCACGATGGCGTGGTGACCTATCGATACATTATTGCCAATGGTCGTGCCATATTTTTGAAAAGTACAATGGATGCAGGCGCCGTCCTGCACATTCACCTTATTACCCATACGTATAAAGTTCACATCTCCGCGCACCACGCCATTGAACCACACACTACAATCATCGCCCATCGTAACATCGCCCACGATCGTGGCATTGGGCGCGATAAAACAGTTATTTCCAAACTGGGGAAAATGATCTTTTACTGGCAAAATGATGGGCATGCTGAATTCATTATGATTATTGATGATTTTGAACGAATGCATTTGCAAATTAGCCCAAAAACCTCTGTCGCTTTTGCAAAATCTTTGCGTCCTTTGCGTGCAAATGACGCAACGGGAAATTTTTTTACGGCATGTAGCACAAACCTCTCCCGCACCAATTGGATTGGAAATTGTGAAAGCAGAAGGTTGCCTGCTTTATGACAGTTCGGGCAAAGAATACCTCGACCTGATCGGTGGCATCAGTGTAGCCAATACCGGGCATCGCCATCCAAAAGTATTGTCAGCGATTCAACAACAACTGGACGCCTACCTGCATGTAATGGTATATGGTGAATTTGTGCAATCCCCGCAGGTGCAATATGCCAAACTGCTTACAGATAACCTGCCTGCTAATTTAAATACTGTCTACTTCACCAATTCAGGTGCAGAAGCGGTGGAAGGTGCCATGAAGCTTGCAAAGCGTGCTACCAACCGACCAGGCATTATAGCGTTTAATAATTCATACCATGGTTCTACACAAGGCGCATTAAGCATTATGGGTGATGAGTACTGGCGCAACGCTTTCAGACCCTTGTTGCCCGGCATTACACATTGCGAATACAATTCATTCGCGATGCTTGAAGAAATTACTTCGCAAACAGCCTGTATTATCCTCGAAGCAGTGCAGGCCGAAGCCGGTATAATCGCAGCTTCCAAAGAATGGATTCAGGCCATTCGTAAAAAATGCGATGAAACGGGCACACTCTTCATACTTGATGAAATACAAACCGGTTTTGGACGTACCGGCAAACTATGGGGTTTTGAAAATTTTGATGTCACTCCCGACATTTTACTATTAGGCAAAGCATTGGGCGGAGGTATGCCACTAGGAGCATTTATAGCGGATAAGGAATTGATGTCAGTTTTTACTGCCAGTCCGGTACTGGGTCACATTACAACTTTTGGTGGTCACCCGGTTAGTTGTGCGGCAGGAATGGCAGCCATGCAGGTGCTGCTTGAGGAAAAATGGATAACAGCAATAAAAAGCAAGGAGCAATTGCTTCGATCATTGCTTATTGACGAACGTATACTGGGTCTGCAATCCTACGGTCTGTGGATGGCCGTCGAATTTGATTCATTCGAAACAAACAAGAAAGTAATTGATGCCTGTATCCAAAACGGTATACTCACCGACTGGTTTCTCTTTGCACCGCAATGCCTGCGTATCTCACCTCCACTTACCATTACCGAACAGCAATTAACGCACGCCGCTACGATTATAAAAAATGCGTTGCGTTAAATGATTTAGAAAAGCTGAAACGCAGTTCAAAGCATCGTAAACAATTTGGCAGCGATAATAGCTCCGACAATTGGAGCTATCACAGGTACCCATGCATAGCTCCAGTCGCTATCCCTTTTGTCCGGTATAGGTAAAACGAAATGGGCGATACGTGGAGCGAGGTCACGTGCGGGGTTGATGGCATATCCGGTAGGACCGCCGAGTGATAAGCCGATTCCCAATACCAGTAATGCTACTGGCAAAGCATCGAGTGCACCCATGGTAGCAGAAGATTTAGACGCAGTAAGTGCTCCAAACATCAATATAAAAGTGCCTATCAGTTCGGTAAGAAAATTAAACAATGGGTTTCGGATGGAAGGACTGGTAGAAAATACTGCAAGTTTCAGGTGCCGTTCGGTTGTATTATCAAAATGGTTCTTATAGGCAATCCATACAACCACCGCACCGGTAAATGCACCGGCAAATTGTGCCGCTACATATGTTGGAATTAAGGAACTATCGAAATTTCCAAAAAGGCCCAACGCGATTGTAACGGCAGGGTTCAGGTGACCACTGCCGCCAAGCGAGTTAGATGCATATACACCAAGAAATACAGCCATTGCCCAACCAAATGTGATTACTATCCAACCACTGTTTTGACCCTTTGTTCCCGTAAGTACAACATTGGCAACAACGCCAGCACCCATAATTAACAGCAATGCTGTTCCAATAAATTCTCCCAAAAATGCAGACATGATATTTAGTTTATGGTTTTAATTTTTCAACTTCTATCTTTTATCTATTAACTTTTATCTTATTCTGTCCATGCCCGCGCTGCCTTCACTGCTTTTTTCCAGTTGCGCTGCAATTCACTTCGCTCGGTATCGTTCATTTGCGGAGTAAATGTTTTGTCCATCTGCCAGTATTGCTGCAGTTCGTCCACATCTTTCCAGAAACCTACTGCCAGGCCAGCGAGGTAAGCTGCGCCAAGCGCCGTTGTTTCCGTAACATTGGGTCTTATAACTTTCGTATTTAAAATATCGCTTTGAAATTGCATTAGCTGGTTGTTTACCGTAGCACCGCCATCTACTCGCACCTCAAGAATAGGTAAACCTGCGTCACCTTCCATTGCCTTCAGTAGATCCATTGACTGGAACGCTATGCTTTCAACAGCAGCACGGGCAAGGTGTGCGTTGCTGCTGCCTCTTGTAATGCCAACGATAGTGCCGCGTGCGTGTTGGTTCCAATAAGGCGCACCCAGCCCGGTAAACGCAGGTACAAAATATACGCCGCCATTATTATCTGCCTGCTGTGCGAGCGTTTCTACATCCGCCGAAGTTTGAATGATCTTTAAACCATCCCGCAACCACTGTACTACAGCGCCGCCAATAAATACACTCCCTTCGAGTGCATAGTGAACTTCGTCGCCAATTTTCCAGGCGATAGTCGTTAACAAATTATTGTTGGAATCAACGGGCTTATTGCCGGTATTCATCAACATAAAACATCCGGTGCCGTATGTATTCTTTACCATTCCCGGTTTAATGCACATTTGGCCAAATAACGCAGACTGCTGGTCACCTGCAATGCCACTTACGGGAATTACGGTAGCCGTCAACAGGCTTTCCGTCATACCATATATTTCGCTACTGGATCGTACTTCGGGAAGCATGCTTTGTGGTATATCAAATAATTTCAATAATTCCTGGTCCCATTGCAGCGTATGAATATTATATAGCAGTGTTCGTGATGCGTTGGATACATCGGTGGCATGTACCTTCCCGTTTGTAAGTTTCCAAAGAAGCCAGCTATCGATTGTACCGAAGCACAAATCACCCTTATTAGCTTTTTCTCGTGCACCGGCGACATTATCCAATATCCATTTCACTTTGGTGCCGGAGAAATAGGCGTCGGTAACCAAACCCGTCTTTTCACGGATCATTGTAGATGAGCCATCTTTTTTTAAAGTATCGCAGTAATCCGCCGTTCGCCTGTCCTGCCACACTATAGCGTTGTAAACAGGCTGGTGAGTATTGCGATCCCACACAACCGTTGTTTCGCGCTGGTTGGTAATGCCGATGGCAGCGATATCTTTCGTGGTAAGGCCTGCCTTAAGAATAGCTTCTGTGGCTACACCAAGCTGGGTGCTCCATATTTCCAGCGCATCATGTTCCACCCAACCGGGTTTTGGAAAAATTTGTGTGAATTCTTTTTGCGCAGTTGCGATAATAGATCCTTTCTTGTCAAATACTATAGCACGTGAACTGGTCGTTCCCTGGTCAAATGATAAGATGTACCCGGCCATGGCAATCGTTTAAGAATAAATATAAATGAAAGTCGGCAGGTTTGCGTGAACCATTTACTCCAGGATATATGGCGCGGAAAGTTTTTCAAAAGCTTCGAGTTGCTCGTCGATCCATTTATTATCCTTATCCAGCGCATTCGCCATTACAATCGCTACCTCTGGTGCTATGCGCCTGCATTCTCTTGCATCCAGGAAAAGTGCTCGCGTACGCCTGGCCAATATATCCTCGATGTTTCTTGCCATTTCTTTTTCCGCAGCCCAAATCACCTGCTGAATATGGATGCGCAATGGCTCACTCAACCACTCGTAGGCATCAGCGCTCATTTTTTTTCGTATCAGTGGCGCATTACTTCCATACACTGCAAAAGGATCATCACGGTTCATCTTCGGTACATATCCATGTAGTCGTAATGTAGCTGTTTGCGATTTTCTTGTCGGCCATCCGAGTTCTTTTTCCACCCTATTTATCATATCCTCACCCATCTTGCGATAGGTGGTCCATTTGCCGCCCAACATGGTAAACAATTGACTGGAGGAAAAAACTATCTTATGACTTCTTGAAATTTCTTTCGTCTTCCATCGACCCTGCTTTGGTGCGGCAAGTGGGCGCAGCCCGGCAAATACACTTAATACATCGCTACGTGCCGGTTGCTGTTCCAGGTATTTGCCGGCATTTTCGAGAATAAAGCTGATCTCTTTTTCAAGAGCAAGTGGTTCCAGGCGCGCTTCATCTACGGCCGTATCTGTTGTACCTATCAATACTTTTGCATGCCAGGGCACGGCAAAAAGTACCCTGCCATCGCTGGTTTTTGGTATCATCAATGCATAAATGGAAGAATAAAACCGCCTGTCGACAACGATATGTGTGCCCTGGCTTACACATATACGCCGTGCAGCACCGGGTTCGTCCATTTGTAAAATATCATCTGCAAACACACCCGTAGCATTGATTGCAGCTTTGCAGTTGACGGGAATTGTTTCACCCGTTTCGATATCCTGCAACTCCACACCCGTAATTTTCTGTTGACCATTTTTCAAGAGACGGTTTACTTTCAGGTAATTGATAGCCACACCGCCATTTTCCCAGATCGTTTGCATCAAACTGATCGCCATGCGTGAGTCATCAAATTGACCATCATGATAGCTAATGCCTCCAAGCAGACCTTCGGTGCGAATGCCTGAAAGTTTGTCGATCGTTTCATCGCGAGATATAAATTCGGAAGGACCGAGGCTAAGCCTGCCGGATATTTTATCATATAGCTTCAGGCCGAGGCCATACTTAATTCGTTCCCACCAGTTGTACACCGGAATAATAAAAAGCTGGTCGCGTACCAGGTGAGGCGCATTTCGATGCAATAAGCCTCGTTCAATACTTGCTTCACGCACCAGGCGCAAATCGCCCTGGGCCAGGTAGCGAACACCACCATGTACGAGTTTGGTACTGCGGCTGGAAGTTCCCTTTGCAAAATCGCATTGTTCCACCAATAAGGTTTTGTAACCGCGGCTTGCCGCGTCAAGGGCAATGCCAAGACCCGATGCACCACCCCCTATGACGACTATATCCCAGGTTTGATCCTGCCTGAGCATTTGAATGCATTCTTCACGTCCTGGGATATTGAGTGTGCTTCCGATCACGTAACGAATCTAAAACAATAATATGCCAGATAAAAGATAAAAGTTAAAAGATAAAAGTTTCCCCCTGTGAAGATCCAAACTACTCTTCGACCTGTGTTAGTTCGAGTGTGTGAATGATCCTCAAATGGAAAAACTTTTATCTTTTAACTTTTATCTTTTATCTCCGAACATTAAACGATTCAACATAGGAAACCAAATTAAAATACGAGTCTAAAACTTCCAAATATTCCAAAAGTCCTATCCCCCTGCTTGGGAAGCGTAGAAGGGAATACGCGCCAGATAAAATCAATGCGGATAACCTTAAAAATATTATCTACACCGGTTCCAAGTTCCAGGTAGGTTCGGCCATCCAGTGTTTGAAAACTATGTCCTTCTTTAAAGTTCATTGCTTTATTCGCATCCGAAAGGCTACCCCATAATGCTTTTGCGGTCCAGAATTGACGGAACCGCAGTTTGGGAAAGAGGCGGAAAATTCCGTTGCCAATGATATGTTCAATATGAACACCAGCATACTGGTCGTGAATAAATTCCCAACGGTTCATCATATTGAACGCATATTTATTATAATAATAAAGCTCATTGCCTGGTGCTATATCCAAAAATGTGTACGGCAGCGTACCAAAAGTCTTGCCACCATACACGATAAAGGATAGACTTCCAAAGGGTGGCACTTTGAAATAATCTGAGATAGCAGCCGATATTTTGGTATAATCATAACTGCTTTTGAATACACCGGAAATGCCACGGGAAATATAAAATTCTGTGATAGGGTAGGGACTACCAAGGCTGGTGCGGAAAAAATGATTCTCGAGAAATTTTTCGAGGTATGCAAACCGAAGGCGAAGTGAAACTTCAAAACCTGTGAGTGATTCCCCGCCTTCCGGCGCAGGGAAGGAATCGATCGGGATCAGATTTTTGAGGGGCAGGTATGATTTATGGGTTGTAGCCAGCAACGTAGAAAAGCCCGATCTTGTTTCATTAAAAAATTCAAACCGCTTTTCATCCACCTTAATATATTTCAGTGGTACTTTATGCTTGCGAATAGCAAGCGAGAAAAAATTGTCCTGCGACACTTCACCGTAATAATTCTGCCCCCAGTCAAGATCATTGGTATAGGAGCCAAACAGGTACAGGCGGGGATGCTTCTTGGGTAAATAGAATAATTCGGCTTTCCCCTTCAGTTTCTGATCACCAAAACCATACGCGAGGTAACCATGCCACCACCAGCGTTTATCAAAATGCTTGTTGGTGCCAAGGTCAAATCGTACCCTAAGCCCTTCCCAGGAGTTGGACGATACCCAGTTGTACCAGGGGCCGATTTGGAAATTGCCGACATTCAGGTAACCCGTGCCGATAAATTCCATGGTGCGGGTAAACCGCTGGAACACCGGTGCATTGGTTAATGTATCGATCATCTTAATAATACCGGCTTCTGCTTTGGATAACTCTTCGTGTCGGGCACCACTCCAAAATTCCTTGTTTTTTTCTTCTGCCCCCGGAACCGTAATCACCTCTTCCATGATCTTGTTTTTTTCCAGTTCGCGGATCACCGAGGTGTCATTTACCACTACATCTTTATAGGTTGTCGTCTTCCGGCCTATAAACCCTGGCTTTTCTTTTCCTGCGGGTGAAAGGTCTATTACGAATTTGTCTTTTGCCAGGAACCAAACCGAATCATTGATCAGTTTATATTCCTGCACCAGGCTTAGATTTTCAACGAAATTGACATTGGCATCTTTTCCAAGCCGCAGGTTCATTTTCTGAATAGCAAATGATGTATCATTTACCCAGCAATCACCTTCAAAAGTATTACCGCCCTTCCTTTTTGGGGTAAATACAAGGTGATAAAATCGTTTTTTATTTACATACTGCGTATCTACTACGCGATAGTTATAATAATAATCGCCGTTGTCGCTGATGGGGCTCACAAATTGCTTATCCATCACCGGGATAAAATTGTTGTAAACATTTACATTCTGGTCCATACCACCTAATAACTTCAACATACTTTCATTGTCAACACCATTTGTATTGGCTGCAGTGATAATTTCCCTGCGTTTTAGTGGTTTTTTCTGGTAGTAGTAGTTGGATATCACTTCCGTGAGATAAGCCGGCAGGTATTTCAATCCATCGGCTGTATCGATGTTTTGGTTGATGAGGTCGCTGATGGGTTTAAGTGGCTTGAACTTTCCGAATTTTTCAAAATTGATATTCTTAAGATCAAGTTCGAGCTTGTTGTAAAGTTCGTAGGAGAAGTTGTCGAAGCGGTAGCGGTCATTATCCGGTTTGTTGCGAACGATCTTTCGCCATACCAGCAGGCCCTTATTTACTTTCACTCTTACACGCACGCCTTCATTAAAGGTCCCGCGTTCCATTGGAATATTGGCGCTGATGGAGTCCTTGTTTTGATTTATTACAAAGAAAAACGGCTGGTATCCCACGCAGGTGATCTCGAGTGTGTCGGAAGGCCAGTTGCTCAGCACAAAGGTGAAGGCGCCGGATGAGTCCGTTAGTTTGCCAATCGTCGAACGTTTGAAGCTTACAGATGCAAATGGTATCCTTTCTTCGCTATGGGAATCTTTGACGATGCCACTGATTATTTTTTTTTGTGCAGCCGCCCTGTTGAAGGTGAAGATGCCTGTGAGTAATAACAATAGAGCCGTATATCGTCTAATCCCGTTCATGAATCTTTAAAATAGGTCGGTTTAATGGCCAGTGTCGTCGAAACCATCTACGAAATAAGTGCATTTCCCTAAATAATAGGAACAGTAATCCGTACCAAATGAGATAAAAGATAAAAACTAATAGATAAAAGTGGCCTTTGGGCGGAGTTTCCAAGCCGTATCCAGTCGGAGACTTCAACCTGGTACAACTTTTACCTTTTAACTTTTATCTTTTATATCATCAGGGTGGTTAGCGTTAAATATTTACAAAGTGATTTGGAAATATGGAAAACCATTGCTTACTTTGTAATTCAAAGTGCTTTTTATGAGCCAACAAAACCAACCAGTCGACTCCCTCCAGGAAGTAAAGGATATCAGGCGTATGATGGAACGGTCAAGCCGTTTTATCTCATTAAGCGGTTTCAGCGGTGTTGCCGCCGGATTGTGCGCCCTCGCAGGTGCAGCCATTGCCCGGTACAGTATTTTCAAGGAGTATTATGACCTGTATGACGAAAGGGGTTACTTCATCAACACTGCATTCGCTGATCTCAAATGGCGACTTATTCTGTTGGCGGCCGGCGTATTTGCCGCCGCTTTTCTATCTGCATTTTATTTCACGTGGCGAAGGGCTCGCACGCAGGGCAACTCCCTTTGGAATTACACATCCCGTCGATTATTCTGGAACATGTTGATACCCCTGGCTGCCGGTGGGCTTTTTATCTGGGGAATGCTTTCTTACGATCAATGGATGTTTGTAGCACCAGCATGTCTTATTTTCTATGGTCTTGCCCTTGTAAACGCCAGCAAATACACGCTTACTGATATTCGTTATCTCGGCTATTGCGAAATAGTGCTGGGATTAATTAATATGCTTTGGATAGGAAAGGGCCTTTATTTTTGGGCACTGGGTTTTGGAGTAATGCACATCGTATATGGTATCGTAATGTGGATGAAATACGAACGCAATTAAAATCGATCAGCAAACTGGAACAATTGTGAAAAATCCGATTACAGGTTTAAATAAGGTATTCGACAACCGCATCAGGCTGGGGGTGATGAGCATCCTCGTGGTAAACGAGGAGGTTAATTTCAACGACCTCAAGCAAATGCTGGAAGTTACCGATGGCAACCTCGCCACCCACCTGGTAAACCTGGAGGAGAACGGATATATCAAAGTGCACAAAGGATTTGTTGGGAAAAAAACGAACACAACTTATGCAGTTACCAAATCGGGTGAAAAAGCATTCAATGAACACATCGCTGCATTGGAAACAATGATCCGGAATATGAAATAATTTTTTTTGCTTAAACACTTTGAAATGCAAAGCACTTTTAAAATGGAAAAATTAACTAAAGCTATCAGGGCATGGATACTCTTCTTTATGATTGCCTTAATGGTAAGCGGCATCACAGCTATTCCTGCAGAATGGGAACTCTCGCGCCTCATTCGTTTTTTCCCGGCTGATAGCAGCATCCGTATTTTTCTCAACCAGGTGTACCGTGGTGTGCGAGAAACGGGGCAGCAATATCCTTTCCTGTTCTATGGTTACGACTGGCTGGCCTTTGCGCATATTGTACTGGCACTACTTTTCATTGGCCCGTACAAACACCCGGTGCGTAACAAATGGGTGATTGAATTTGGGATGTATGCATGCCTGCTCATTATTCCATTCGCATTGATAGCCGGGCATTTCCGGGATATTCCTTTCTGGTGGAGACTAATCGATTGTTCATTTGGTGTACTTGGGATGATACCACTGGTAATTTGTTACCAAAAAATCACCTACCTGGAATCGATAACCAACAAAAACGATGAACTATGAAACAAGCAAATTTATCTGTGCGGCCTTCCATAAGCATGCTATTGGTAGCGCCGGCCGCGATTTTTTTCTGTTTTTCACTGGCGAAGTATGAACTGGGGCTGGCAAACCCTTATGATGTAATAGCTCCCCTCCGGGAAAAGACAGATCTCCAACAATCCATTGAATCGGAGCATACTGTTGTTGATCCGGCGCGAACAGCCTGTCGATTGTTTGTATTGGCCGTCGGCGGTAATTAACTGTGAGGGCATCGCCTATCACGTGTGTAAGTAATAAACGTAACAGTAAATGTTATGAAGAAAAGAGTCAACATATTTCGTAAGGTCGTCCTGGTTGCTTGTATACTATTCCTTGCAGGAGCATTCTTCACTATTACAATTGCCCAGGAACTACCTTATGAATTCAAAAGCCAGGGGCTGAGTAATAATTTTTATGACACAATTTTTGGTGGCATACCCATTTCGATTCTATGCACATTATTTTATACAGTGCGTGCGCATAGTAGCTACCTCATGAATATAATGGTCGTTTTATGCACACTGTTAGCTACTTATTTATCCTTCGTAATAATAATGGGAGTAATGTTTTCAGTTGGTTTCGCAGTATGGGACGAAGCACCCTACAGATACCGGCAAATCCAAACCAATACTATTGTGCACAAGCAACGGATGGAGCTAGGTGTATTTGGTAGTGGTGGCTATCGCTATGTAATACAGGAACCATATCTCCACTTCTGGAATAAAGTAACGGAGGTAGACTCAAGTTATGTAATGACACCTGGATGGATTAAGGAACCCTCTTCCCGATAAAATAACAATTCAAAAAAATAAAATGGACACTACAGCCAACAACATTTTACAAAAAAGCAAATTGCTCATCAAAGGATTAATCATCGGCGGCCTGGTGCTGCTGTTACTGATACCTGCAATTTTTGTACAGAATTTAATACGTGAACGTGAACACCGGCAGAAGGAAGCCGTCGCCGAAGTAAGTGGCAAGTGGGCGGGAAAGCAAATTATAACGGGACCGGTGCTAGTACTTCCTTACTGGAAGGCCACTACGGATGTAAATAAACAGGTAATCACAGTTAAAGATTACGCCTATTTCTTACCCAGCAGGCTTAATATTACTTCCACCGTTACACCACAGGAAAAACACCGGGGAATTTATAAAGTAATGTTATATACCTCCAGTTCGAAAATGGAGGGCACATTTGAAAAAGTTTCGCTGTCGTTACTTAACATAGCTGAAAGCAGTATCATCTGGAATGAAGCATTTGTAAAGTTTCATGTTGCGGATGTTAAGGGTTTGAACAATGAAATAAAACTGAACTGGAACGATACCAGCCTTACCTTGCTCCCCCAATCTTTTGGTGAAGATCGATCTGCGGGTGGCCTCGGATCATTGCTGAATGTAACATCCTTTGCCGACCTCCAGTCTGTGAATTTTAGCACGGTGATTGACCTGAATGGTTCGGAACGTTTACTGTTTACGCCGGTGGGTAAAACCACCACTGTAAAACTGTCTTCTACCTGGCCACACCCCAGCTTTACAGGAAATATCCTGCCTCAACAATCAGATACTAACGCTAAAGGTTTCACTGCAAACTGGACGAGTCTTTCACATACAAGGGCATATCCACAGCAGTGGCTGGGTAATGCGCACAGCTTCCGTACCTTTTTTCCCGACGAAGAAATGCACTCGGACGTAACTGTTACCGCAGCTTCATTTGGTATGGATTTATTTGTCCCGGTAAATGGATATCAAAAGACCATGCGATCCGTCAAGTATGCCATTCTTTGTATCCTGCTCACCTTTACTGCATTCTTCCTTATCGAAACTACCAATCGTAAATCCGTGCACCCGGTACAGTACGCATTAATAGGGTTTGCATTGATTCTTTTCTATACCCTGCTATTATCTATTTCCGAATATACGGGTTTCAATATTGCGTATGGCATTGCAGCGCTAGCAACAATTGGTCTTATCGGGTGGTTTGTAAAAAGTTTACTGGGATCATTTCGCCTTTCCATGCTCCTGTCATTTGTATTGATATTACTGTATTCCTATGTGTTTACTATTCTACAGTTGCAGGATTATGCTTTGTTGATGGGAAGCATCGGCTTGTTCCTTACACTGGCAGTTGTCATGTATTTCTCCAGGCGAATTCAATGGTAAAGGTTCTCCATATTTAAAACAACACTATGGATTTTCAAAAATGGAAAAAGTATTTCTAGCAAAACGGTGAAGTGTGGCAGGTATTCATGTATTGCAAAAGAATGATAGACGGGAAAGCAAGCACGCGCCCGGTAATTAATAAAAAAACAGTTGCCGCTTAAAACACATTTTATGAATCATATGAAACAAACACGCCCATTTTCATTAAGGGCCAGGCTGCGCAGCGTCAAGTTTGCGTACGAAGGAATAGAAACTTTTTTTTCAGCCCAGCATAACGCTGTCATTCATGGCTATTTTACAGCGTTTGTGTTTATGGCCGCCATATTTTTTAAGGTGTCGACTACCGAGCTGGTCATGCTCGCATTGGCGGCAGGCTTCGTATGGAGTGCAGAAATATTTAATACAGCCATCGAAGCTATGATGGATCATCTTTCACCAGAAAAGCACCCACGTGTGAAATACATAAAAGACCTCGCTGCAGCCGGGGTGCTGGTGGCTGCTATCACTGCAGCGGTTACCGGTTTAATCATTTTCATTCCAAAATTATTTTGATATGAAAACTCCATTGCAGAGTCGGCGCTGGTTTCGACAACTATATTATGCGAGGAACGATATGGAAAAGACACTTGTTATTTCCAGTCTTTTCGGCTTAGTGCTTGTAATCGCGCGCTTGCTCATAACCGGGAAAATCCTGTTTCTATTTTTACCCTGGAATCTTTTTTTGGCGTGGACGCCCTATATATTGTCAAAGTGGCTTATCGCCAAACCTTCGGATGTGTTGAAAAAGAAAATCCTGGTTATTGTTTTTGGAACCTGGATACTTATCATCCCTAATTCATTTTATATCCTTACTGACCTGTTTCACCTGCAACTGCGCGAAGAGTCGACACGTTGGTTCGACCTCACCCTTATTTTCTCTTTTGCATGGACGGGATTGGTGCTTGGGATTCTATCAGTATGGCAAATGGGTAAAGTATATCGAAGGTATTTTCCCACGCAGCACGAGATCTTTTTCATATTTCCCATCATGTGGCTCAATGCACTTGGGATTTATATCGGTCGCTATATGCGTTTTAACAGTTGGGATGTAATTACCAATCCCCTTTCTTTATTCCGCGATATAAGCATCATGGTGTTTCAACCTATTGAACATTTGATTACCTGGGGAATGATTTGTTGCTATGCCGTATTCATGACCATCATTTATTATTCTATAAAAAAAATGGCCAGGGTGATGTAATGCGAGTGACTTTTAAACTTGGTTGATTGTTGGTTTATTTGCCAGCGCTTTGCGGCAAAA
Source organism: uncultured Chitinophagaceae bacterium (assembly GCA_965652975.1). Lineage (GTDB taxonomy): Bacteria > Bacteroidota > Bacteroidia > Chitinophagales > Chitinophagaceae > CADEDV01. Next base: position 13,787 of record CBFGYO010000030.1, on the reverse strand, counting down.
ACAAAGTCCCCCGATTCTTCGGGGGACTTCTATGTGTGATATGACGGGCTGCCCCGGGAATTTCTTAAATTCACCCTTGTTATGTTTTAGTTTAGTAATTCTTTTTTATAGCGAGGGTAGTTCCACGGAAATGTTGGTGAGCAATCTCAAATTATACAAATACAAATAAAAAATAGTACTATGCGAAAGCTCGTTTTATTTATGCATGTATCTCTCGATGGATTTGCTGTAGATTCAAAGGGCGGGTTGGACTGGATTTCTTATGACAGTGAATTGCAACAATACGCTGACGGGATAGTGGGTACTGTTGGCTCGCCAGTGTATGGCCGGCTAACCTATGAGTTGATGGCAGGCTACTGGCCTAAAGTGCTCGATAATCCCGATGCAAGCGAAAATAGTAAGGCACATGCCCGATGGGTAGATAAGGCAACCAAAATTGTGTTTTCCAAAACAATGAAAAAGGCAGACTGGAACAACACGCTAGTTATAAATGAAAACATTGCCGAAGAAATAAGTAACCTAAAACAACAACCAGGTAAAGATCTTGTGATATTTGGCAGTCCCGGGCTCACACACTCCTTTATGGAACTCGATTTAATTGATGAATACCAGCTTACGCTTAACCCGGTACTATTGGGAAGTGGTATACCAGCCTATCAAAATATAAAAAACAAAACCAACCTTAAATTGATAAAATCCACGCCATTAAAAAGCGGGGTGGTGGGGTTGCATTATGCCAGAGTTTGAGATCAAGCTTCATTCAATGGACTCATAAAGGCACTTTTATAAAACCTATTAGTTACGTTTTAGTTTCCTGACTAAAATGTAACTAATAGGAGTGATTCAACAGGCTGACTTCACTTTAAATTGGGGACAATAGTTATTAGAAATCAAATCCCATTGCAAAATACCACATTGGTTTGCCCTTAAAGAATACGTTCATTTCCCAAGCTGCATCTACACGTAGGAAATAGCCCAGTAATGTGCTACGCGCACCAAAACCATATCCGCCAGCCAGTGGTCCGATGCCACCTGCTTTCAGACGAACGGTAACGGGTGTGCCAGGCTCAGAATAGATCACGCTTGGCCTTTCCACATTCCAAGGTTCGCCCGTCCATGCAGCGCCGAGGTCAAAAAACTGCACAAGCTGGAAATTGCGAAGAAATGCGTTATTTATTGGTTTGTTGAAGAATGTAGTAAATATTGGAGCCCTGATTTCACTATTAATAACCAATGCATTATTACCGTTTGATACGTTTTGAGGGAAACCGCGAAGGTTTAATGCGAGCGACTGGTAAGCATAACCCTGTGCAGGATCAGGCTGGTTTGCATTGTTGAATTTCGGTGAAAACCAGTTGTCGACGCCACCTAAATAATACACCACTTTTTGCTCACCCCACGAAAAATCACCGGCAGTACGTACGGCCCAAATCAGGTTACGATGAATAGGTAAATAATGCCGTGCATCAAAACCTACGTTGAACAGCATGCGATCTTTCATCTTAAGACCGCTTGTATTGCTCATTTGCGTAAAGAAGTCGGTAAACACTTTATAACGCAGGCCATGCCAGATATTGGTAGCCGGCGTTACCGCATTGTCATACACATATTCCAGGCTCATTTGTGCATACGTGCTTTTAATATCTGGCTCTTCCAGCGAAACGCGACCAACGGAAGTAATTACAATCCTGTTGAAACGCGGCCCCACTGTCGCACGCAACGAACGTACCCTGTCAAATGGATATTTGAAAGTAGCGAGGTAATATGATTCATATTCTTTTGCAGAAAAAGTACCATTGTTTTTGCTAACGGCAATACTATTGCTGCTACGGAAATAGGTTACTCCCCAGTCAAGACGCTTCCGCTGGTTGGTAAAATTGAACAGTACATCATTGTCAACGAGGTTGGACGCAAGACGTATACCACCTGAAAACTTATAGTCTTCAAACAGGTCGGAAGTGCCCATCCGCACGATACCATTGAATGAATTGCCATTTGATAAATAGATGGGACCGCCACCACCGCCGTAGGGCTGGAATTTATTCAATGTGATCACTGTATTATTAAATCCGGCCACTACATAATCTGTAAAATATTTCGGCGGCCTGTATTCGTACAATTTGGCATCACGTAATATCGGTTGTTTCTCTTCTGTTACCGGATCTATTACACGTCCAGTTGTTACCGAATCTTTCTTTTCTTCACCAAATTCGTGTTGGAAGAAGTCCTGCTGTTTTTTTGTTGTATCAACCGGTGCTCCGGGAGTGTACTCGGTAACACTTCCCATTGCTTTCTTTTCTTCTTCGATCAATTTTTTCATGTATTCTGTCGGACGGGCAGAAATATTACGGCGACGCAACGCATTTTCATCGACTTTCAGGCGATAAAGCAATTTTACATCACCAAGCTTTACTACCTCACTCACCTGCTGGTTGTCGCCTGCTACGCGAGTTTCAAGCAGGCTGCTTTGGTAGTTTGTCAACGGGAATGTATAGGCCGAATCGTTTGTAATAGAAACGAAACCTACTGAGTCGATATCGGTTTTGCTCCACTCTTTGAGCACGCTATCCACCTCGGTGGGCGGCGGGTTGCGCAATACTTCATCACCAATAAATACAAGCGTATCCAGTCCCGCTCTTTCTGTACGGAAGAAACCTGCGTATCGGTTGTTGATACCATTTTCATCACTCACGAATGTGAAGTGAGAAGTATTGTATTGTGAGGGGAACCGGGCATTACCAAACTGGAGGTTGCTTAACTGCGATATCTGTTTAAAATCTGATTTATTCCAGTTGTCGACGAGGAAGATATTGTAGCGCCTTGCTGGTAATGAATCGTCGCTGCTGGCTGCGGTAGCTGAAGGACGGTTGCTGGCGAAAATTATACCCGTCTTGTTTGGAAATGCTACAAAGGATGGATCCAGGTCGTCGTAAATATCATTCGTAACCTGGTCGATGGATTGGCGGTCGATCTTGTAAACAAAAATGTCTGTCTGCCCGCTGCGAATGCCACTCATGAGGAGTGTATTATTATCGAGCATGTATTTCATGTCCTGCACCTGGTCAAACATCGGCAGTTCCTGCTTAATGGTCTTGATCCTGTTGACTACATCATACACAAAGAGTTTCAATTTCCCTTCATGACTATATAATACTGCCAGCCGGGTACCCTTGCCATCCCATGCAAGGATGGGATAATTCGGATTTTTTTCCACTTCTCTCGTACGTGATCCAAATTTTAGCAACACTTTGCGGCTAACAAAGTTTTCCATAAGGACTACGGAGTAGATACCCTGCTTGAATTCTACCATGGCATATGTAAAACTGCGGGGTACAGGGTTTGCATTGAAACGGATATAATCTTTTTTACCTACTACTTCACTTACCGAAAGCTGACCTTTAGGACTATTGCGGCGAGCGCGCAGGTCCTTGTAATAATTCTGTGGCACTTCCATCATAAAGTCGCGCAGCAGGTCCTTGAATTTTTTCTTGGCCACTTTTTGTGAAGCATTATTGAGGTTGCGGTATATGCGGGCCAGGTAGAGAAAGTAGGTTACCTTGTTTTTTCCATATTTATCTGCGATATATTTCCAGAAACCATGGCCGGCCAATAATGGCTTATCAAAAGCAAACTGGTAAAAATTATTGTATTTGCCGGATAAGAGCACAGAACGTAAGTCGTCGTCAAGTGCGGGGCTCCAGTTTTCGGCAGCATATTCAACATAGCCATCCACGAGCCATTGAGGAAGATCGAGCAATGCCTGGTTGGCAGCAAACTCACCGAGGTCATCACCAAACAACACATTGTCAACAAGTATTTTTGCAATACCCTGGCGTATCTGTCTTCTCAGGTTTTCGTGGTTGCCGTCAAAATATACAAGCATCTTGTTGTTCACCAGTTTGGTAAGACCACCGGTATTTTGCCAGTCGATGTTCATGCCGATATTGGACTGTTGCATTTCATCGAAATTGTTGTAAGCAACTATATTTGCGCGTCGTTGCAATCCATATTCGACGAATTCTTCAATACCGGGCAGCTCTGTTTCAGCTATTTGGGCGACATATTTTCCCAATCCCAGTCCGTCCTGCGAGAAGTAGGTATTGAAATTGTTGGTCTGGTAATACTTCCAATTAAATTTCTGGTATTGAACGCGGTTTTTTCCAAATTCGACCGTGCTTACCTGTCCCGGGAGGTCAAAACAAAACAGTAGGGACAGGCAGGCGATAAGGCTGGATACTCTTTTCTTCATAGATAGCTTTCTGTTTCTATAATCTTATAATCGTTCAAATGCTGACCAACGTACGCCGGGGAACGTTGGATCACTGGTTTTTTTCTCACACAAATCACGCAAACTATGCGCAATGATTGCGGGGTATTAGGATGAATAAGGACAGATTTGTACCATCGGTAAATAGCTTTTTGCCCGGCCGCGTAAGTTATCTTTACCGCCAGGAAACCATCCCTTTTTTAAAAGTACGAAAAAACCGTCCATGTTAACCGTTAAGTCATTCACTTTTAACCCGGTTGAAGAGAACACCTATATTTTATATAACGCAGCAGGCGCCTGCTGCATTATCGACCCGGGCTGTTATTTTCCCGAAGAACGCGATAGATTAAAGATGACAATAGAAAAAGAAGGCCTCCGGCCCCTTTTACTGCTCAACACACATTGCCATCTTGACCACGTTTTTGGGAATAAATTCATTTACGATACCTGGAATCTGCCGCTCCACCTGCATGAAAAAGAAAAGCCGGTCCTGGATTTTGCTCCCCAGTCAGGTCTTATGTGGCAGATGCCCTTTGACAATTATGATGGCCCCCTGGTTTATTTAAGGGAAGGGGAATCTATAAAAATAGGTGACGACACATTACAAATTTTGTTTACACCAGGTCATTCACCCGGTAGTGTATCTTTTTATCATGAAGAAGGGGGATTTGTAATTGGCGGCGATGTGTTGTTCAATGGCAGTATCGGGCGCACGGATTTACCAGGAGGTGACTATGATACCCTGGTGAACAGCATCCAGACCCAGTTTTTTACGTTGCCCGACGATACAAAAGTGTATTCCGGTCATGGTACGGTAACGACGGTGGGATTTGAGAAGATGAATAATCCGTTTGTGAAGTTATACTAGGAAGAAGAGTTTCACGCAAAGGCGCAATGGGAGGGCGAAAAGGCGCAAAGACATTTTGAGTTAAAACCCTGATTAAGTTAGGCAACTTTGAAGAAGGAGTAAGTTGTAGGTTTGAGGATAAGTTTTGCTACGCGGGGATCTACATATACGGTGTCCTGCTCATAGTCAAGTTTTATTCTCCACTTCTGCATAGTTGTGACACCGATGATTACTTCTTCTGATAGGTAGGGAACGACCATAAATTCATCGCTGAGACGAACATCGTTGATTTCAAAATCGAGACGCATTCCATTTTCCACTTTAAGAAATTCATTAGCAGAAGCCGTGCTGAAATACCGGCAACCGGCGAAACCGGTCAAGCAAGCCGATCTTTTCCGCGAGGTCTTCCCTTATACAGGAGTAAGTACTACCTGTGTCAAACAAGGCATAAAGTTTTTCCTCGCTTTTGGAACCAGTAAATGAAAGTGGAATTCTTAGGATCATCTGTTAAAAGTAATTTTTTGTTCGTTTCTCACCATGTTGGAAAAACATTTTTATCAGGTGATTTTCGGCCGCAGGAACTTCCCAAGAAAGGGCATTCTTTCCAGTTCTTTTCGTTCGATATTTATGACAAATACCGTAAAGAAAATGACGAAGCCTGTTGCGAGAGCGAGGTTGAACCAATTGTTATCCCACAATGCTACTAAGCCTCGGTGTATGCCATAGATTAGCAGTACGAGCACCAGGTATGCAAGCAATTTCTTCCGGGCATAAGGTACAGGGTAATGTTTTTGCCCCAATAGGTAGCTGGCAATCATCATAAAAAGATAACAACAAAATGTAGCGATTGCTGCACCAAGGTAATGCAGGCGCGGAATAAGCAGCAGGTTCAATGCGATGGTTATCGCGGCGCCACCCAGTGTAATGAAAGCGCCAGTCATATTTTTGTTGGTCAGTTTGTACCAGATGCTAAGGTTATAATAGATGCCAAGAAATATATTGCCCAGGGCAAGTAGGGGTACAATGTGTAGTCCTTCCACCCAGGCGGGCTTGCGGATAGCTTCAAAAAACCAGGCAAATACATCGATATAAAGGCTGATAAACAAAAACATGAAACAACAGGCGATAACGAAGAACTTCATGATCCTTGCGTAAGTGCGAGGTGCATTTTCTTCTTTGCTCTGGCTAAAAAAGAATGGTTCGGCGGCCATACGAAATGCCTGTATCAGTATTGTTATCAATACAGCCAGCCGGTAGATATTTCCAAAAATACCGAGCTCATGTTTTGCCTGCTGTTCCGGAAGGTCTACAACATGCTGGTAAATGAGTCGACTAAGCATATCGTTAACCATCCCACCCATTCCAACGATGATAAGGGGATATGCATAGTACATTACTTTCTTCCAGAGCATAGGATCGAACCGGAAACTTATTTGCAGAAACTCTTTGCGCAGCAATATAAAAGTAAGTATACTACCTGCGAGGTTGCCGATTAGGTAGTAGCCGATGCCGATCTTCGGATTGTAAAAGGTACCCCAAAAGCTTGCAGGGTTCTTGCTCGCATATGCCGGAATGATTCCAAGAAATAATACCACTACCAGGATATTTACAAGTATACCAGCAAGCGTTGCAAACGCGTAACGTCTTGGTCTATTTTCCTGTCGCAGGCGCGCAAAAGCAAGCGTACTGATCGTGTCAAAAAAGATAATGGCGATCATCCAGTTGATGTATTCAGGATGTGCTTCGAGTTTGGCAAAGCCAACAATATTATCCTTAAAAAGTAATAGCAGCGCAGTGAATAATATGGTGGAACCCATTAATGCCAGCGACAGGGTGCTGTATACCCTGTTGGCATCGATATCCCTGCTAAACCTGAAATATGCTGTCTCCAGGCCGTACGTAAATAATACATTGAGGAATGGAATGATGGCGTATACCTGTGTAAGGTCGGCCGTAACCTCTGGTTGTGCAAAAATGAGTGGCAGCGATAGGTTCATTATATAGCCGAGAAAACGCCTTGCGATGGTAGGAATGCCATACCACAATGTTTGTCCCGCCAGTTTTTGTATACCACTCAAAGGATTGGAAATTTCTTAGCAAATGTAATCGTTGAAGCGTCAATAACCGAATCCATAGCAGGAAGATCCCAAAAACGATCCATAAAGTGCCGGCTGCGCATACTCGTGTTGCAGTATCTTTATACTACTAAAACTGACGAATCATGAAAAAAATTCTTCTGCCGGTATTGCTGGCATTCCTATGCCCCAACCTGTTGTTGGCACAGGCCCACGAAGGAAACGTTGAATATGACAAAAAAAAGCAACCCGCTTTCATTATTGATTATGCATATCCTCCCGAAGCGGTAGAAAACGCGCTTTTTCAAAAATTGGAGAAACTTGGTTACCGCGGTAAAGAAGAAAAAGGTGTTTTCAACAAAGACAAGGGCTTCAGAATATTCAAAGGTGCCTATATAACCGAGATCAGCGACAAAAGTCTTGACTTTATCATCAAGATAGAACCCAAAAGCAGGAAAGAGAATGATGCGGCCACATTATATATGATCATTAATAAAGACGGCCAGAATGCAATGGGTGGTTTCGACTCCGACGATAAGAAAAAAGCAAAGGAGTTCCTTAACGAACTATTGCCGCATGTTGAAAGTGCGCACCTGGAGCTCCAGATCAAAGAACAGGAGGAAACAGTAGGCAAGTCGGAAAAAAAATTGAAAGCACTGCAGGATGAAAAGAAGCTCCTGGAAGAAAAACTGAAAAAGCTGGATGAAGATATTCTTTTGAACGAGCAGGAAGTAGGTACACTCAAACAGGCATTGGATACTTTAAAAAGCAGGCGTAAAGTGTAATAGCCATTCTCAGTCGGGTTTCGCAAAACGCGGATCCTTCAAAAAGGTAGAATCAGTGAGTGTGCGCAGGAACAATGCAAGATCCGTGGCCTCTGTATTTGTTAATGTAATACCATTTGTGAGCGAAGGATCCAGTGTAGCACTCGACTGCACACCTGTGCGATAATGATTGAGGCATTGCGCCAGCGTATTGAATCGTCCATCGTGCATGTAATTGGAAGTAACATATACGTTGCGGAGTGTGGGAGTTTTAAACTTCAGCGAATCTTCTGATCGCCCTGTAATTCGCATCCGGCCATAATCATTAAGCAGCGGGTCTACCGGCAGACCAATATTCCTGTAATTATAATCAGTAAATAACGGCTCGGGATGGCAACTGGCACAATTTGCTTTATATAAATTATAGCCGTTAAGTTCCTGCGTGGTAAAAGTTGCCAAACCCTTTTTATACCGATCGTATTTTGAGTCGGCTGAAGTAAGATAGCCTGTAAACTGGGCCAGAGCCTGCTGGATATGAATGGGCAGTATTTTGTCAGTATTAAAAACCAGCCTGAATAAACGCCGGTAGTTATAGTCCTCCTCCAATTTATGAATAACGTTGTTGAATGTTTCACCCATTTCCGTACTACCTGTTATTGGATGAACCGATTCATCAACGAGGGTGGAGAACTCGCCATCCCAATGAAAACTTTTATTCCAGGCCAGGTTGAACAGTACTGGTGCATTGCGGAGCGTGTGGGTATTGTTGACGCCATGGCTGCGGTCATGTTCAAAAGTTCCAAATGCTGCTACCTGTTGGTGGCAGGATGAACAGGGATGCATGCCATCTATGGAAAGTTGCCCGTCATAAAATAATTTACGACCAAGCTCAAAGCCTTCATCAGTTAGTGGATTGCCGTCAAAACGGTATACAGGTTCCGGAAATCCTTCTGGGATGTCTTGCAGGCGCCCGTGGGTATTGGGAAAATCATTCCTGGTGCAGGCTCCAAAAAAATAGGAAGTAGCAACTACTGTTGCTGCAAGAATCAATATGGTCACAATGCTTTTGATCACGGAGTAATGGTGACAAATTTAGATGATCAAAATGGATTGTTACAGCAGAGCGGGAAACAGAGCGGGAGCGAGGGGTTAACACTCGCTTCCCGCTCTCTCACCCGCTCCCGCTCTGTTTCTCGCTCTCCTTAACTATCTGGTCCCGTCCATTTTTGCCGGCCAGCCTTGATATCGCTTTTCCTTTTTTTGGATTCGAGCCTTCGCTGTACTGCAGCCTTGCTGATTTTTGTTGCAATGCGTGCTTTTTTCTTTTTCAGCGCTTCATAAACGAGCTGATTAATTTTTTTGATCACTTCCTCTTTATTGGAAAGCTGTGTGCGATGCAATTGGGATTTCACCTGCAGCATACCGGTAGCTGTAATGCGGTTGGACAATTTTTCTTTTATTAGGCTCTTCTCTTCTTCGCTGAAAAGAGTGGACTCATTTACTGGCCAGGAGCCAATAACGGCGGTCTCGACTTTGTTTACGTTTTGACCGCCTTTACCACCGCTGCGGGTAGTTTGAAACTGTATTTCGGACTGCAGGTTAATCATTTCGTTCTTTAATATCCGTTATGGCCTTTGTATTACCGCGCCTATCTTTGAAACTTCAAAATTACGATTATGAGGGCGGTTATACAGCGCGTGTCGAAAGCAAGTGTTACCATCGATGGAAATGTGCATTCGTGTATACAACAGGGATTGCTTGTTTTGATAGGAATTGAAGACGCGGATGAAGCTGAAGATATCGCGTGGTTGAGCAGCAAGATCGTTAACCTGAGAATTTTCAACGATCCGGCGGGCGTCATGAACCTTTCATTGATCGATGTTGGGGGCGATATTCTGCTCGTAAGCCAGTTTACATTGCACGCTTCTACCAAAAAAGGCAACCGGCCATCTTATATCCGTGCCAGTAAACCAGGTATTGCGATTCCACTATACGAAAGTATGATCAAGAGCCTTGAGCTCGCACTTGCAAAGGATATCAAAACCGGGGTATTCGGTGCCGATATGAAAGTTGAATTGCTAAACGACGGACCTGTTACCATTTATATTGATAGCAAGGACCGTGAGTGAGCCTGATAGAGGCCACGCTATTTCACACCTATTTTCTCCGTATAAGGTTTCATGCCATCATACTGGATCATTACAAAGAATACTTTTTCTTTTGCCGTTGCACTAAAACTATAGGAGAACGTGTTTAGATCCTTTTGTTCAACTATCCGGTGACCAGTGGAGGTCCACACCATAATATTGCGGATATATTTCGTGCTTTTTACCGTTATCTGCCGGCCAGAAGTCAGTATCCGGTAAGGTTTATTCTTGCCGGGATCGCTGTCGGGTTGCGCTTTTAAAGTTAACGAAAGCAGGATGGATAGGACGATTACGGTGAATCGCCGGGTTACAGGACATGCCATAGAATATATTTAATCCCGCTTTTGTAAAGGATCTTGAAATCTTCCGTTGGGGCAATGCCTGCTGGTTGAAGAAGTCATCCTGGACAAAAGTAAGGATGGTTTTAAATAGCTTTCAGGGGGCAGGAGGTTCCGTTAAGGGCGTATAGAACGACAAGAATCATGCTATATTGCAAAAATACTCTAAAACTTTTGTTATGACGATCATGCAGGCCCAGCAACAGGTAGATGAATGGATAAAAACAATTGGCGTTCGTTATTTTAGTGAGCTTACAAATATGGCTATACTTACAGAGGAAGTGGGAGAGTTGGCGCGTATCATGGCCCGTACATACGGAGACCAGAGTTTCAGGAAAACGGAAGAGGCTTCAAACTTAGCGGATGAGATGGCGGATGTATTATGGGTGTTGCTATGCCTGGCCAATCAAACGGGGGTGGATCTGACGGATGCTTTGCAGAAGAATTTTGAAAAGAAATCAATAAGGGATGCTGATCGGCATCGGGGTAATCCCAAATTGTAGGGAGGCTGCAGGCTACAAGCTACAGGCCACAGGCCAGAGGTATGAATCATAGCTCGAGGCTCGAGGCTCGAAGCTCGCAGCTCGCAACCTTTTTTGGCACTATGTATGTCATTAAATGCGCATGTCGCCACATAATAGCTGGAAAATAATTAAGAATACGCTCGTGGACATGTCCGCTTTTAACGTATTAAAACTCAGCGGTGCTCTTGCATTTTTTACAATCTTCTCGCTGCCCGGGCTTTTAATTATCATCATCTGGGTGAGCGATATTTTCTACAGCAGGTCCATGGTTGAAGAGGCGGTATACGGACAAATAGAAGGATTTGTAGGCCATTCAGCAGCAGTTGATATACAGGAAACGATCCGGTATGCAACCTTGTCGACCGGTAACAATTTCGCAACAATTATCGGCCTCATAGTTTTATTGATTGGTGCCACCAGTGTATTTGGCGAAATACAGGACTCTATTAATCATATATGGCGATTGAAACCCAAACCACGCAAAGGTCTGGCTTGGTTGAAGCTCATCATGAACCGCCTCCTTTCATTTTCAATGATCATTACACTGGGATTCATCCTGCTGGTGTCGATGGTTATTAATGGTAGTATGGACTACCTGGTGAATCATTTCCTGGAAACAAAACCAGAAGTCACCAGCCTGTTGGTGCAGGGCCTGAAAATCTTGCTAACGTTTTTAATAACCACTTTCATTTTTGGTGCAATTTTTAAAGTGTTGCCCGATGCGAAGGTGGAATGGAAGCATGTACTGGTAGGTGCCAGTGTAACGGCCCTGCTATTTATGACTGGTAAGTTCGTGATCAGTTATTACCTGGGTCATAGCCTGATGACCACGGCTTACGGTGCAACCGGTTCGATTATCGTGGTATTATTGTGGGTGTATTATTCTTCCATGATCCTCTTCTTTGGAGCGGCTTTCACTCGAGAGTATGCAGTGCATAAAGGTTCTCAAATTTATCCAAACAATTATGCGGTGTGGGTACAGCAGATTGAAGTGGAATCTGAAAAATCTATACAGAAACAGCCGGAGGAAACTAAAACGGTAATTGAAGTTCCTGCAGAACCGAAGGAAGAAAAACCGACCAAAGTGTAATGTGAAGATGTGGAAATGTGAAAATGGAATACAGGAAACCTCAAAATATTCAATTAAAAATTGGACATATCGCATGAAGGAGCATTTCCACATTTTTACATTTCCACATCACCACATTCGCATTTCCGTTGGTTCAAAATTCATTTTCCCCGGACTAACCGGGGATTTATCTTTGCCGCCTTATGGCAAACGATCCAAACAGGTTCCAGGCAATCATTTCTCACTGTAAAGAATATGGTTTTATTTTCCCCAGCAGCGAAATATACGATGGACTGCAGGCGGTGTACGACTATGGGCAATGGGGCAGCGAACTGAAAAAAAATATTAAGGACTACTGGTGGAAGAGTATGGTGCAACTGAACGATAATATCGTTGGTATAGACGCTGCAATTTTTATGCACCCAACCACCTGGAAAGCTTCGGGTCACGTCGATAACTTCAACGACCCGATGATCGACAATAAAGACAGCAAAAAACGCTATAGGGTAGATCACCTGATCGAAGCGCAGGCCGAGCAAATGCGTACCGACGGTCGTCTCGATGAAGCCGATGGCCTAATCGATCGCATGGATCAATTGCTCGCAACCGACGACTTTGAAGGATTGAAAAAACTAATTGTCGAACAAAATATTAAATGCGCGATCAGTGGCACAACTAACTGGACAGATATCCGCCAGTTCAACCTCATGTTTGCCACCGAATTTGGATCCGTTGCCGAAACGCCCGTCAAAAAGGGTAGTGAAAATGGAGAAGAGGAAAATAATAAAGTATACCTGCGTCCTGAAACAGCGCAAGGTATTTTCGTCAATTTCCTGAACGTACAAAAATCAGGAAGGATGAAGATTCCTTTCGGCATTGCGCAAATAGGAAAAGCTTTTCGCAATGAAATTGTTGCCCGCCAGTTTATTTTCCGCATGCGGGAGTTTGAACAAATGGAAATGCAATTTTTTATCCGTCCCGGCACACAAAAAGAATGGTATGAACACTGGAAAACGGAACGGATGAAATGGCATGAAAGCCTGGGCATCCCACGCGACAAATACCGTTTTCACGATCATGTGAAACTCGCACATTATGCTGATGCAGCTTGCGATATAGAATATGAATTCCCAATAGGTTTCAAAGAAGTGGAAGGAATTCATAGTCGCACCGACTTCGACCTCAAACAACACCAGGAGTTCAGTAAAAAGAAACAACAGTATTTCGATAACGACATCGACCCGGCTACAGGTAAGGCATTCGGAAATTATATTCCATATGTTATCGAAACTTCCATCGGTCTCGACCGCATGTTTTTGTTAGTGATCAGCCAGGCATATGAAGAACAGGATCTGAGTACCGCAGAAAAGAAAGATGATCGGGTGGTGCTTAAATTGCCGGCAATGTTGGCGCCTATCAAACTGGCTATTTTGCCCCTGGTAAAGAAGGATGGATTGCCGGAAATAGCGCGTAAGATCATGGACGATTGCAAAGGATCGTTTTATTGCTTTTATGAAGAAAAAGACACCATTGGTAAACGTTATCGCCGGATGGATGCCTTGGGAACACCCTTTTGTGTAACCGTAGACCAGCAAACGAAAGAAGACAATACCGTTACTATCCGCTATCGCGATACCATGGAGCAGGAGCGAATTCCCATTGATTCAATAAAAGAAAAAGTTCTCCAGGCGATTGAGAGATAAAAGATAAAAGTTAAAAGATAAAAGTTGGCTAAGAGCCCAACTTTTATCTTTTA
>CBFGYO010000029.1:0-31761 GCA_965652975.1 uncultured Chitinophagaceae bacterium | reverse complement strand
ATCTGCACGTAACGTTCTTCCCCTGGAATAACCTTCCCGCTAATAAGCCATATGCCCGGATCAAACGATCGCTTATTAGGGATACATCGCAAACTAAAAACTCTTTGCTAAGCAATATATTATTCCCGTCCATAATGAGAACGATAATGTCACGAAAGCCATTGAGTTTGTATTTCACCATTCAACTGGTTGTGGATAATTTAAAATCTTTACCAGATTTAGTACACATACAGGCCGGCAAGCAGGAGCTAGGTAAATATGCCTTAACTTTGCCGGGTGATGAATAATACCCTTATCCAGTTTACACTCCTGGTTCCTGTCAACAGCCGTCTTCGGGAATTTAATTTTCGCAAAAGAAGCGAGGAGCGTTATGATTGTAATACCGCTGATGAGCGAGGTGAACGTTATTATTTTCAGTTGATCAGGAATAACGATCAATGGGTGATTGAAGATGCCCAGCTACCCGCATGGCTTATTGGTCATAAAGATGCTATTGCAAGAGCACTTGCAGAAAGGGAAGCCAGGGGCATTTAGACTATCGGAAAGGAATTCCCCGAATGTCGCCTGAGTAATACTTTCACAGATTGTGCGATTTGCTTTCTCAAGGCGTTTCTACAAGGTATTGCTGGTTTTCCTGCGCGTACTTATCACGATGTTCCTTAAAGCTGTCAAGTAATGCCGACACTTTTTCTACCGCGTCATCCACTTCTTCGTGTATGCCGGGCAGTGCATCATTGAGCAGATCTACCCCAAGATTGATATTATCAGCCTCCACCTGTGAGATCTTTTTTAAAACTGATGTCTGGCTGTTCTTCAGGTCGTCGAGTTCCCGTAGGATTTTGTCCATCAATTCTAATTGCTGTTTGGGTGCCATACAGGTTGTTTAGGTAAGTGTAACAAACACCGGGCCAGTGGGCACAGAGATTAGGAGTGATAACGGGCGACGTAAGGTTAAATGAATTTTTATTTCCTTCATTCTCAGCATCACCAGGCAAATTCGGAGTCCACTCGCAAGAACTAATGCTAACTTCATAAAAAAGGAATTGGTATGGATGCCTACGAACAATCAGTTGTCGATGAATTGAAGACCTGGCAAAGAAAAATGCAAAGGAGACCATCCTTATTGAATAATCTTTCGAAACGGATTCAAACGAAGATCAATACATGGATACCCGAGAAAGTGCATAAAGCGATAACAGTAGCGATCAAACAAATGATACGAGGTGTATTATTTGGAGCCACACATACCAGTGCAGACACTTTACGGGATGCAAGTCTTCGTAATCGCGAGGAGGCCGTTCAGAAAAAAATAGATTTTTATCGTAAGACGGCAGCTATTGAAGGTGGCATAACAGGAGCCGGCGGCATATTGCTGGGCCTTGCAGATTTCCCGATATTGATTGGAATAAAAATGAAATTGTTATTCGATATAGCAGTATTATATGGCTTTGATGTAAATAATTATAAAGAACGATTGTACATACTCCATATTTTCGAACTTGCATTTTCAAGTGATGTACACCGAAAGAATGTATACCATAAAATGACTGATTGGGACGAGCGATCACGTGAACTACCAGACGATATCCATCAGTTTGAATGGAGGAACTTTCAACAGGAATACCGCGATTATATCGACCTTGCCAAGATGGCGCAGCTAATACCGGTAATCGGTGCACCTGTTGGGGTACTGGTAAATTACCGGCTAATACGAAAGCTTGGAATTACCGCCATGAATGCTTACCGGATGAGAATTTTAAATACCACAGGTAAGAAAGCGTAAGAGTACGCGTAATACAAAATGTATAAAGTAGGCATTACACGCTCCGCTGCATCTTGCATTTTTCCGAACTGATATTATGTTTTGTGAAAATTGCTGTCACTACAGTTATTACAAAGTACATGTTCAACAGATCATTAGGTGCCAGGCAAATTAAACCGGATAAAAAAATTTGCGTAACTCAAAAGTTACCTATATTTGTGTAACTTAAAAGTTACCTATTATGACAAAGAGTATTAAACACAGCTTTACATTTCCTCATCCGCCTGAAACGGTCTGGGGATACCTTACCCAGCCTGAGTTGATGGAGCTATGGCTCATGAAGAATAACTTTCAGCCGGTTGTTGGAGCAAATTTTCAATTTCAGACAGATGCAATTCCCAGTCTTGATTTTGATGGGATTTTTTATTGCACGGTATTGGAGATTGTGCCATTCCGAAAACTTGTGTATTCATGGAAAAGCGGTCCTGGCAACGGAGAGATTTCGCTTGATTCGTTAGTGGTGTGGAAGCTCGAACCGCACGAACAGGGTACAACCCTTTTCCTTGAGCATAGCGGATTCGCTAAAGAAGAAAACCTGAAATTTTATCAGGGATTGACGAAGGGCTGGCTCGAAAAACTGCACAAAATCAATGAACTTTTAAATGCTACTCCCCATGGCACCCTCAACGCTTGATGTATTCCAGGTGATCGGCGATCCGAGTAGGAGAAAAATGTTGATGCTGCTTTCTGAAGATAGTCTTACCATCAACTCACTCGCCGATAATTTCGATATGAGCCGACCTGCGGTGTCGAAGCATATTAAGATCCTCTATAACGCTGGGTTTATTTCAATCCACGACATCGGCCGCGAACGTTACTGTACACTGAAAAAAGACGGGTTCGAACAACTTCAGGCATGGATTTCCTACTTCGACAAATTCTGGACATTTAAATTGAAAAAGTTAGAATCTTTATTAAGCAAAAAGTCATCGAATTGATGAGCACGATCTAATGCAGCAGGAAAGTGTTCGCCAATGAACAGGTAACAGCTTTTCAGAACTCACTAATTATATTCAACATACAATTATGAAAATTGGTATTATCGGCGCCGGCGAAATGGGGCGGTGCCTGGCATCTCGCCTTGTTACATGCGGACATACAGTTTCTATTGCTAATTCCCGAGGACCTGCATCCCTGAAGCAGGTGGTTGAGAATATAGGAGCAGAGCCAGTCAGTATAGAGGGCGCAACAAAATATAAAGACGTAATCATAGTTTCGATCCCTCAAAAAAGTATCGCGGATCTTCCCAAAAAACTGTTTGAAGATATCCCGGGCGACACAGTGGTCATAGATACAGGTAATTATTATCCAGGTCTCCGAGATGGAGCCATCCCGGCACTTGAACAAATCGGGATTGACAGTTTGTGGGTACAAATGCATTTAGGCGTTGCTGTCGTTAAAGTATTTAACTCCATTCTTGCTACAAGTATTAAAGATTTTGGTAGACCCCAGGGCGACAGGAACCGCATCGCCATCGCGATTTCAGGGGATAGTATTAAATCAAAGAAAACTGTTTTCACATTGGTAGAAGAACTAGGGTTTGATCCGTATGATGTTGGTGATATTGCTCAGTCATGGAAGCAACAGCCCGGTTCGCCTATTTATTGCAGGGATATCCATTTGGAAGAATTAAAGAAAAGGGTTGAAAGTATGGCAGACCGGCCCGGCATGCGTGACGAAATTTTAGAGAAACGGAAAGCAGACGAATTACTAATGAAAGCAGATTATCCTGCTTACCTCAAAGGTTTGCAGGACTAAAAAAACATTTTTATTTACACCAAAATACTGCAGATTTATTTGATATTGCACGACAGGCAGCGATTACCGCCAGCAT
Source organism: uncultured Chitinophagaceae bacterium (assembly GCA_965652975.1). Classification (GTDB taxonomy): domain Bacteria; phylum Bacteroidota; class Bacteroidia; order Chitinophagales; family Chitinophagaceae; genus CADEDV01. Next base: position 28,105 of record CBFGYO010000029.1, on the reverse strand, counting down.
AATAGTAGCAGATGTTTGCTAAATAATTGCCTGACCCGTTCCCTTTCATAAATACGCACTCACAAAAAAACTATACCATGTTTATAAATGAGTCGAAGACAGAAGAGGGAACTACACAACCAGCCCAGGTAAAATCATCCGGCTACCTTATCCGAATTGCATTGACCGCTGCACTGGCAGGATTTATATTCGGATTTGATACCGTCGTCATCTCTGGGGCCAATTTACCAATCAAGGAACTTTGGAATACAACGCCTTTGTTTCATGGTTTTTTCATTATGTCGATGGCACTATGGGGAACGGTGATTGGTGCCATCTTCGGCGGTATCCCTACACAAAGGTGGGGTCGTAAAAAAGTGTTGATCTGGATTGGCGTGTTGTTCAGTGTCTCCGCTATTGGCACTGCCCTGGCTCCGGATCCTTACACATTTTCACTTTTTCGTTTCCTTGGTGGATTGGGCATCGGGGTTTCCTCCGTTGCCGCTCCCACTTATATCTCTGAAATATCTACTCGTTTCAATCGGGGTAGGCTGGTAGCCCTTTATCAATTCAACATTGTATTCGGCATACTGGTGGCATTTCTTTCCAATTATTTCCTGCAGGGAATGGGAGGGGAGAACGACTGGCGTTGGATGCTGGGCGTGATGGCGGTGCCGGCACTTATTTATTCTATACTGGTGATTGGTGTACCCGAAAGCCCACGTTGGTTGATAACAAACAGGAACGATAAGGCAAGGGCCCGGGCAATCCTTTCAGATTTGGGAAACCCTGATGCGCAAGCAGAAGTGGAGTCCATCGAAAAAAGTTATCGGCATGAAACGGCAAACAGTGAAAAAGCAAACATCTTCAGCAAAAAATATAATACAATAGTATGGTTGGCATTTATGATAGCTTTCTTCAACCAGCTTTCCGGCATAAATTTCATCCTGTACTATGCTCCTGAAATACTCGAAAGAGCGGGCCTTGCAGCTAAGGATTCTTTGGCCAACTCTATTGCGCTGGGCGGAACCAACCTGGTGTTCACTTTTGTGGGCTTATACCTGATTGATCGCATTGGAAGAAAAACTTTATTGATCATTGGATCACTGGGGTACATTATCAGTCTTGCTGCTGTTGCCTGGTGCTTTTCCAGCGGTGCCGGTGCAGGTATACTCATGACATTCCTGTTAATGTTTATTGCGGCACATGCCATTGGCCAGGGTGCAGTGATCTGGGTTTTTATCGCTGAGATTTTTCCCAACAAAGTAAGAGCCATTGGTCAATCATTTGGTGCCAGCGTGCATTGGATATTTGCTGCGTTGATTACATTACTTACCCCCGTTTTTTTGGATGCCCAAAATGGAATTTTTAAAGATAATCCATGGCCCATCTTCGCGTTTTTCGCGGGCATGATGGTACTACAACTGCTATGGGTAATTTGGAAAGTGCCAGAAACCAAAGGGATTTCGCTGGAAGAACTGGAAGGAAAGCTGGTGCGGGAAAAGGATAGAAATTAGTTATTCTATTAGAAGTTCTCAATGAAATTAAACTTTTGAAAAGCAAAAAACATTCCCATGGATCGGCAAACTGCGTTTATAATTATTATTGCAATTGCCATCATGATCATAGCATTGCTGGCAATTAAAAACAGGAGGGACCGCAAGAAAATCTTTCCCCCCGGTAGCACAGATCCTGTTGAGGAAGAAAACATGGAGCAGCACCAGCAGCGTGACAAATTGTAAACTACGGATGCTTAATATTCTAAAAAGGCTTCCTCGAAATTCGTTTATAGGTGCGGGTTTTAAATGCAGATCACTTACGGAAGAGCCTGGAATTATAGATTTGCCGTTTGAATTTAACCCAGGCAGGGCTGATTGGCATCTGAATTGTACATCTTCCGTACAACTCAGACTACGATGCCAAAATTCAGGGGTATGAAGAAAGGAATTCTATCCGTCCTCATTTTACTTTGTGTCCTTACTACTAAAGCCCAGCGGTATATTTGGTCAACCGATTCGCTCCCTGATGCTGATCCGGGCTACGGTATGGATCGCTACCACGACATACTACGTTATCATGACCCCATTATGTACCTGGCCTTTCCCATTATCCAACCAATAGTTGATCGGCAGGTGGACCTTCAAGATGGGGAAGGAAAAGATGGATACTGGCTGCAAAGTAATTTTGCGTACCGGTTCACAATTTACCAGGGTAAGTTTTATTCCAATCCCTTTTTGCAACGCATGCGTTTTACACTGGATGCAAACCTGGCGAGCAGGCTTACAAGGGATGATTCGAACCCGCTACTGCCCTTCAATAATAAGTTTGGTTTGGGATTGGATTTTCTTTTCACCAGCCTGGCTGCACTAAAGAAAGAACAGACAACGCTGGCATGGACTACATTTCAATTACATCATTATTCCAACGGCCAGGCTGATTCTTTTTTTATTGACAATCCTGTACAGCGCAATAATTACCGCGCTGGAGATTTCAGTACCAATTATTTAAAATTCTTATTGAATATTGGTAGAAGTTCAACTGAAAAAAGTATTATGCTTACCAGTTTTGGCTTACAGCAGGAACTGGACCTGGGAGGTCCGCTATCTCGAAGCAAGGAACTCGAAAGTTATTATGGAAATTCGCGATTACTTTTCACCTTTCAATGGGCGCAAAAACCGAAACGGGTGACGAGGCACTTTCGAGATCTTTCAAACCGGGCAGGAAATACGGTTGCCGTGGAAAAGCGACAGCAATTTGGATTTAGAACCGAACTCGAATACATACTCGGCGATCTTGATAATTTTCCAGGAGAAAACAAGTACCGCCTGGGCTGGCATAATTATTTTACATATGCTCCTTCCGTCACGAATGAAGTTGGATTTATGGCACACACGTTTGTGGGACGGGACTATTTAAATATGCGCTTCGACGATATTATTTTTATCGGGGAACTGGGACTTTACCTCAAATTCGGCACCCGGTAGCTTTGCTGAATTTTTAAGACAAGACAACGTTTGTTATTCCCTATAACAATTTTTCTTTCAGTTTTTACCATTCCGGACTTCCAGAAGGTTAAATCCGCTCAAATGGAGTTCAACTCCTGCAGCAAAACAATTATTTTCGTTTTTTATCATCGATTTTAATAAAAGCAAATGATCCGAATAATGATGCTTACGGTATTGTGTAGTTCAATATCGTTGAGTTTTTCGCAGAATGTAAAATTGTCCAACGTGTTTGATGATGCCGAAAAGCAGTCACTGGTAATGATCGCGGAACTAAAAAAGATCAGGCTCGATAAGCCGGAGCTTGTATCTCCCAGGGCACTCGATTCTACGGGCGTATTGAAAGCTGTAGGTTCCAGGGACTGGACCAGCGGTTTCTTTCCGGGAGTGCTTTGGTATATCTATGAATTCAACAAAAAGAATGAATGGAAACAAAGGGCAGAAAGTTTTACAGCCAACATCGAACGTGAAAAGACTAATGGTACCACGCATGATATGGGCTTTAAAGTGTATTGCAGTTTTGGTACGGGCTATATGGTGACCAAAAATGCACATTACAAAGAGGTGATCATTGAATCTGCGAAAACGCTTTCCACCCGCTTCCGACCTGTTACCGGTACAATGCGTTCCTGGGATCATAGTACTGAAAAGTGGGCTTATCCCGTGATTATTGATAACATGATGAACCTGGAACTGTTATTTGCTGCTACCCAACTTAGCGGTGATTCATCTTTTTATAAAGTCGCCGTCACTCATGCCAATACTACGATGAAGCATCACTTTCGACCTGATTTTAGCTCCTATCATGTGGTAGAATATGATACCATCACGGGAAATGTGGTGAAGAAAACGACACACCAGGGATATGCTGATGAGTCGGCATGGGCGAGGGGACAAATGTGGGGCCTGTATGGATATACAATGTGTTATCGTTTTACCCGGGATAAGAAATACCTGGAGCAGGCAGAAAAGATAGCTGCATATGTTTTAAATCATCCCAAAATGCCAAAGGACATGGTGCCGATGTGGGACTTCGATGCTCCCAATATCGGAAAAGAATACAGGGATGCATCTGCAGGTGCCATTCTTGCATCTGCACTTTATGAGTTGAGCATATACAGCAAAAATGGGAAGTTGTATAAACAGAAAGCCAATAAGGCTATTGAAACCCTGACGAATTATTATCGCTCCCCCATTGGTAAAAACAGTGGTTTTATACTTTTATATAGTGTGGGCTCCAGGCCATCGAATAGTGAGGTGAATGTGCCGCTGAGCTATGCTGATTATTATTACCTGGAAGCCTTAACCAGGGCTAAGAAAATAAAAGAAAAAAAGCCGTTGTTTTAAATATGATCGAATAGTAATGGAGAAAATCATGCAAACGTTTTATCCATTGCCCTGTAACTCTTGTGGGCGAGTTCGCTTTATGGTAAATGCGGTAGAAATTTATTAAAGAAGTAGATTTATAAAAATAATTATAACAGGTAATCATCATGTCGAAAACAAAAGGTATCCTGGTTCTTAGTTTATTAATTCTCGCTGTTTCTGTGGGTGCGCAATCCACAGAGAAAGGATGGCAAAACCTGTTCAACGGAAAAGATCTTACCGGGTGGAAGCGCGTAGCAGGCACGGCTGAATACAAGGTGGAAAATGGTGTGATCGTTGGGACCACCGTGCTTAACTCCCGCAATACGTTTTTAGTTACCGAAAAAGAATACGGTGATTTTATTTTAGAAGCAGATATATGGGTGGAGGATGAAGAAGGAAATGCGGGAATTCAAACGAGAAGCCATTATGATCCTTCTGCTTTTGATGGGGAGGGTCGTGTGTATGGACGTCAGTGCGAAGTAGATCCGACTCCCCGTAGGTGGACAGGTGGTATTTACGATGAAGGAAGAAGAGACTGGCTTTATCCAATGCAGTTGAATGCGCCTGCCCAAAATGTTTATAAGAAAGGTGAATACAATCACTTCAGGATCGAATGTATCGGCAATGAAATGAAAACCTGGGTAAATGGTGTGGCTACCGCCTATGTAGTTGACACGCTGGATGCGCAAGGGTTTATCGGTCTGCAGGTGCATGCAATTAAATCGGCGGATCATGCCGGTAAAAAAGTTTGTTTCAAAAACATCCGTATTAAAACTACTAACCTGAAGCCAACTGCATTTCCTCCCAATGTATACGTTGCCAATTTTGTTCCCAATTATTTAACTGCCTATGAAAAGAAAGATGGCTGGCGTTTATTATTCGACGGTAAAACCAGCAAAGGGTGGAAGTCTGCCAAAGGGACTCGCTTTCCCGCACAGGGTTGGGCGATAACCGACGCAGCGATAAGCGTTATTGGTTCGGATGGTAAGGAATCGCTCAATGGCGGCGACATTGTAACCACTGATCAATACGCAGCATTCGATCTGTCATTCGAATTTAAGTTGACGCCCGGTGCCAATAGTGGTGTAAAATATTTTGTGACGCTGGAAGAAAAAAGCCAGGGCTCTGCCATCGGGTTGGAATACCAGGTGCTGGACGACACATTGCATCCTGATGCAAAACTAGGTCGCGATGGTAATCGCACCCTTGCTTCACTATACGATCTTATAAAAGCCGATAAACAAAAAAGATTTTTACGGCCCATCGGCGCCTGGAATTTTGGGCGTGTAATAGTTTATCCCGATAATAAGGTGGAACATTATCTCAACGGTGTAAAAGTGCTGGAATATATACGAGGCTCCAAAGAGTATAAAGACCTTGTAGCAATAAGTAAGTATGTGATTTGGAAAAATTTTGGCGAAGCCCCAAAAGGACATATCCTTTTGCAGGATCATGGCAATACTGTATCGTATCGGAGCATCAAAATCAAAGTTTTGAAAAATAGGTAATAGTGAATTGGATAATAGATAATAGTGAATAGATAATAGTTGTTAAAACCTGTTATTTAAAACTATATCAAAGACCTAAGAAATAATCAGCCTAAAAAAACTATTATCTATTATCTCTTTCACTATTATCTAAAAATAAAAGTTATGCCACAATCACGCAGAGAATTTATTAAAAAGACAGCTATCACAGGAGGTGGGATTTTCCTTGGTGCCTCTGCATTTAGTGCCAGCAGTTACAACCGTATCATCGGCGCTAATGATCGGGTGAGAGTCGGCGTGGTTGGTTTTGCCGACAGGCATAAGGCTACACAGCTTCCATGTTTTATGAACCATTATAAGGAATTGAATTTCGACCTGGTGGCTGTGTCGGATATCTGGAAGGCTAGGAGGGAAGAGGGAGCAGCGATGTGGAAAGAAAAAATGGGGCATGACATCAGCATTTGCCGTAACAACGAGGAGATGTATGATAAAAAACTGGTGGACGCGGTTTTCATCAGCACTGCAGATTTTCAGCATGCACTTCATACCATCGAAGCCGTTAAGGCTGGGTGTGATGCATATGTAGAAAAACCATTTGCAGAAACAATGGAGGACAATCGTGCAGCATTGAAAGCAGTGCGGGCAACCGACAGGATTGTGCAGATAGGATCGCAACGAAGGAGTGGTGTCAACTATCATGCAGCCAACGATTTTATCCGCTCCGGTAAGTTCGGACCTGTTACAATGGTAGAACTTACCTGGAACGTAAACCAACCCGGCCGTTGGCGCAGACCAGCATTATTGGGCCTGTTGAAAGAAGAAGATACCGATTGGAAAAGATACCTGATGAACAGGCCAAAGGATAGTTTCGATGTGCGAAAATACCTGGAGTATCGTTTATTCTGGCCTTACTCTTCCGGCATGCCGGGGCAATGGATGAGTCACCAGATTGACACTGTGCATTGGTTCACGGGCATGGAGCATCCAAGATCGGTGGTGGCCAATGGGGGAATTTATGCTTGGAAGGATGGAAGAAAAAATTGGGATACAATGACCGCTGTATTTGATTATGGTCCTGCCGACGATCCTGCAACTGGTTTCCAGGTGATATTTTCTTCGCGTATGCATAATGGTGATGAAAAGCCGTCCGAAATTTATTATTCAAATGGAGGCGAGTTGAATCTTATTACCAATATGGTTTCTCCAAAGGGTGGGCTTTCAAAAAGATTTGCGGATGAAATGAATATGCAGCCAAACTTATTACCCGAGCAAACGCTTGCTGTAGCAGAACCTGTCGTTGCCTCTGCTAATACCGGCGGCGATCAACTCACTTCCAGTCACATTCGCAACTGGATGGAATGTATCAGGAGCCGTAAGCAGCCCAATGCGCCCGTAGAGGCTGGATATAATCATTCCATCGCCACGATAATGACCAATGCAGCTGCACGTACAGGAGCTAAAGTTGTATTTGATAAAAAGAGGCAGGAGGTAGTTGCCAATGGGAAGGTTTTTAAGTACTGAGCTGCGAGCTTCGAGCCTTTCCTTCGCTCCCGCTCTGTTTCTCGCTCTCTCACTGCTAACTGATTTGTTATGAAAAAACTGATCCTATTATTCTTTTTGATTGCACAGTTCCTGTTTTCCGCAGCCCAGCTAAAGGGTTTTGAGATAGTCGAAAGAAAGGATGAGAACCAGGTAGATATTTTATTCAACAATAAGCTCCTCACTGCGTATTGTTATTACGATTCCAGCAGGAAGGCGATACTTTTTCCCGTCAATACAGTGGACGGAGTAACGGTTACCCGCGGTTATCCAATCCGGATGGTTGCAGGGGAGAGGACGGATCATCCCCACCACACGGGCATCTGGTTTAATTATGAATCAGTAAATGGACTTGATTTCTGGAATAATTCAACGGCGATTGCACCCGAAAAAAGAAACCATTATGGTACGATTGTTCACAAAGCGATTACTGGAAAGACGACAGACGGTAATAAAGCTACCCTTTCTACATCGGCAATTTGGGTAACACCGGGTAATAAAATTTTACTAAACGAACACACGACTTTCGCATTTACTGTTAAAGGCAACTATTTTATAATTGACCGGACCACTACATTAACTGCTAGCGATACCGCCGTTGTTTTCAAAGATGTGAAAGACGGCATGTTTGCTATTAGGGTGGCCAGGGAGCTGGAGCAGCCTTCGAAGGAGAAAAGCGGTTACGTAGATGAAAAGGGAAATGTAACCTCACAACCATCTCTCAACGCTACAGCGGTAACCGGTATGTATTATAGCAGTGAAGGATTGATAGGCGATTCAGTATGGGGAAGCAAAGGGAAATGGGTGATGCTTACAGGAAAGAAGGATAGTAAAGATATAACGATTGGTATCATTGATCATCCCGCTAATATTGGTTATCCCGCTTACTGGCACGCACGCGGATATGGCCTGTTTGCAATTAATCCTCTCGGAAGAAAGATTTTCAGCAAGGGTAAAGAAGAACTCAATTTCACTTTACAGCCGGGGCAAACGGCAACATTTCGTTACCGGATTCTCATTCATTCCGGTAAGATGCTCAGTAGCGAAGAGATGAATGGATTTGCTGTAGATTTTGAAAGGATAAAATAGCTGGACGTATACGGTGATTAATGCAAACATGCTAACGTCGTGTCCTTTGTGGTACGTCGTGTTCGTTGTGGTGCCCAACCTTCGCGAAATAAAGGTGCCTCACGACGAACACGACGTACCACGAAGGGCACGACGAATAGGGCAATATCGAAAGCTTAGGCTACAACGGAGGCTTCGCATTCCGCGCTTTTAACTGGGCAACATACAATGATGAGGGTTGCAACCCATCCTGGTTTTGGCCTTCCCACTCACCATCGGGCCTGCCTGCGAGTCGCCCTGCATATTTCTCACCTTTCATTCCAATGCAAAAATTTTTACCTGAGCTCCATGGGCTTTGAATAGCTGCTTTTTTCGCGGTGCAATTCCAAATCACCTGTGTTACCCCCGCCCAGCCATGGCCCGTGCCCCAGTTGCCACGATCCTGAACATTTATTTCTCCATCGGTAACAATGTTGTCGTACAAAGTCCCTGTTGACCATCGATGATGCGGGCCAATATCGCCATGTGTTTTTGCTGCAGTGCAATTGTAGAATACATTCGGACCGCAGGTTTTTGCGCCGGTTACATAATCATGGCGCCCTTCTGTAGTGCGGCAATTTACAAATAGATTGAGTTGACCATTGTTATTAAATGAATACCTCCTGCTACCCGTAATCAGTGACTTTGCATCATAACAATTACTGTTAAGTACAGAAATATTTTTCGCAGGTGCTTCCAGGTTTACGCAGCTATATCCAAAATATCTTGCTGTTACATTTCTTATCCATCCCTGTTCGACCCTGTTGAACGTGATCGCGTTCCATGCATGATTTTCTGAAGTGTCTTTTTCAAATTCAGATTCACAATACAGGTTTTCGATGCCAACATGGGAGATGCGTCCTTTAAAGCTGTATTTGTAAATTTCGCCACCACCATATTTTGATTCCATTGCGATTACTACCGGGTTGTCGATAAATATTTTGTTGCCTTCCACTTTTGTGATCACTCTTTCAAATTGCAGGTCGTATTCTTTGGCCTGCCACTGTTTGGTACCCTCACGTTCTTCAATCTGGTCCATTTTAATGTCTTTGATCCATTCATCTGTACCCGGGCGTAGTAATATTATCCTGTCACCCTTGGTGTAGCCTTTTGCTGAAGTAACGTTGAAGGAAAACGATCCAACAGGTACGTATTGATCTGTAATCGTAACCCGCGTATTTTCTATTTCGGTGATACTTCCCTTGCCTGAAACATAGATCAACGATACCTGTTTCTTCGACATGGCTACAAGGCGCGTAGCTTCACCTTCGCCACGTAGCACGATGCCGCTGGATTCGATCCGGATATTTTCCGGGATTTTATAAGTTCCTTTCTTTAACAGGATCGCCCCCTTAAATCCATTTTTATCCGCCGATCTCCTGGCTACTTCATCAATTGCCGCTTGTATCATTTCTGCACTGCTCCCATCTGGTGCAGGGTTTATCGTCTTCACCACGGCTATTCCAGGAATGGCCCTGTCGCCATTGTAGTATCCCACGCGACTAAAATCTGGAATTATATTGCCATACTGGTCCGGAACATAATTAAGCGAACCATCTTTATTTACTTTTAGGAATTTAGATTGCCAGGGGGGTGTCGTTTGACGGAAAGAAAAAATAGCAATTGTCAATAGCAGGAGCAATATTTTTTGGATTGTACCAGTTCGCATAAAAAATTTTATCAATTAAAACGGGGTAATCGCGCTATGAAGTGGGACTTTTTGAAACATTCCGGCAATTGTGAGTTTTCATCACAGGCAGTGTAACTGCGGCCAGTAGTCACATGCATCTTTTTTCGTGGAAACATATCCAAAAATGATGAATTTCGTAGTCGTTTGCATAAATATTTTGATGAAAGTGAAATTTCGGCGTGCGTTTGGCTTGCTAATATTGTTGAATAATGTGGCCATGAAGGAATCGAAGAGCACCTGATTTTAAATTAATTTAAGCAGGGCTTTTCGCAACCTTATCAGGAACCAGGGTGTTACTATTAAATTTGTAATCTCGCTTTATAAAAAAGGGAAATAATAAATACGCTATGCATAAATATTCAATCGGAGCTTTATTACTGATCGCAGCAATGATGATGAACCCCGGGAATGATTTGCTATTATCAAAGAGTAATCAGCATTTACCGGAAGTAGCGAATGCCGGGTTAAAGCTTCCAGACCACTTTAGTGCAGTAGCCTTTGCAGATAGCCTGGGACGGGCCCGGCATATTGTGGCGTCAAAGAAAGGTTTGCTGTACATAAAATTGAGTAGACTGGTAAATGGAAAGGGAATACTTCGTTTAAAGGATGCCAATGGCGACGGCAGGGTGGACAACATTAAGAGTTTTTGCAATTATGCCGGTACGGGGATCACAATAAAAGATGGCTACCTGTATGCTTCATCTGATGACGATGTATTCAGGTATAAGCTGGATGAGAATGACGAAGTGATCAATCCCGATTCGCCTGAAAAAATTATCACCGGCCTGCTCAACCGCCAGCAGCACAATACCAAATCGCTGGTATTGGACGATAAAGGAAATATATATGTAAACATTGGGGCACCTTCCAATTCCTGCCAGGTAGTGGAACGTAGCCCGGGTTCCAAAGGAAAAGACCCATGCCCGATTCTTGATTCGGCTGCGGGTATCTGGCAATTCAGGGCCGACAAACTAAACCAGTCATATGGCCAGGGCGTCCGCTATGCAACGGGCTTGCGCAATGTGGTGGGACTTGACTGGAATACCGAGATAAATGAATTGTTTGTAGTACAGCACGGCCGTGATCAACTGGATATGTTCCCGGAATATTTTACAGCACAGCAAAATGCCATCAGGCCTTCAGAAGAAATGTTCATGGTAAAAAAAGGCGCCAACTGCGGATGGCCATATTGCTATTTTGACCTGGTGGAAAATAAAAAGGTGCTGGCACCTGAATATGGTGGTGATGGAAAAAAAACAGGGCGGTGTGAAGGAATGGAGCAACCGGTCGTCGCCTTCCCTGCACACGTAGCGCCCAATGCCCTTCTATTTTATACCGGCGATATGTTTCCGGAAAAATATAAGCACGGAGCTTTTGTGGCATTCCATGGTTCCTGGAACCGATCACCCGAAAAACAGGAAGGATTTTATGTGGCATTTGTTCCTTTTAAAAATGGTAAACCAAGTGGGCCGTGGGAAATATTTGCGGATGGTTTTGCCGGTGTAGAAACGGTGATGTCGCCCCGCGAAGCCAAGCACCGCCCATGCGGACTGGCCCAGGGTCCCGATGGCGCATTGTATGTGAGTGATGACGTAAGGGGTAAGATTTATAGAATCGCTTATAAAAAGTAGTTACAGATGAAGAAGATCATCCTGCTTGTTCCGGTGGTGGTAGTGTTGCTGATGGCTTTTAATACTTCGTCGCCGATCGACAAAGCAACTATGGAAAGAGGGAAGAAAGTGTATAAGGTTTATTGCGCCACCTGTCACCAGGCAGATGGGGGAGGTGTACCGAGTCTGAATCCTCCATTGCAAAAAACCACGCATGTGCTTGGTAGTAAAACAAAACTTATCCGCATCATTTTAAAAGGGATGAACACGCACGAAGAGATAGATGGCGAGATCTATTCTAATGTAATGGCACCACACAACCATTTATCCGACCAGCAGATTGCCGATGTGCTAACCTATATCCGAAATAGTTTCGGCAATAAAGCTGTGGCTGTAACTCCCGGAGACGTAAAGTACGTTCGTGCGAGAACAAAGTAAAAGAGTAAATAGATGGGAGAGTAGTCTGAAAATCATCTACTTAAGCCTTCACTCTTTACCCGATATTGTGCTATTCGCTCCGTTAACAGAGGGTGGCTTTCAGAACTGGGACTAAGGAAAGTGGTATGGCAAAAAGAAACCCTGCCTGTTTTCCACAATTGCCTTGTTTGCATGATTGTAGGGATGTCAAACCCAACAGTGCCGCCTAAACCAACTATATTTGGAGTGCAATCAAGGCAATGTGCCCGCTGCCCACAGTCCGATACCTCCGTGCTATAAGCCGTTTTCCAATTTCAGCCGATATTCTATCCGCCTATTTTAAAACAAAACTGTTTTGCAGCGTTGCTATACCCGAAAACAAATATTTTATTCCGCATCTTTTTTTCCTGCCTTTTCCTTTTTATAGGCCAGTTGATTGCATCTGCCCAGGTAAAGCCGGGAAGCACTTCGACCACTCCAACATCTATCGGATCATTTGGTTTTATTGAAAACAAGGGCCAGGTATATGATCAGCAACATCGACCGAATTTAAATGTCAAGTATATACTTCCAAGCCAGGGGATGAACGTAGTCCTGCGATCCAATGGCTTTAGTTATGATACCTACACCGCAGATGCTAAATATCAAAAGCATGCTGCGAATCGATCCAATCATGTTGGCGAACGAACAAAGCCTGAACCCGTACAATACCAATTTCATCGCGTTGATATTAGTTTGGTTGGAGCTAATCCTTTACCGGAGATAATTCCGGGACAACCGGCTGCTGATTATATTATTTATCATAGCCCGGGATCTGAACAGGGTATAAGAGTACAGCACTACCAAAAAATTACATACAGGGAAATTTATAAGGATATCGATCTGGTTTTTGAAACGGGTGAACTATTGGGACAAAGCAGATTTGAATATTATTTTATTGTAAGGCCTGGGGGGAATAGTAATAGCATTAAAATAAAGTATAACGGTGCTACAAGCAGGTTGGCAAACAATACGATCGTACTTGGCTTAAGTCATAATCAAATTACGGAACGTATACCGGCAAGTTACCTACTTAGCAAAGAGACGGTTATCAACCTGCATGAACTGCAACAGCATAAAACAGTCCAGGTAAAATATAAATCGCTTGGAAGTAATAGTTATGGCTTCAATATTCCTGATTACGACCATACTAAAACCCTCGTGATTGATCCTACACCCGACCTGGTATGGGGCACCTATTACGGAGGCGTTATTAGTGACTGGAGCTATTCCATCGCGAAGGACAATATTGGAAATATCATCATTGGGGGTGGATCAAATAATAATGCAGTGCTTGCTACAACGGGTGCCTATCAGTCAACCATTGCCGGATTTTCGGACGGGGTGATCGGTAAGTTCCAGGCGAATGGCACACGACTTTGGGTAACTTATTATGGTGGTACACGCGCAGAAGATATTTATACCGTAACCACCGATGCGTCGAATAATATCGTGTTTGGAGGAATAACAGAGTCTTTGGACGGTATTGCAACTGCTGGTACACATCAACCTGTGAAGGCAGCGGGCGCAGATTGTTTTATCAGTAAGTTTTCTCCAACGGGTTCCCGCATCTGGGGGACTTATATGGGTGGTGAATCGGTAGAATATCTTCATTCATTAAAAACCGACGCAGGCGGTAATATTTACCTCGCGGGATGGACGCATTCAACAACAGGAATTTCTACGGCTGGTGCGTTTCAGCCAAACTATGCAGGCGGCAGTGGAATAGATGCAGGTGATGCATTTATTGCCAGGTTTTCATCGAGCGGCACCCGTCAATGGTCTACTTATTACGGCGGCGCATCCTTCGACAGGGTTTTCGATATGTGTTTGGATAATGCAGGGAATATTTGCGCAGCGGGGGTTACCAATTCTATGTCGACAATCGCCAGCGCGGGTTCATTTCAACCCGCTTTTGGTGGAGGTGCAAGTGATGCATTTATCGTAAAATTTGATAATAATGGCGGACGCATCTGGAGTACTTACTATGGTAGCTCTGCACAGGAGTTGGCACAATGCATAACGGTAGACAAGCAGGATAATATTATAATTGGCGGACAAACTTCCTCTACAACCGGTCTCACTACGCCAGGTACCCATCAACCCACGTTTGGAGGTGGAACATATGAAGGCGTGATTGCCAAATTCACTGCAGCAGGTAACCGGCTGTGGGCTACTTATTATGGAGGTAATGGAAACGAAGATGTATTGGGAGTAACAACCGATGCGAGCAACAATATATTCATTACGGGATGGAGCTCTTCAAATGCGAATATTTCAACAACTGATGCTTACCAGGTGGCTGGCGGCGGAGCATGGACCACTTATCTCGGTAAATTAAATAGTAGTGGTATAAGACAATGGGCTACATACTATGGATCGGGTGGGCCGTTTGGCGAGGGGAGTGGTGAAGACATAGTGACCGATGCGGGTGGAGCTATTTATATAACCGGGTGGACATCTTTCACCAATGGTATTTCAAAATGTACAATAGTTCAGCCAACATGGGGTGGAAGTTCGGATATGTTCCTGGCAGCATTTAGCGAAGCGCCTAAATTGGAACCCACCATTTCAATTACTGTTAGTCCTGCCGGTACACAATGCCTGGGTATTCCTATCACTTTTACTGCCCTTGCACTCAATTCCGGGACAAGCCCAACTTACCAATGGAAAGTAAATGGCGTAAATGTGGGAACAAACAGTTCAGTATTTACATCATCATCCCTCGTAAATGGGGATGTGGTCACGGTTGAACTTATTATTCTTCCTTCGGTTTGCAATATCGGTGCAACGATTGTTTCAAATGCAATTACAGTTGCTACAACTGCACTGGTTACACCAGCTATTACCATTACAAGTTCTGCTACGTCAATTTGTAAGGGAAGCACTGTTAATTTCACTGCCACGGCTGTACATGCTGGCAATGACCCGGTATACCAATGGCATATAAACGGATCAGCGGTAGGATCGAATAGCTCCACATTTTCCACAAACACGTTGGTTGATGGAGATATTGTAAGTTGTGTTCTTACGAGTTCATTACCCTGTGTAACGACTACTGAGGCTGTTTCTAATAGCATTGAAATAACTGTGAGTAGCGTTCAACTTCCCTCCGTATCTATTGCAGCATCTTCCAATTCAATTTGCAAAGGAGAAGTGGTGACATTTACCGCTACCACATCTAATGCTGCACCAGGCTCTACGATTCAATGGAAATTGAATGGAATGAATACAGGTACAAATAGCAACACCTATTCCAATAACAAATTTTCAGATGGTGATAAGGTAAGTTTTGTACTTACAGGAACTGAACCGGGCTGTGCCAGTGCATTCTTGGTTAATTCAGATACAATAACACTTATTGTTCGAACCAGACCTGTAGTCACGATTTCACCTGCTGATACGGCAATCTTCCTGGGCGAATCTGTAACCCTGGTCGCAACAGTCAATGGTACAGTTGACAATATTAACTGGACACCCGCAGTAACTCTCAGCAGCCCTTCCATCTTAAATCCTGTAGCAACACCTACGGAAAACACGGAATATACATTGCAGGTTACAACAGCAAGCGGTTGCTCGGCTGAAGGAAAGTCAAAGATCAATATCCTGACAGACATTTATATTCCATCCGCATTTACTCCCAATAATGATGGCAGGAACGACCTGTTTAAGATTCCCGATGGTATTGCTATTACTTTAACCAACCTGGCTGTGTACGACAGATGGGGAAATATGGTTTTCAAAACATCTAATATCCGTGAAGGATGGGATGGTACATTCAACGGGGCCAGATCACCTGCTGCCGTTTATATCTATATCATTGAAGGAAGTTCTACAAGGGGCAACATTTTTCTAAAAGGAACGGTAACGTTGATTCGATGAGGTTCCAAAAGAGAATAATCAATCTTTCTCAAGAGTACGAACAGCCCAACTTATATTTTCAATCGATTACTAAGAGTATCTACTTATATGCTTTAAATAAACGTAATTTCAAAGGAGATCATATTTGTATCGCGCGCCTTTTTGTCTATTTTGCGAAACTTTATGCGCCATCCAATAATCCGCCTCCTCACTACATCCTTACTATTTCTTTATTGTCTTCAACCGGCTAATTCTCAGGATGGACCGGTAGCGAATTTAGTCTCTCAATGGAGGAGTGATAACTGTGATGCCAACACTGGAAAGATTATTGGTCCTGCACAGAATGTTTCCCTATCTGGCAATCCTAATACACAACAGGATGTACTATTAAAAAACAACAATAGCACGATGCCCCGTGTGTATGGGTCCGGTTGCCCTGATTCCTCTTTCGTTAAAAACTTTGAGGCGCCGGGAAGAGCGTTTTCGTATATATGTTCAGCAAAAGGAGCAGGTGGAACGATATTCGTTGGTGGTTTTGGCCGAAGCAAGTCACAGGGTCCGCCCTATAAGTTCATGGCCCTACTATCTAAATTTGATAGTCTTGGAAACCACTTATGGACAAAAGAGATTACAAGCGACGTTCACTCTGCAATAGTTATAGAAAGGATCCAGGAATTAAGTGATGGTTCCATTATCATATCCGGAACGCATGATAATAGTCTGGGTTTTGTACCCAATTCAAATTATACAGATTTTTTTATTGCTAAACTTACACCTGCCGGAGATATTATTTGGCTAAAAACCTACCACGCCCAACTTGCTAATGTCTGTTCATCCACCAGCGTGAGGTATATAACTGTTGCTGAGGGATTAAATGGCGAGTTGATTTTTGCGGGTTCTCTTGTTAATTGTCCATGGCCAAGTTATTTAACCGTGTTCAAAACCAATAGTTCCGGCACTGTGCTATGGAAATATGCCTTCCTGCATCCCGGCGGATTTTCTTACGTGGCCAAAGTATTTTACGAAGATGATCATGTGTTGGTAATTAATAGAAGCGCAAATGTCGGTTCAGGCAGTGATGAATCCATTAGAGTTGACTTTGTGAAACTCAACTACGCAACTGGGGCTTTTCAATCCCAGAAAACCTGGCGTGTAGATCTACCTTACCCGTCATCGTTTTATCACAGTTTTTCATCCATTCCGTCGGCAATTAAACTTGATAATGGTAACTATTGCGTGTACGGAACCCTGGCCGGCGACTGGAACGCCAATACCACTAATCAACCCCGGTTTGGAGTGCTGGAATTCAACACCGCACATGACTTCGTAAAAGGATACACTATTAATTCTTCACTTGCTACCAATTCCTCGGAAAGTGGCATTAAGGTAAATAGAAAGGGGCATGTCTTTTATACCCTGGGCAATCCGGGATTTACAGCAAAAGAAAAATATTTGGGGATGGCCGACAACGGTACCATACTCAATCAACGCGTGAAGACCTATCCCAACAGGGAAATGCATTATAATGCATTTGAACCTTTCGAAAATGGATCCTCGGTGTTTATTCAAATCACCGCCGATATTGGACAAGCCAACATGTATCTCGATTACTACCGTTTGCACCCTTCTGATACTGGTAGTCTTTGCCTCGGGTTGGATGCCAATTTCTCCTATGTAGCCCCTACACAGTATAAGCCGTATAGTTTTACGTGGTCCTCTATAGATCCCAATCCATTTGTAGAAACAAATAACCAGGGAAACAGCACACTGCCACTTAACTTTGTTGCTCCAACACCGTGTTACCAAATAGCATCGTGCGATACAATTAAAATTCATGGTAACGCATCTTCCTGCAATCTCCAACAACTTTTTACTTTCACGGCTTTTAAAAACACTAATTGCGGAAGTGCGGTAAAATGGGAGATAGATCCTTCCATTATTCAGTCAAAACAAATCGTTAATGACACTACTATAGCTCTTCGCTTTAATCAGTCTTTCCAGGGTTGGTTGTATGGAAGTTTAAGTACCGGTTGTGGAACAGTGACGGATTCAATACTGGTAACTATTTATCCATCTCCTGGTCCTGTAAATCTTGGAGCCGATACAAGTATTTGCAGGGGAAATTCTATTACGCTAAATGCACGCCGGGGTTATAAAAGTTACCGGTGGAATAATGGCACTATCGATTCGACACTTACAGTTACCAACCCGGGCACTTACTATGTTGATGTTACAGATGCTTGCGACCAGCCTGGTTCTGATACAGTAATTATTCATCCGGCAGCACCTATACCCTTTGATATTGGAAGTAATCGCATCAAATGTAACAACGATACAATTTGGATCACAGCTCCGCCAGGATTTATGAACTATACCTGGGGGCCTGCATATAATATCAATGCTTTGAACGGTCCGTCAGTAGTGGTAAATCCGCAAAAAGACACGCTTTATTATGTATCCGCGGAAAAAACACCGGGCTGCTTTGCTTATGATACGGTGAAAATAAGTGTGCGCATTTCTCCGCCAATTGATCTGGGGAGCGACCGGAGCTTCTGTATGGGAGATAGCGCGATACTGGATGCAGGAGCGGGTTTCAATGGCTATGCATGGAACAATGGAGCATCAGGTCAACAAATCAGCGTCTTTCATCCCGGTGAATACAGCATCGCAGCTATCGCTAGTAATGGCTGTGTGTCGTATGATACTTTGAGAGTAGCGAATGTGTGGCCCAACCCGGTCGTGCAACTGGATAATAGTCCCGACCTCTGTGCAGGAAGTGTAAAAAACCTGTCAGCCGGCAATTATTCTAAATACTTATGGCAGGATGGAAGTACGGCACCAGTGTTTCGTGTTTCTGACATTGGTACTTATCATGTAACAGTGTGGGACCATCATCAATGTTATGGAAGTGATACTGTACAGGTTACCCGGATATTACCGCTGCCTACAAATTTTTTACCACGTGATACTACAATTTGTAGTTATGACAACTTAGTAGTTAGATCTTCCGGAAGTTTCAATCGTTATACCTGGAGCAATGGCACTAATAATAATAGCCTGAATATTTCTTCAAGGGGAGTGTACTGGCTCCAGGTAGTAGATGGGAATGGTTGCACTGGTAGAGACAGCATCCTGGTTACACAAAAGGATTGCCTCGCAGGTGTACATATACCCACTGCATTTACGCCTGATAATAACGGACGCAATGACGTGCTGAAACCCTTCATTGGCGGAATTGTAAAATCATACCAGTTTACGGTTTATAACCGCTGGGGACAAATAGTTTTTACAACAAAAGATATTTCTAAAGGTTGGAACGGGCAATTTAATGGCGTGGTACAGGATAGCAATGTATATGCCTGGCACTGTGTGTACCAATTGGAGGGGGAGGAGGTGAAGCATATTAAGGGTACAGTAATGTTGATACGATAATTAGCGCGTTCTATTGGGCAAGTTGCAATAAAAATTTAAAAGATAAAACACACCAAAATCAAGTACTATGAAGCATCTCTTTCTTGTTTGTTTCCTGTCAATAATACTTATTAAGAGTCACGCGCAGAGGCAGAATTCCCTGAAAATCCATGGGGGCGCAGAATTTACCTCGGGATTTTTTGCTGATGGCTATGAAGCTGGATGGGGAATTTATGTAACCGACTACATTGAGGTAAATAAAGGTGGAAATATCGTTTTATCAACAGGTGGTGCATTCTGGAACTCGAAGGGCGAACCGATTTCGAAAGCAGGGATTTGGTTAACAAGATTTGGTTACCGCCAATTTGTGATCAGTGGTTTATACTTGCAAAGTGATGCCGGACTGGGAATTGGCTTAAAAAACTTTACTGGTAGCACCAGGTTTGTTTTTGGTGTTGGTCCAGGATACCTGATAAAAAATAAAACGGGTGGTGGATTTGATATCAACGTGCGATACAACAGGGGATTCAATAGAACCTGGTTTGGGTTGGGAGTAGGGTACCAGTTTAATCTTTGATAAATATTACATTAATTGGATCTTACGATTAAGATTATAATAGAAAAAAGTTAGTACCCCTACAGTTCCCTGCTTTTACCAAAGCCGGTCTGTGGGCGTACTAACTTCTAATCACCGTGCTCCTCTGATTACAAGATACAGTCACGGAAATCATCTAAACGTGGTTCTTCTTTTATCGTTATCTCTTCGCACTTTTCTTTTTCATTCCGCCATTGCCATTACTCGTGTGCTTTATATTTTTACCGTTGCCATTTGTCATTTTGGATTTCACTTCAGCCAGCGCATCAGCCAGTTCCTGCAATTCTGGATCAAGGCCGGGTGAAAACTCTTCTGGCCTTTCTGGTGCTGCAGGTATCGGGAATCTTTCAGCAGGTTCAGCAAGTGTAACCAGCTCGGTACCGTCATTAGCAGGAGCTTTACCACTGAAGATCTTCGCCATTTGCGAACCGTCGAGCCTGAAATGATATTGTTCGCGATTGATACCCGCATCGATTAATTCTTTTACTTCCGGGTATTGTGAAGAATCAAATTTTGGAATAGGAAGTAATTTGTTCCACTCCACACCCAAAGTCTCTAGTGCCTTGGCAAAAGCCATTTCGTGTGCTTCATCCCTTGCGATCAGGAATGCTACGGTAGCGCGCAAGGTTTTGTTGCTCGACATTTCATAAATGCGGCATTTTTGTAAACGCCCTGTTGATTCCAGTACAAGGTTGTCCAGTAGATCCAATACAAGGTTGCCGTTGCAATGCACATAGCTTCCACTCCATGGATTACCGGCAGCATCTACAGGAAGTGCACCCTGTGCCCCCACAATAAAATGTTGTGGATTCATTTCGTTTGGCGCATTGTCCATCGGTGTAGTACCGCCTTTACCCGGCACCTGGAATTTCTTGCCCTGGTAACGTGGTGAGCCATCGATAAGTGTGGAGATAGTTTTGGTAATCAGTTCTACGTGGCTGATTTCTTCAACACCAATTCCCTGTATAAGATCGAGGTAGGGAGTACCATCACCACGGAAATTAAAACTTTGGAAAAGGTATTGCATCATCGTGCGCATTTCACCAAACTGACCACCAAGACCTTCCTGTAAAATATTTGCTGCTGATGGATCTGGCTCGTCGGGGACAATAGGATTAATCAAATTTTGAATATGATAAAACATGGTAAGAAGTATTTAATTGGGAAAAATTGATGTACATGAGTAAGGGCGAAAATATTATGCCATCTTAATTATCGCTTGTATAGCGCATGCGTGTTGAACAAAGGAGATAAAAATTTCCCGTTTTCGGCAGGCATCTCCCGTTATTGAATTCCTCAGAGCGAGGAATCTTGTGATAATAATTAAACAGATACTCAGGTTCACACTCTCTCTTGTCCCTACACATATTTCTTTACAGGATAAGCTGATTCCACTTTGAATTTTACAGCTAGTTGTAAACCCATTTATCTTAGCTATTCCACCCTGTATCAATACAGCGCACTCACTGTATCATAACCGCACAATCATCCATCTATAAGTTATTCTAACTACCTGGAAAACATTTCGGTAGCAGAGTGGCATATTTTTGAATATTAAACCCGACAAGGTCCGTCAACAATCCCAATCACACGCTATATTTAATACATTCTATGCTGAAGAACTACCTCAAAATCGCCTGGCGCAATCTTACCAAAAACAAGGTGTACTCCTTTATCAACATCTTCGGCCTGGCAACCGGTATTGCAATCGCGTTCCTGATTGGCTTATGGGTATGGGACGAAATATCATTCAACGCTTATCATAAGAATTATAAACGCACTGCCCAGGTAATGGTCAACCAGACTGTGAAGGGAGAGACCTATACAGGCAGCACGGTGATGATGCCGGTAGGGGATGTATTACGAACCCAGTATAAGGACAACTTTCGCTATGTCTCACTTGCAAGCTGGCAGGGCAGCCATTTATTGACAACAGGTGAGAAAAAATTATTGAACTCCGGCATGTGGGTGCAAACGGATTTTGTAAAAATGTTTGATTTAAAAATACTCGCCGGCAGCCCAGACGCTTTAAATGATCCTTCCAGCCTGTTGCTCACAGAGTCACTTTCGCAAAATCTATTTGGCAACACGGATCCTATTGGAAAAACAGTGTTGCTCGATAATGAAACAGAAATGAAAGTGGGCGGTGTGTATGAAGACCTTCCGCATAACACAAGTTTTTACGGCACTGGCATATTATTGCCATGGAAGAATAAAGCAAACTGGTTAAATACAGTTACTGAGTGGCAGAATCACTGCGGCCAACTCTTTGTTGGACTGGCCGACAATGCGCACTTTGATGAAGTGAATGCCCGTGTAAAAGCTGTACCCACACCACACATTAAAATGTGGAAGGAAGAGATACTCCTGCAACCCATGAGCAAGGTTCATCTATATAATGAATTCAAAAATGGCAAGTCTGCAGGTGGCAACATACGATTCATTTGGCTTTTTGGCGCCATAGGCGTTTTTGTGTTATTACTCGCGTGTATCAACTTTATGAATCTGTCTACCGCGAGAAGTGAAAAGCGCGCCAGGGAAGTTGGTATAAGAAAAGCAGTAGGTTCATTACGCAGGCAACTGATCGTCCAGTTCCTTACCGAATCTACCCTTGTTGCTTTTGTTGCGCTACTGGTGGCATTAACGCTTACACAACTGGCACTTCCTTATTTCAATGACCTTGCAGGTAAACAAATCAGCCTGCCGTGGGCTAACCCGATGTTCTGGATAATTGCATTGGCATTTACTTTACTTACTGGGCTGGCGTCCGGAAGTTACCCTGCACTTTACCTGTCTGCATTCAGACCTATCAAAGTTTTGAAAGGTGTATTTAATGCCGGACGTTTTGCATTCGTACCGCGCAGAGTGCTCGTTGTTTTCCAGTTTACCATTTCCATTGTACTCATTATCGGCACACTCGTAGTACACAGGCAGATCCAGTTTGCCCGGGACAGGCCAGCCGGTTATGCCCGCGAAGGACTCATAACGGTGCCTGCGTATGCACCCTCACTACAAAAACATGCGGATGCAGTTAGAACCGAATTATTAAGCACGAATGTCGTGGACAACATAACGCAATCGTCGCAGTCGCCTGCAAACTTTAATAATAACAATGGCCTTGACTGGCCGGGTAAGGATCCCGGCCTTGTAGTGTTTTTTAGAAATGTAAACGTATCGCCGGAGTTTGGGAAAACTGTCGGATGGACTATTGCGAAGGGCCGTGATTTTTCACGGGATTTTGCACTGGACTCCTCTGCTATAATCATCAACGAGGCCGCTGCAAAAGTGATAGGTTTTAAAGATCCTATTGGACAACAGGTAACATTTGATAATGAGAAATATTCCATAATCGGCGTTGCGAATGATATGATCACTCAATCACCGTACGACCCCCCGGAGCCATCTATCTTCCTGCCGAATGGTGACATGGGTCTTATGACTATCCGGCTAAAGCCAACGGTCGCCCTGGTGAGTGCTCTCGAAAAGATAAAAAATGTGTTTAAAAAATATAATCCCGAAGCACCATTCGATTACAGTTTTGTAGACGAACAGTATGGAAAGAAATTCTCGAACGAAATGAAGATCGCCAACCTTGCAACTTTATTTGCGGTGCTTGCTATTTTTATTTCATGTCTTGGATTGTTTGGCCTGGCTTCATTTGTGGCCGAACAGCGTACAAAGGAAATTGGTATAAGGAAAGTATTAGGTGCATCGGTAGCGAATCTATGGCAACTACTCTCGAAAGAATTCGTGGTATTGGTGGCCATTTCATTTCTTATCGCCGGGCCGGTTGCTTATTATTTCATGAATAACTGGCTAACTAATTACACTTATCGTGCGGGTATTTCATGGTGGATATTCGGCATTGCGGGCATCGGGGCATTATTGATTACATTGATCACGGTTAGCTACCAGGCAATCAGGGCCGCGGTGGGGAACCCGGTAAAGAGCCTGCGCACAGAGTAATAAATGATAAAGGCTGCCTGCTGGCAGACTGACTAGAGATAAAAGTTCATTAAGTTTGGATACGCCAACCTTAATGAACTTTTTCTTTTAGCCTATCCCTGTAAATTCTGAAAAGTATATTTTTGGTTTATAGCTACTTACTTATGGGGATTACGACTTATTCGACAAATAATTCAGACTCTATCACTGATGATAGCACATCTGGCAAGCGTTTAAGATCCTGCTGGAAAAAAACACACCATCCTATATTTTGAATGTAGCAAGTATGGCTGGCTTTGCTCCAATACCCGTAAAAAATATGATTCAGCTACCAAGTCGTCGGTAATTTTTTTCAGTTATGCGTCACGGTTTCAATTGAAGGATAAAAATATTAGCGTGAGTTGCCTGGCACCAGGGCCCGTCTATACTAAACTGCAAACCGAAAACGAGACAGAAAAACAATTAGGATGGTTCGGAAGTCGAATGGCACTTTCGCCAAAGCGTGTTGGAGAAATTGCTGTACGACAGACCCTGAACAAAAAAATGATGATTGTACCAGGAACTCTTCCCGGTATCATGTCTTCAATAATACGAATCCTTCCCCGAAGATGGATAGCCGGACTTTGTTACAACCTTGGAAAAAGATAAAAGACATGTGAACTCTTCTACTCAATAAACTTTTATCTTTTAACTTTTATTTCTTTTTAACGGCCGGAAACGACAACAACGGAACATTTGAATTATACGCCAGTTTCTTTGTAACGCTTGTATTAAACAACCGTGACATAAATCCTTTCTTTTCATGTACTGTAATGATCAATGATGCGGCCTGTTGTTGTCTGGCAAATGCAAGGATCTGGTCAACCGTATCATCTCCTGTGATGTAATTGAATGCAGGATCATATTTTTCGAAAATATTGTGCAACTTGGTAATTGCTTCCTGCATTTCAGGTGAATAGTTTTCTTTTCCTTTCTTATCTGCATTTACTACATGAAGTTTTCCTGGAAAAGCATCCAGGAATTCAAACAACTGCGCTACAGGAATAGTATCAACCAATGTAAGATCTGCTGTAAATACAATTGTTTGAATACCCCTGCCGAGAAATGTATCTTCTGGTACGATCAGTACGGGTAGTTCGCTTTTTTGCAAAATCTCCGCTGTGGTGCTGCCGACTAGAAATTTTTCAAGCCCTGAATTACCGGATACACCCATTACGATCAGGCCAATTTCTTCCTCCTGGCTTTTCTGCCTGATCCATCCGGGTAGCCCGGCAAGACCAGTATCACCTGCTTCCAGGCCGAAGTTTACATCCTTTGCAACAAGTGGTTTGAGCCGGTCCTGTAATAAAGCCAGGGACTCCATACTTTCAAGATAAACCTCCCGGTTATCCTTGCGCATCGGTGTAGCTTCGGGAGTAACTGCAATTACATTCGCTGGCTGGTAGGCATGGAAAACAATTATTCGCTTGATATTTAGTGCGCCGGCCAGTTCACAGGCATATTCTGCTGCGCGAAATGCCTGCTCTGAAAAATCCGTCAGGATGAGCATTGATTTCATGATTACGCGTGTTGGTACACCCGTAATGCCACATATTTCCTGCCAGTTTGCCTGGCTATAAGCTAAAAATTGCCTGCCAGGCTCAAACTATTTAGATAATAGATAATAGTTTTCAAGGCTGGTTTTTCCTGCGCCTCTTTCCCACCTTTTTCCAGTGGGTATGATTGATATCTATTTTGACAGGTCAGCTTTTAGGCACTATTATCTATTAGTTATTCACTATTATCTAAACCTAAGAGTTACTTGCCTGTAAAATAAACCAGGAATTTAAAAAAGTGTATAGGATTAAAGTTACTACCGCAGCCCAAGTATCAAACCTGTAAGCTTTATCAAGTTGATTATTTTTAATGAGCTTTAAAGAATATGCGTTGGCAGCAATAATAGCGAAAATAAAAAACAGGGTGAGGCCATGCAATGTGTCGACCAGTGTAAAGGAACTCGATTCCGGCAGTGCGGAATCAATAATATATTTATTACCGATTACTGCAAAAATGGAGCCTACGCTCAGTCCAAACCGGGAATCCATTCCGTCTGAATGAATGAAAAAACAAACATAGGCTATCAGGAATGCGATATACATTCCCAGGAACATTTTCCAGAATAAACCTGTAGCCTCTCTTTTTATCACCAGCCTTGTTCTGAACGAACTGTATTCTGTTCGCGGTTTTTTCAGCTCTTCATCTCCAAATCCCGTTTCGTACACTTTAGTTCCGGTGGTGATAAGGCAACTATCGATTACCCAACCACGTAGGGTAAAACGCTGGTCAAAATGTTGGCCAACGGTGTCGGCAACAAATACAAGCGATTTTGAATCATACTGTGAATTTTCTATATACAGGCGAAGACTTTGCCGGTCAAATGGAAAATTGCTGATTTTCCATGAATCCTTCATTACGCATTGCAACTTCATCAACATATATATCCTGCCATTCATGCTGTCGATGGTTACAAAGGATTTGGTCACATTTTTGGCCTGGGGTATTTCGAGATTATTGTAAAAATCAAGATCCTTGTTTTTGTATTTCAACCATAGCCATAAATTGGTTGTGTATTCTTTTTCCTTGAAGTCAATATCATGTATACTGGTGATATAGATACCGGCGTGCACCGTATCGGGCTTGCTGTCCTGAGCTGCCCCAAAAAACCAAAAGACAGAAAAAAGTATAACAAAGTATATGCGGGCGAACCGGCATTTTTTCATGAGATGGATTTTAAGAATGAAAGATAGA
This sequence comes from uncultured Chitinophagaceae bacterium, assembly GCA_965652975.1. Taxonomy (GTDB): domain Bacteria; phylum Bacteroidota; class Bacteroidia; order Chitinophagales; family Chitinophagaceae; genus CADEDV01. The sequence goes on along the minus strand of CBFGYO010000029.1, from coordinate 1,268 downwards.
AAATTATCGAGGAAAATCAAATCAAAACAAATCAAAGCAAATGTGGAAATGTGGAAATATGGAAATGTGAGAATTGAGTCCGGGCTTATCTGTTTAATAGACGTTTTTAAATTAGAATCTTTATTTGAAAAAAAGCGGCTGATATTGTTTCTGAGATATCGATTTCCAGAATTGTTTGTCTTATCCTTATCAAAATTGGAATGGGGATAGTGGAAATGAGAGAATCCGACAATAAGAAGTCGTTTTGAAACCCAATTTCCACATTTTCAAATTTCCACACTTCCACATTAATCGCATAATATCAGTCAAATCATGCTGCTTGATAACGTTGGCTTTACCGTTAATTAACCGTATAACCCTTGTTTTACCATGGTAGAAGGGTTAACATTGTATATGAGAGGGATACCGGGAGAAAAGCTCTATTTATTTTTTTCAATTCCCGATGATAGAGAGGGATATAACGTATATCATAAAGGACGACAAATGATTGAGGGATACGGGGTTAATGATCAGGCCTTAGGAAAGTTCCTGCAGTTACCCGGTATTGGAAAGAAATTATTCACTGATTAGAAACCAATGTCTGATAAAATACGATTTGCATCCTATTAGTTGACCATCCCATTGTATCGAAAGGTGCATCTCAGTTTCATAGCCCACCATGTTGATGACCAACCAGGTTAGTTTAAGTTATCTCTACCCCTTGCAAGAGCTGGATTAATTCTATTAACGCTATCAATTTGTTTCAAAGTGCTGCGCACTATTTATAATATATAGATAGTAAAGCAGTTCATCACGTGCATACTCGGACAACCGTTTGCATTTGGAATTGCTACTCGGATTCGCGCGTTAATAGAAATATTGGTTCAGTCGGTAAACATCCTTTTTGTAAGCAACCTTAATATAAACCATTATGAAATATTCCATAATTATTTCACCGGTATTTCGAAGTGTGACGTTAATGATTATCGCCGGATATTTCCCGGTGAGTGCCATCGCACAGGCCCCGACAACACTCGATACTTCGAAAATGGCATACAACCAGATTTCATCCAGCCTTAAGCTATATGTATTTCCATCAAAAGGTCAAAGCAACCAACAGCAAAAGATCGATGAATTTGAATGTTACAATTGGGCCATCAAGCAATCCGGACTTGATCCTGCGAATTTACCCGAGGTAAAAGCTGCCCCGGTGGAAACAGGCCCCGATGGTAAGGCAATTGGAGGCGCAGCAAAAGGTGCAGTAGTGGGGACGGCAATTGGTGCTATAT
>CBFGYO010000028.1:0-32518 GCA_965652975.1 uncultured Chitinophagaceae bacterium | reverse complement strand
CACCGCTGGTGATGGGCGCATGAAATGCGAATTGTTTAGTATGTGTCAGAATGTTGGTCACGATGACAAACAAATTGTAAATTGAGTACAAATGTATAATAATAATTGGTTTAGGAGCACAAATTTTTTGTTATAAATACTATGAGTTTAGAGTCTTATCAGCCACTCCAACCTGAACAAATGTTAGCAAAATCAAAGCCAAAAGGGAAGGGTGTTTTCCGGCGGATTTTCAACATTATCCTGGTGATCATACTCCTGGCCGCTGCAGTATTTGTGTACTTTCGGTTTTTCTATGTGTTTGGGGACGGTGTTAAAAGCGGGCACCTGAATTATGCAGTGCGGAAGGGAAATATTTTCAAAACATACGAGGGCAAATTGATACAGGAAGGCTATCGCACACGGGTGGCGGGATCTATTCAATCATATGAGTTTGAATTTTCTGTTAAAAGCAAAAGGATCTATGATATATTGTCCGCCAACAGCGGCAAACGATTTGACCTCCACTATAAAGAGTACCATGGCATCATCCCGTGGCGCGGCAATACCAAGTACATCGTTGATAGCATCATCTCCATGAAAGACGAATAAACATCTTCGCCTCAAAACACTCTATGTTGTTCTTTGTGTCTATGATACTATGTGGTAAAATCTGTGTGTCCTATGAACCCTTATGTATCTCGAAAAACATAGTTTTCATAGAAAACAGAGACTTTACCACATAGTATCATAGACACAAAGATCAACATAGAAAGGTCAATTACTCAGCTAACAAAAGGAAAATCACTGGCCGCTTATGCATATCAGGTTTCTGCTGTTGCCATTGGGCCACCGTTTTTGTTTTTACCCATTCGTTTTTAGAAGTAAGATCTGCAGCAATGCAAAACCGGGTAGAAGGTTTACAATTTTTAAGAATCGCTTCAATCATTTGATTATTGCGATACGGTGTTTCGATAAATATCTGCGTGCAGTTGTTTTTAGAAGAATTTGCTTCCAACTCGCGGATAGTCTTAGCACGTTGCATGTTGTCGATGGGAAGATAACCGGCAAACAGGAATTGTTGTCCATTCATCCCACTCGCCATTAGCGCGAGCAGGATGGAGTTTGGTCCTACCAATGGTTTTACCACGGCGTTCATATCCTGGGCAATAGCTACCAGCGCCTGCCCGGGATCCGCTACACCGGGGCAACCAGCTTCACTTAATAACCCGATTACTTTATTTGCAGATAATTTTTGTTTAAAACTTGCAGCAGCCGTCGCATCAGCCACATTGTACCATTCGTAGTCATCAATTACGATTTCCTTGCTGAGTAGTTTTAGAAAACGGCGTGAGGTTCTTTCATTCTCAACAAAAAAAACCTGGCATTCTTTTACCGCAGGCAAAATATAATTGGGCAACGCGTCAATGCCCTCTTCATGCAGCAATGAAGGAATAAGGTAAACTGTACCCATATCAGCTATTTTTTACTTTATGGACAGTGAGCGTAGCTGTGATGATGGCATACGCGGGAGCAAATATGATTACGGCATGCATCAAATAAAAGATAAAACCGTTGGCAATAGCAAGACCGCGATGCCTGCCGGTAAACTGGATACTTTGGTTGCCGGTAAATCCATTGCGGGCAAGACCGTAATCAAGCATCGAAAAGCCGTAGTAATAAAATTCCATGGCCAGGGCAATCAACGGTGTAATCCATCCTACAAGTGGCACTAAAGAAAGAAGTATTAGTCCAAGCAGGTACACCGTTTGCCAGCCACAATTGCGTAAAGCCAGGCGTGAACTGCGTAAACAATCCTTTTTCAATTCCGACCAATTGATCGAATGTTCCCTGCCTTCGATGATTGCTTCCGTTTTTTCACTGAGGTAAGCAAATACCGGCGATCCGATGATAAGGATGAGGTATTTGAAGAGAGAAAAATAAAAAAGTACGAGCACCAGCCGGAGCATCATACCGGTCATCACGAAAAAAAAGCTAAGCCACTCACTCCTTCTTTGCTGCAACCAGGGTTCAATGCGTAATTGAGCGCTTGCCCATGACACTGCAAAATCTGCCGACCGCCAAAAAATAATCATGCCTACTATGAACAGCAGGGTGTAAATGATGCCTGGAAGTATGATCCATTTCCAGAAACGCCGCTCTTCGATAAACCGATGCGCATCAGCCCAGGATTGAAAAGCAATAACCAGTTCTTTAAGCAAAACGTTAATTTGGAGGTAAATATAAAGAAAGTATGCAGTGTTAGCGGCCAACTTCAAGCCTTTATAATTTTATGTAGCATTTTAAAACCGTACATGGATGATGAAAAAATTGCCATTGGAATTTTATCAGCGTGATAATGTGCTGCAGGTTGCTGATGAACTAATGGGAAAATTGCTGGTAACGAAATGGAATGGAGTAGTCACTTCGGGCCGCATCGTGGAAGTGGAGGCTTACGAAGGAATTATAGACAGGGCATCTCACGCTTATGGCGGCAGGCGAACAAAGCGCAATGAAATAATGTATGGTGCGGGTGGATTTGCGTATGTGTACCTCTGTTATGGCATACATCATCTGTTCAACGTTGTCACGCATAACAAAGAAACACCGCATGCAATTCTCATTCGTGCATTGGAACCTGTGAAGGGTATCGAGACCATGCTCGAAAGAACGGGAAAACTGGTGCTTGATAATACCCTCACCCGCGGACCTGGTAATGTGTCAAAGGCTTTGGGGATTAATATTACGCATAGCGGTTACTCCCTTATGAGTAATGAACTGTACCTGGCTGATGATTCATTTATCTTTCCCAAAAAGCAGGTGTTGCGATCGCCACGCATTGGCGTTGATTATGCGGGTTCGCATGCTTTGTGGCCGTATAGGATTTATGTAAAAGGAAATGCTTACGTGAGTGGGAAACCTAAGTAGGAAAGTTTCAGGCAAAGACACAAAGGAATTTCTTTAGCGCCTTACTTACTTTGCGTCTTTGCGTGAAACGCTTATCTTGAAAAAAATTCTTTCTTGTCAAAGCTACAAGTCAAATTCATTTCGCTGCTGGCCGGCATAGTCATTTCATTGTTCATTTATTTTGTTGACCCGCTGGGTGTAGGTCCAGCCGCATCCAAAGTGCTGGCAATAGCTGGCCTAATGATTACCTGGTGGGTAACCGAAGCATTGCCCATGCCGGTGGTAGCATTGTTGCCACTTATTTTATTTCCGTTGATGAAGATATCGAGCCTTGAGCAGGCATCGGCGCCCTATGCACACCCGGTGATTTTCCTCTTTCTTGGTGGATTTATGCTGGGACTTGCAATTGAAAAATGGAACCTCCATCGTCGTATCGCTTTAAATATCGTTAGACTAACAGGCACAAGTGGTGATCGCATCATACTAGGTTTCATTTTAGCAACGGGATTGTTGAGCATGTGGCTAAGCAACACGGCCACAACCATGATGATGTTTCCTATTGCATTGTCCGTAATACATGTGATGAAGGAAAACCATAGAGGTGAAGGGAACGTTGCGCACTTTTCACTCACGATCATGCTGGCAATTGCATATGCTTCCAATATTGGCGGCATCGCGACCATTATCGGCACACCACCCAACGTGGCTTATGTGGGACATATTCGCGAAAAATTTGATTACGAGATCGGGTTTGTAAACTGGATGCTGATATGTACACCACTTTCCATCATGCTTTTGTTTTCACTTTATTGGGTAATGGTAAAACTGCTTTTTCCCAATCGCATCAAATCAGACCTGGCTACAAAAGCGCTCATACGCAACGAAATTTCGCAATTGGGACCTTTATCCAAACCGGAGGGGCGCGTGTTACTTGTGTTTGCAGGCACAGCTTTCTTATGGATAACGCGTGATATCATTAATGCCAGTCAGTCGTGGTTCCGGCTGGACGATACGATCATAGCAATTATTTGTGCAGTCGTTTTATTTATTATTCCCGCCGGTTGCAGGCAGGTAGCAGGTGAGGAGGAAAAAAGTGAAGCATTACTCAACTGGAACGATACTGCAAAGATGGCCTGGGGAATACTTTTGTTGTTTGGTGGTGGCATTACACTGGCCAATGCACTTGAAAAAGCAGGATTGATCGAGCAATTGGGACAGTGGCTCGCACAGTTTTCGGGCAATGGCTTTCTGCTTGTGCTTTTAATCACAACCATTTCTGTTTTCATTAGTGAAGTAATGAGCAATATCGCACAGGTAATTGTATTCGCCCCCGTTGTTTCATCACTCGCCGTTGCGTTAGGAATGGATCCGCTATTGCTGGGTATCCCCATGACGCTTGGTGCCAGTTGTGCCGGTATGCTACCAATGGGTACACCACCCAATGCAATTGTATTTGCAAGTGGTCACATACGATTGAAGCAAATGACAAAAGCAGGATTTGTAATGAATATCGTTTCGATATTATTGATAACGCTGTTCTGCTGGTTTTTCCTTCCAATTGTCCTCTAGCTAGCTATGAGCTTCGAGCCGCGAGCTAGAACACAGAGCTCGTAGCTCCAGGCTCGAAGCTCGTAGCTATTAAAATTTCGGGCAATTCAATTTCTTCGCATTCGGATCTACCGGCTTTTTGATATAGATAAGTGAAACTTCTACGCCACCGCGGGAATTGGAAGCGGGTTTGAGGCTGGAAACGTTTACATCGTAAGATGTTCCGAGGTGCCATTCGCCAAATTCAAGTCCGATATACGGAATGATAGCATCGCCAAAGCGGAACCATGAACCAAAGTAGATATTAGTAGGATTTGCTTCATCCTGGTTAAGGTTGAGGGCATATGCACCACCAATCATGGTATTGTGTGCTTTTGCCTGCATGCTGTGATTGGCTGCCAGGTGCAGGGAGTTGTAAGGACCGACAGGTATGCGCCCACCAGCCTGCAGCGTTGTTCTTGCGCTTAACAGGTAGTTTCCTTTTTGGAAAGATTCTTCCGGGCGATTGATATGGTACATGGACGCACCAAGATAAAAACTGTTATATCCATTGGTGGTACCGGTATAAAGCACACCGGCGTTCAAATCGAAATAACTAAGATTAACCTGGTCGTTGGAAAAACTCTCACTCGTTACTCCGGTAAATCCGAAGGGAGTAAGCTGGTCAGCAAATTTTACTCTCGTAATGTCCAGTCGTTTGTTGATGTAAGTACCCTGGAAACCTGCACCCAGTTGGTGGTAACCATTTTCGTCCAGGCCCTTGTGATAGGCTAGAGATACTGCCAGGTAGTTATTTGTTAATACACCATCACCCGCCCTGTCGGTAAAGCCCATGAAACCGAGTCCAAACTGATCAAGATCTGAAATTCGATTTTTCATGATCGCGAAATCGGCAGAAACCGTGGCGGTGGTATAAGCATTATTGATTGTAGGCCATTGATTGCGGTAGTTGCCGGCAATACGGTACAAACCGTCGAACTTGCCGGTGAGGGCGGGGTTCAGGGTAAGGGGTGAGGCAAAAAATTGAGAAAAATTAGGATCCTGGGCGTTGCTCACGTAAGCCAGGCTCATGCACACGAGTAGGGTGGAAAGAATCTTTTTCATCTCAGCAATTAAGTTTTTTCATTGCAGACAACCTGATAACCTGTATTGAATGGGTGATTGTAAAACGTTTGCCTGGTAAAGGAAATTGTTTGCCCCCAATGGCTATGGACTGTCCGGTACGAGCTGGAAAAGTACAACAAATTAACAGACCCGTAAAAGGAAAATATCGCTGCATCGCGGCAGTCGGGAAGCGCTAAGTGATAGCACCTACATCTGCACTTTAGTACCAAAAGCCAGGTCGCCGGCATCACCCAGTCCCGGGACTATATATCCCTTGGCAGTCAGCTCGTCATCAATATCGCCGCACCATATTTTTACGGATGGCTCCTCCCGTTTTACATATTCAATACCAACGGTACAGGCTATCGCCGCAACTATATGTATTTCCCGCGGATGCCCCTCTTCTTTGAGAAAATGAATGGTTTTTACCAGTGAGGATCCCGTTGCAAGCATGGGATCGGAAATGATCACTACGCGGTTTTCCATTTCGGGGCATGAAATATAGTCCAGGCTTATTTCGAAACTTCCATCCTTGTTGTGCTTGCGGTAGGCAGAAATAAAAGCGTTGTCGGCCTGGTCGAAATAATTCAATAAACCCTGGTGAAGGGGCAGGCCGGCCCGTAGTATGGTTGCCAAAACCGGCTGATCTTTCAACACTTTACTTTCGGCAATGCCCAGGGGTGTTTGTATTTCCTTATCTATAAAAGGAAGTGTTTTGCTGATCTCGTAAGCAATGGCTTCGCCAATCCTTTCCAGGTTGCGGCGAAATCGCATCCGGTCGTTTTGAATATCGATATCCCGTAATTCCCCTACCCAGTTACTGACCAGGCTGTGCTGTTCACTTAAATTGATAACCATGCCTACAGTTGTAATTATTAAGTTGTGTGATGTGCTATTGAATGGGCTACCGGATCGGCAACATCCCCAGGATGATTTACATTTGGCAAATCTAATATAAAATAAATATCAATGACTTACCGGGCGATTGGCTTAATGAGTGGAAGTTCACTGGATGGCCTCGATATAGCCTTTGTGGAATTTCATGAAAATGCCGGCAAATGGACCAGCACTATCCTGGAAGCGGACTGCCAACCTTACTCCACGGAATGGATGGATCGACTCAAAAACGCAATTAGCTTAAATGCATTGCAATACCAGTTATTGCATACGGATTACGGTCGTTATATCGGGCAGCAGGTCAATGCATTTATCCAGCAATACGGGTTGGAATATAAAGTGGCACTGATTGCATCGCACGGGCATACTACTTTTCATATGCCTTCCCGCAATATGACTGCACAACTGGGAGATGGTGCTGCCATAGCCGCTGAAACACAATTGCCCGTTGTAACTGACCTCCGAGCCATGGATCTTGCTTTTGGTGGACAGGGAGCACCCATCGTACCTGTAGGTGAAAAATTGTTGCTGGGTGAGTACGATTATTTTTTAAACCTTGGAGGTATAGCGAATATATCAATCAATGCAGAAAAATATATTGCATTTGATGTGTGCCCTGCCAATCGTGTGCTGAACATGCTGGCAAATGAAAAAGGTAAGGCTTATGATGAAAATGGAAGCATGGCAGCCTCAGGCAAAGTTGATGATGCATTACTGAAGGAGTTGAATAATCTCGAATATTATAGCAAACCTTTCCCCAAATCGCTGGCAAATGATTTTGGTACGGATACCGTCTACCGTATCGTTCGGCAGGCGGGTCTTCCCACTGTAGATGCCTTGAGAACATTTACAGAACACATTGCCTTACAAATTGCAAAGGCCATTCCGTTGAAAAAAAGCATCTCTGGCAAAGGATCACAAATCCTCGTTACAGGCGGCGGCGCACTGAATAAATTCCTTATCGATCGCTTGTCCGATCACCTGCAGGCACACGACATCACCGTAAAAGTGCCCGACGAAAAACTGGTTAATTACAAAGAAGCAATGATTATGGCACTGATCGGCGTGTTGCGCTGGCGACAGGAATACAATGTGTATGCCTCAGTTACCGGGGCCAGCAGAGATAGTATAGGCGGGGCGTTGTGGACGGGGCAGGAAGCGTGAAGAAAGCCACGAGCTACGAGCCACGAGCTGCCGCTGGGAATAGTTTGTAATTTCTTTTGAATTTATCGATATTATAAATAACTGGTACTTGTTGATGACTTCTTTTTTACTTGAAGTAGCACGTATGCAAATACAAACAGCTGTGTCTAGCTCGCAGCTCGAGGCTCGAAGCTCGTAGCTTCTCGTCCCCCAAACAGGGTATTGGTCACAAATCCCAGAATTGTACCTTTAAGCAAGTAAAATCCCGTACGGTTGGGACAGTGATTTGCAAAAAAATAATATATGGAAACAGTAAGCCCTGATCATACTGCTACTACCCGCGTTACCAAAACTCCTGACCGGGGTTCGGTAGCCGAATCACTACTGTTTAAAAAGCTGCAGGAGCGTTTTCCCAAACAGTTTGAAAGTGTATTCCCCGATAAACTTGCTCCAAGGACTGTGATAATTGTACCATCACTTACGATGGACCAGGAAATACTTTCCAAGGTAAGTGGCGTTGTGCACTATGAAGAAAGACTACTGTGCATGCTCATGCTCCTGCGAATGCCCCGCACACAGGTTATCTATCTTACCAGCACACCCATCGACCCCGTAATCATCGATTATTACCTGCATATGTTGCCCGGCATTACGGGTTATCATGCGCAACGCAGGCTTACATTGCTTAGTTGCCACGATTCTTCACCCAAGCCGCTCACGCAAAAGTTGCTCGAGCGCCCACGCCTTATACAACGCATTAAAGAATATATCCCGGCCGACCATGAAGCACACATGGCATGCTTTAACGTAACACCACTCGAGCGATCACTCGCCATCCAGTTGCAGGTGCCCATATATGGATGCGACCCTGACCTATTAGATCTTGGCAATAAAAGCAATAGCCGTAAAATTTTCAGGGAATGTGGACTACCAGTACCGGCTGGTTTTGAAGATTTGCACACAGAAGAGGATATTGTGAATGCACTGGTACGATTGAAAAAGGAAAATCCTGCAATGAGACGCGCTGTGGTGAAAGTAAACGATGGATTTTCCGGCGATGGCAACGGCATTTTCAAATTCGACGGCATCGAACAACAGCAAGACTGGCATCAATGGGTTCGAGAACAGTTACCGCATATAAAATTGGTAGCCACCGATCTTACCTATAATATGTTTTTGAGGAAATATGCCGATATGGGTGGCATTGTAGAGGCATTCGTCGAGGGCGAAATAAAAGAATCGCCGTCTGTTCAATGCAGGATCACACCTCTTGGACATTGCGAGATCATCTCCACGCACGACCAGCTCCTGGGCGGCGATACCGGCCAGGTGTTTATTGGAGCTAAATTTCCGGCAGCCCAGGATTATGCATCCGAGCTGGGCCGGATGGGCATGAAAGTGGCGCAGGCATTTCGACAAAAGGGTGTACTGGGTCGTTTTGCAATAGATTTTATTTCGGTAAAAGAAAACAATGGATGGACGCACTATGCTTTGGAAGTAAACCTTCGCAAAGGGGGCACCACGCATCCCTACCTAATGTTGCAGTTTCTTACCGATGGAGAATACAATGCGGATAAAGGAGTTTACTACACGGCTAATGGGCAACCACGGTATTATTTCGCTTCCGACAATTTAAAAAGTGAAGCATATAGCGGGCTTACACCACACGACCTTATCGATATTGCGATGATCCACAACCTGCATTATGATGGCAGTTCGCAGGAAGGAGTGATGTTTCACCTTATTGGTGCATTATCCCAGTTTGGAAAACTGGGTGTGGTATGCATCGGTAGCAGCCCGGAAAGAGCAAAATATTTTTATTACGAAACGGTGAAGGTGTTGAATGCGGAATGTTGAGTGAGGGCTGCAGGCTACAAGCTTCAGGCTTCAGGCTGCAAGCTGTATATTCCCAATTAATAGAATATTTATTCATCATTGAATAGCTTTCTTGAACACACAAGTTTTTAATAAGGAGCTGTTGAGCTTCTTCTTTTTTGTGTAGCACTACTCTCATTTCATTTTCTTATTGGTGTATTAATCAGCGTTGGATAATTCTACAAGATCGAATAGAATTAGTTCTACAAATAACATATTTAAAAATAGGGGATACTACTTATTATTTATCTGAGAATTGAATAGCATATTTGTTTCGTCAACTTACGTTGACTTTTTTTCTCACACGTCCCATGTAAAGATTTTAATTGACTGGACCCTATAAAAAAATCTATGATCAATTGGTTGCAAAATTGGTATGCTGATCAATGTAACGGTGATTGGGAGCATACGTATGGAATTAATATTCAAACTTCGGATAACCCGGGATGGATTATTGATATTGACTTAGCGCGCACTCCCCTCGAACATCTTGAAATTCCTTATACTTTATGTGATAAGTCGGAGAATGACTGGTATGGCTTCTCCATACGAAATAAAGTGTTTCATGGTGCTGGTGACGCAAATAAGTTAGAGAAGATTATTGAAGTATTCTATGAGATCAATAGAAATCATAAATAACATAGTTGGAATTGTAAATTCAGGGTGCGAAGCCTGTAGCCTGTAGCAGCACCTTCACAATCCCAACACACCCCTCAACTTCACATACCCACTTCTACTCACCGGAACTTTTGCGCCCGAACGCAGCACTGCCACATGATTATCTTTTTCATACGGATCGATGCGGGTGATTTGTTGAACGTTTACGATATAAGAGCGATGCGAGCGTACAAACAATTGGCCGTCGAGCACCTGCTCAAAATGACTCATTGTTTTATTCTTTAGAAAATAGCCTTCAACAGTATGCACTTTCACATAGTCGTCGGCAGCTTCGAGGTAATGCACGTCGTGTACAGGAATGATCTTGATCTTGCTTCCATTTTTAACGACGATCCTGTTGCTCTGCGAGGGTGATTGTGCGGCAGTATCCAGTAAGTCCTGGGTGGCTTTTACATTTGCACGACTTTTTTCATTCCATTTTGCTATCGCTTTATCAAATCGATCCTGGTTGAATGGCTTTAAAAGATAATCGATAGCATGGGCTTCAAAGGCTTTAATCGCATAATCGTCGAAAGCGGTTGCGAAAATTACTGCTGGTGGTTGTTCAATCAGTTCGAGCATTTCAAAACCATTGATCTTTGGCATTTGAATATCGAGGATTATGAGGTCCGGCTGGTGCTGTTGAATTGCCTTTAGCCCTTCAAATCCGTCATTGCACTCCTGCATCACTTCCAGGTCCGGATGCTTTTGAAGGTATTCCTTTACAATACTCCTTGCGAGTGGTTCGTCGTCGATGATCACTACTTTCATATCCTAACATTTTGATTTATTTACCTGCTCCGGTAAAATATTTTCAGTCGTTGCCTGTGGGATCTTAACTGTCGTGGTAAAATGATTGTCTTTCGCCTCGGTTACCAATAGGTCGGTACGTGCAAAAAGCAGGTAGAGTCGCCGTTGTACGGACTTCAATCCAAAACCGGTACCCATACTGGGCGAAGATGTTTCCGCATCGAAGGGGTTCTCCACTTTAATAATAAGATAGCTGTCTTCGATGGTTGCATTTATGCGAATCACCGTTTCGCCGGTTGTATCATACAGGCCAAACTTGATAGCATTTTCTACAATAGGTTGTAACAAGAGTGCGGGAAGCTTTAATTGTCGTGCGGCTTCATCACATTCAAGTAGTGTAGCCAGCCGGTTGCCAAAACGCACTTTTTCGATATCCAGGTATAATTGGAGATACTGCAATTCTTCCTGCAACGTCACCCACTGGGTTTCTTCTTTCTTGATTGTGCCTCTTAAAAAATCTGATAGCTGTTGTACCATCTTACGCGCTTCTTCCGGCCGGCTGCCAATAAGCGCATTGATCGAATTGAGGCTATTAAATAGAAAATGCGGTTGTAATTGCTGGCGGAGTTTAAAAAGTTCAGCTTCCTTTGCCAGGCGTTCCGCATCAGCTTTGCGCGCTTCATTTTCCTTTTGCTCCTGCTGGTTGTACCATAATATACTGATCATGGTAATACATCCCAGCAATAAAAAACCAATACTGAAGCGGATAGGCATGGAGTGATGCAGCATAGTGGTATCCTCGTATACATACCTGAGTATTACACGCAACAATCCTTTTGTGATAAACAACCAGATAATTGTTAGCAGCAGGCAGAGTGAAAAAATATTTACATACTGTTGTCCGCGGGGCAGGTAGTAGCGCAGTGTGTTCATCACGAGCAGGCATGCCAGGAAGAGCAGCACGTTTGCAATCACACTGTCGATAACGGCAGCTTTCCAAGGCAGTCCAAACCAGTGTAGCACCAGGATGTGATCGGCCATCAGTATAAACCAACTGATGCTGAACAGCAACGTGAACCGCCTTACGGAAAATGGAGTGGATGACATGTGTTAATTATGCCAGTTGCAGCAACTGGTGTGTATGTGTGAAAAATATATTCTCCGCCTTTTGATTGACCGTATATACGTAAGCCTCTGCATTTTCCTTTTCCTCGATCCTCGAATACAGTTCGGCACCATCGATCAGCTCACTTAAAACATATAGCTCACTAATATTGATAAATTGCCACTGTACCAACTGCTCCTTACGATTGTAGAAAGTGTCTTCTTCTTTTTTACCCATTTGCTGCGCGCGCGTGAAGGCTTCTTCCTTGTTTGAAGCAGCAACCAGTCGCAATTGTTCGTCGAATTGTGGCGTGTGTTCACCTTCACCGCAAATAATACGGAAAACGAATTTTGCCAAATACCATTTCATAAAAGTTGGGTTTAAGGATGTCTTGCCGGGATTCACACTACACAGTAGGCATTCTCACTTCCGGCAAGACATAGTCTGGTTTAAAAGCTTTTGATATCTATTCCTCCGAAGATCACTGTACCCTTCAGCAACAGTATCTTTTCGGGGCGGTCGAGTGATGGGGGCATTTGACGCTTGTCTTCAATTCCGCCAAAGATGGTGACTGCTTCTGACTTCACCGACCAGTGGGAGGGAACTATAAGTTTAGTGCCTCCAAAAATCGTTGTCAGTTCAAGTACGGCTGTACCATTAATGTCTGATTGGGAAAGGTTAAGTTCTGTACCGCCAAATACGTTCACTACATCACCACCTTTGAAATCCTTGGTTAAAATATTTTTTTTCGTTCCACCAAAGATGGAAGTGGTGTCGATATAATCATCCTGGCTGTACGTTTCACTTTCTACCGGCGACGTTCCGTCAGCGGGCAATGCCGCATTTTTTTTTCCCGTCCAGGTATGGTGTGCTGGCGATTGACGTGAGCGAAAAATAAAGAATGCACCGATTGCTATCAGTATTAGTGGCCAAATATGCGGTCGAATACTCGTTTCGATAAAATAATCATTAATCAGGAATGTTAATCCAACCAGAAGCAGGACAAACCAGGCTGCTCCGTGAAAGCGGTGACGCAGGCCGATAAACAGGCCCAGTACAATCAGTAACATTTGCCAGCTAAACATCCAGCGTGGAAAATCCGGTACATAGCTACGGAGTAGCGCTACAGTACCTATCAGTAACAGTAACATACCTGTCCATACATGTCCGCTGCCGGAGCGGCGCTCCACGCGGTTTTCCCATGCTTTCTTTCGCTCCTCCCACCTGTTTTCGTATTGGCTCATTGTGTTCAAATTTTAACCAAAACTAACGGAGGGAAAATGAAAGTGCAAGGGGCGATAGCCGGTTTGGGCCTTTATCTCGGTGAATGGTGGAAATTCGGGGGCCAAAAGGGCCACAACTTTAATGGGGATCGTATGGTGGGCGCGATTTCGGGGTCAAAATGTATTTCCCGGATGAAAATTCACAAGACTGTTACCGTGGATTTCATTATATAAAAATCCGCGTAATCCGCTCAATCCGCGCCATCTGCGCGAAATAAAAATCGGAAAAAATCAGATTCTAACTGAGAGAGGAACTCCACGCCAATTGATAAGGCGAGCCCTGAAATTTGATACATGTGAAGAGGAAACAGGTGATGAACGGGATGTTCATGCTCTCCTGTTCCGAAGATTCATCAAAGTCCATCCCAATATTACCGCTTACATAAGCCACGGTAGAAGAAGTATCGAAGGTTGTTCTTTCAGTAGAGGGGGTACGAAACTCATATTCCGGTTTACGGTAAGCCAGCTTTTCCACCAGGTTTTTCAACAAATCTGGTTGATCTACAGTAGCGGTAATATGAAATAGTGTTTTCATTTTTAATCGTCCTTATCAATGAGATGCCGTAACTCATGGTTTGATTAAAAAGTAAATGTGAAATAATTTGTAAAGCCTCTTGCCGATTACGAAAGTGAACAGCTCCAGGTGTGTTTATAGCCAGGTGCACTTCCCCGGGTACACACTGCAAGCAAACAGGTTATCACCGGGATTATCAGGCAGCGGTGTTTATTTCCTTCAGCCTGCAGATGGATTTCAATAAATCCATCTACTTCCAGTTCTTCCGTACACCACGTGATACTTTCAAAATTGGAGATTACTTTTTTTGCATTTACGCGTTGTTCCTGCGGATGATGCTTGCTGTTTACATGTTGTTCCAGTAGGGGAACGGGTATCAAAACCCTGCTTTCCACTGTCGCAATACCTGTTGTTCGTTTCATAGCCCTTAGTTTTTATTTCTTCTATTCGACTACGCCTTCAGATCAAACGCCCGTGATCATCTAGCCAAACGTGGTGCCAGATTTTTTGAAACAACAATTTTGAAAGAAACTAATTAACTAACAACACTTTCCATAAAATAAAAAGAGGGAAACAATTTCCCCTTACATGCTGGCAAACCGAAAAAATGTATAAACAAATGAGAAGTGTGGAAACGGAAATGAAAAAAAAGGCCATCAATCGAAAATATACTAATTAAATCCGCAGGGATTTTAATCGCATCTGTTTATGCTATACTTTATTGATGAATTGAAAACTATCACCATCAAACAAACCGAGATCGCTAAGCTTCAAGTGAGGTATAACCAGCAGCGCCATAAATGAAAGCGACATGAAGGGTGAATACAGCGTTGATCCTGCATCTTTGGCCGCCTGGTCGATCATCGAATATTGTTGTGCTACAAAATATCCATCTTCATTGCTCATGAGTCCACCTACAGGCAGGGGTACAATCAATTCCATATCTTCTTTTATACAACTCACACCGCCTTTATGATCAATGATCATATTTACCGCTTTGCATAGCGAATCGTCATCCACACCCACAGCAACAATATTGTGGCTGTCGTGGGCTACCGAAGAAGCAAGTGCGCCCTGCTTCAATCCAAAATTGCGGATAAAAGCTTTTGCTACCGGTGCATCAGAGTACCTGTTTACCACTACGATTTTTAATATATCCTGCCCGGTATCGCTCGCGAGCAAATTATTTTCTATGCGAGGCATCGCTTCAATGCTATTCGTGATCAGTTGTCCATCCAGTACTTCAATAACTTTCAGGGGTTGCTTACCATCCCAGGGAAATTCAAAATCAGAAACATTTTTCCTGCTGCAATGGAAATTATTGATCACCTCGGATTTGGCACTTTCAATTAACGATATAGCATTTTCAGCTACCAGTTGGCCATTGATATAAGTTTGTATCACTTCAAATGCTTCTATATCGCGGGTAACAATAAAATCAGCGGGGTCGCCTTTGCGCAGCAGTCCTACATGCAGGTTGTAATGATGCACAGGATTTACACACGCAGCCTTAAGAACATTGAAAATGTTTATTCCTTTTGCCACTGCCCGCGCGCACAATTGATTGATATGTCCCAATACGAGACTATCCGGGTGTTTATCATCACTGCAAAACATCACCTGGTTGGGATAGTCGTGCAGTAACGGAATCAACGCTTCAAAATTTTTCGCAGCACTGCCTTCGCGAATGATCATCTTCATACCATTCTGCAGTTTGCCAAGCGCTTCGTCCAGGGTAAAACATTCGTGATCGGTAGTAATGCCCGCGGCAATATATTGTTTTGCCAGGTCGCCTTTTAATCCCGGGGCATGACCATCCACAGGTTTCAGGAGACGGTGAGCTGCTGCAATTTTCTGCATCACCACAGGATCTTCCTGCAATACTCCCGGAAAATTCATCATCTCGCTCAGGTATTTGATGTCGTCCCTTTTGAGCAAGGTTTCCACATCTTTTACATCCAGTACTGCACCTGCAGTTTCGAAAACGGTTGCCGGCACACAACTGGGTGCCCCGAAATTAAATTTGAATGGAACGGTTTTGCCATTGTTGATCATGAATTCCACACCTTGCATTCCGCACACGTTGGCAATCTCGTGGGGATCGCTCACGGTGCCCACCGTACCATGCACAACAGCAAGCCTTGCAAACTCGGCAGGTACCAGCATTGAACTTTCAATATGCACGTGACTGTCGATAAACCCGGGCATGATGTAATTGCCTTCCGATTGCCCATCGTCGGCAAGCTCATTGATAGAATTTATTTTTTTGTTGTGTACCGTTATTTCTGCAGGGTAAATACGCTGCTGGTGCACATCTACAAGTTTGCCACGAATAGTGAAAGATGACATGGAAAATAATTTGCTGCTGCTAAAGGTAAACCACTAATTCAATACAAACCCCGCTTTACATGATCTGATCTAAAAAATGAATCATTATCTTCAGCAGCAAATTAACTGACGATTGCTATGAGAAAATTAATCCTCCTCGCCACGCTTTTTATTTCCGCTATGGCGACTGCACAAAAGAAAACAACTCCTGCAAGCCAGGCACCGGATTCCTTACTGCTCACTACTACTAAATACCGTTTGATAGGTCCCTGGAGGGGCGGCCGCAGTGCAGCCGTTGCCGGTAGCTACAAAAACAAAAACACATTTTATTTCGGTGCTACAGGCGGGGGTGTTTGGAAAACAAATGATGGCGGAAGTAATTGGAAAAATATTTCTGATAAATATTTTGGAAGTAGCATCGGTGCCGTTGCCGTTGCTCCTTCTGATGAAAATATTATCTATGTGGGCGAAGGAGAAAATACGATGCGCGGCAACGTGAGCGAAGGATTAGGCGGCATATGGCGAAGTGACGATGGTGGCAGAAGCTGGAAAAATATTGGATTGAAGGATGGACGACACATCATCCGGCTGGTTATCCATCCCCGAGATCCAAATATTGTGTGGGCTGCAGTGATGGGGCATTTGTTTGGCCCCAACGAGGAGAGAGGAATTTATAAAACTATGAATGGTGGCAAAACATGGAAACGTGTTTTGTACGTAAATAATCAAACGGGTTGTAGCGACCTGGTGATGGAGCCCGGAAACCCATCTGTATTTTATGCGGGCACCTGGCGGCTTATCCGAACCCCTTATAGTCTTGAAAGTGGTGGCACTGGAAGTGGACTATGGAAAAGCGTAGATGGTGGTGAAACCTGGGTAAATATAACCGCCAAAAAAGGTTTACCCAAAGGTATATGGGGAATTGTGGGTGTAGCTGTTGCTCCTTCCAACCCGGATAAAGTATATGCCATTATGGAAAATGAAAAGGGTGGCATGTATGTAAGTAACGATGCGGGTGAAAGCTGGACGCTTACCAGTAGTGATAATAACATCCGTCAGCGTGCATGGTATTATACAAAGGTATTCGTTGACCCCAAAAATGAAAACCTGGTGTATGCACCCAATGTAGGCTTTATGCGAAGCCGCGATGGTGGCAAAACATTCCAATCGGTACGCACACCACATGGTGATCATCATGATCTTTGGATTGATCCCGAAGATGGCAACAGGATGGTAGTGGCCGATGATGGTGGTGCGCAAATTTCATTTGATGGTGGAGAAAACTGGAGTACTTATATGAACCAACCTACCGCACAGATATATCGCGTATCAACCGACAATTCATTTCCTTACCGCATACTTGGTGCACAACAGGATAATTCAACGTTGCGCATCAGGCACCGCACCTACGGTTCGGCCATTACCGATCGTGACTGGGATGCAACAGCAGGAAGCGAAAGTGGATTCGTTGTTGCAGATCCGCTCAATCCTGATATAGTATACGGTGGCAACTATGGAGGTTATATTTCCCGCCTGGATCACAAAACGGGTGAGAACAGGGCCATCACCGTTTGGCCCGACAATCCAATGGGGGCTGGGGCCGATGTACTCAAATATCGTTTTCAATGGAATTTTCCAATCTTCTTTTCCCCGCATAATCCCAAACGACTGTATACCGCCGGCAATCATTTATTCGTAACTGAAAATGAAGGAGCAAGCTGGCAACAAATATCTCCGGACCTTACGACGAATGATAAATCCAAGCAGGGTCCCAGCGGAGGGCCAATTACCAAAGACAATACTTCAGTAGAATATTATTGCACCATTTTCGCAGCCGCAGAAAGTATGCTCGAAAAAGACCTGCTGTGGACGGGTAGTGACGATGGGCTTATACATGTAAGTAAAGACGGTGGAAAAAACTGGACCAACGTCACTCCCAAAGACGCACCGAAGTGGATGATGTGGAATTGTATCGAGACAGATCCCTTTCAAAAAGGCACTGCATATTTTGTAGGCACCCGCTACAAAAGCGATGATTTTGCACCTTACATCTATAAAACATCAGATTATGGTGCCACCTGGAAACTGATAGTCCAGGGAATACCGCGCCTGCACTTTACGCGCACCCTTCGTGCAGACAGAAAGAAGCCGGGACTCTTATATGCCGGAACGGAATATGGAATGTATATCAGTTACGATGATGGTAATTCATGGCACAGTTTTCAACTTAACCTCCCTGAAGTACCCATCACGGATCTTGCAATCAAAGACAACGACCTGGTTATTGCAACACAGGGCCGTTCTTTTTATGTGCTCGACGATCTTGGTGTAGTACAACAGTTGAATAGCAGCATCACCGACAAAAACCTGCATGTGTTTGACGTCAACCCGGCCTGGCGCATTGCCGGTTCATCCAACCCCGCTTTTGGTGTGCCACGCAATGCTGGTGCCAATCCACCAAACGGTGTTGTGATCAAATATTATTTGAAACAGGCGACCGATAGCCTGAAAGCATCCATTTCCATTTATGATAAAAATAAAAAACTCGTGCGCACCTATTCCACAGACGCAAAGGAAGCACGTGATAAGATGGACGTCAATAAAGGAATGAACCAGTTTGTGTGGAACATGCAATATCCCGAAGCAGAAAGGATCGAGGGAATGATTTTATGGAACGGAGTGCCGGGCAGTATTTTGGCAGCCCCCGGTGATTATGCATATAAATTAAAAGCGGGAAAAGATTCAGCCGAAGGCACGTTCCAGGTAAAAGCTGATCCTAACTACAAAATTTCACAACAGGAATACGAAGCGCAATTCAGTTTTCTTCAAACCATCCAGGGAAAATTCAATGAAGTGCAAAAAGGTATCAAAGATATCAGGGCGCTGCGCACCCAGATAAATGATTTTATCGGCAGGTATCCCAAAGATTCAATCAGGGAAATTAAGTCACTGGCCGACAGTATTACCAAACAACTGACCGCGATTGAAGAAACGCTTTATCAAACGAAATCCAAAAGCAGCCAGGATGTTTTGAACTATCCTATTCGCCTAAATGATAAAATCAGCGGCCTTTTCGACGCAGCCAATAGTGGCAATACCGCACCGCATCAGCAGGTAAAAGATGTGTACACCGAACTTGCGCGCCAGGCCGATGAGCAGCTAGCCAAATTGGAGAAACTAAAAAATAATGAAGTTGTAAAGCTCAATCAGCTAATAAGAGAAAAGGCGGTGCCGGTGATTGCGTTGAAGAAGGAATAGGAGAGAGAGATAAAAGTTAAAAGATAAAAGATAAAAGTTGTATTAAGGCGGAGTCTCTGAGCTTAGCCACTTTTATCTAAGCGGGCGCTTAGTTTGGGTCGAGTCGGTGGCAATGAATTTTCTCTTGTTTCATAAATTGTTCACCGCATTCCACTACGCGTCTCAGCCCCGTAGGGGCGCAATATCGGTAGAAAGGCTGAATTTTTATCTTACGCCCCGTAGGGGCAAAATAGTGAGAGTGCAATTTGAAGAACTTTGTAGTGTCAGTTAGAAAGATGAATTGGTATTGGAGCAAATAGAATTTTTTCATTACTCTATATTTTGCCCCTACGGGGCGCCAAACATAATAAGGGAGAATTTCTACCAATATTCAGCACCTACGGGGCATTCTATAAAAGATAAAAGTGGTAAAAGGTCAGAGTCTACGCCTTAATACCACTTTTATCTTTTAGCTTTTATCTACCGCGCTTAATACCTCTCAACTATAGTTCGATCTTCTGCACCCGCTGTTTCATCAGCGCAATTGCTTCTTCGCGGCTTGAAAATGCGTTATCGATATTTACCAGGTTGTCTGCGAGCTTGTCATACCTTTTAGTCATCAGGTAAATAAAAATATGGAGGTAGTGAATGCCGTCGAATATAAATGTTTTCTTCTCTGCAAACTGGTCCCTGAGTTTGAGGAACTCAACCGGTATTTCGGTGTAGTGCATCGCGGGGCGGAGGTGATGCACGGTATGGTAACCATCATTCCAGCAGGTTTTGTTGTACTTGGTGTTGATGCAATTGATGGCGCTTGTAAAATTATCTTCGGGATCGTTTTTATCGATAAAGGAGTGTTGCGTCCAGTTGCCAAGCATCATTACTACCCGTGCAAAAACAAAAGGTATAATGAAGATCCAGAGCGTGGCCTGGAAATTCACAAAGCACATGCCCACACAGAACAGGTAGAACGCCATTTCTCCATAGGTAAGCCGCAGGTATAACTTTTTACGCTTGCGGTTGAATAGGTACATGAAGGTATCTCGGAAGCCAAGGAACAGGAACCTGCCGACGTATTTCAGGAAATCGCGAATGCTATCGCGGCGATAGGCCAGCGTGCTGCTTGCATCATCAGGCATATTATTTTCAACGTGGTGCATGGCCATATGATGCACAAAATAAGTTTCAGGAGTATGTCCAAAAAACGGGCATACAAACCAGATCACATAATTATACAACCAGGTATAGCCTTTCTTAAAAAGTTTACGATGACTTATGCAATGCAGCATGAGTCCGAACCTTCCTTTGCAATACATCTGGGAAATATAGAAATAGGGAATGTATAGCAACCACCAGGTCCATCCCTGTAGCAACGGAGTGTATAGTATAATAGCGATCGGTATTACAAGGATATGGATCAACGTAAGCAAATGAATGAAAGGAAGATCCCTTTTATCATTAATATATTTTAACCAGAATTTTTCGTAAGTAGTATACGAATCCTTTACTGTATAAGTGGGATCTGTAAGAGTGGTCAGGGCCTTCATGTAGCGTTAAACGGTTTCATTTTATAAAAACAAATGTCTCGATAAGCCATTTGTTTTGTAAGATATTGGTTTTCAGGTAAAATGGCATTTAGCAAGGGCATGAAATTACGCCATTTGCGCCAAAGAAGGCAAATATTTCTTTCGGGTGAAATGTTAATTCAAATTGTTTGCTTTTTGCTATTATTAATAAATCGTTTACGTCAACAGCAATTTATTTTTCCAAAATGATTGTGTAAGAAAATAGCTGCGCATATGGAGATGGTGCCGCTTCGGGTTTGGCATTCAAAAATCCAACCCGCAGTGCCTGTTCGCGGATGCTTCCAGTTAACCTTTCATCATCGTCAAAAAGAAATTCCGTGATCAGGTCTGCATAATCAGGCAGATCCAGGATCTCCACATGGATATGGGCAGGGAGGTCACTTTGCGGATATCCGGCGGGTTTGACGGTTTGCAAAGTAAAGCTACCATCTGTTCCCGTTTTTACATAGCCAAACAAGCGGGCATGGCCGCGATCACCTTCATTTCCTCCCACATGTGGCCTGTCGGCTGCATACCATCCTTTCGCGTCAGTCTGGTAACAATAAATCACAACACCAGGCACAGGTTGCCCTGATTTGTTTTTAAGTATACCTTTTACAACAATCTTTTTTCCAGGTTCATCAATAGGTGCCATCTCTATTGGTGTAGCAGTAGCATGTTTTTTTACAAGTGCCCTGAAAGAGGTAAGCTCATGTAAGGATGAATAATTTTTATTCGTGAGTATCGCTGATACTGCAGTGCCCGATTCAAGCTTCGCTTTTACTTCATTCAGAAAATCATTGCTGTTTTGTGCACAGGATGTGCATGCTGCAATAAGAACGAGACCACAGAAGAAGATATATTTCATAGCTAACTTTTATGTAAAGAAAATTAGTTAGTGCATGGATGACTAACGAGTGAACTGTGATAGATGGGTAAACTACCTTTATGACAGGCGGTTTTCCAGTACAGGTTTTACAGCATAAGCGGGGATTATTACAGGGGATTTACCAATCGCTCATTTTTTTTAAACGGGGCAAAAAAGCACAGGTACAAATCCTATGTGGATAACGGCGGTCTGGCAACGGATTTGCCTTTATTTAGTGTACCTGTAAGCTAAAATCCAAACTTATGAAACTAACAATTTCTGTAAACCTGTTGATCATCCTGCTGTATTATGTGATACTGATGCTGGCGTTCCTGTAGCTAAGAGCATGTAAAGAGTAAAGGAGAAAAAGAGAGTTACTTAGGTTGATTGAAGAGGCTAAGAGCCTAAAAAGAATAAATGAGACAAAGAGGGTTACCTACTTTCGTGAATGAGTCAATAGCCCGAAAATTAAATCCTCTCTTTTTATTTCTTTCCTCCTTTGAATTCCTAGTCCAATAAATCAGGTCGCCTCGTCATTGTGCGTTGTACCGACTGATCGTGGCGCCACTCTTCGATCTTTTTATGATTTCCTCCCATTAATATTTCTGGCACTTTCCATCCACGAAAATCTTCTGGCCTGGTATACACGGGTGGTGCAAGTAAGTTGTCCTGGAATGAATCAAATAAGGCAGAAGTTTCATCA
Organism: uncultured Chitinophagaceae bacterium; assembly: GCA_965652975.1. Lineage (GTDB taxonomy): Bacteria > Bacteroidota > Bacteroidia > Chitinophagales > Chitinophagaceae > CADEDV01. Next base: position 10,058 of record CBFGYO010000028.1, on the reverse strand, counting down.
TTTAATACGCCCGGCAACAATCGTCCTATCGCATCCACAAGAATCGCTGCCGGTAATTCGCCGCCGCTAAGCACATAGTCGCCAATCGATATTTCTTTTGTCACAAAGTGTTCGCGTATCCTTTCATCGATGCCTTTGTAATGGCCGCAGATCAACAATAGGTTTTGTTGGAGGGAAAGATTATTGGTGATTTTCTGGTTTAGTTTTTCTCCATCGGGGGTCAGGTATATTATTTCATCGTACTTTCTTTCGGCGCCCAGTTCTTCAATAGCTTTTGCAAGGGGTTCACACATCATCACCATACCGGCTCCTCCGCCATATTGGTAATCATCCACCTGCCCGTATTCATTTACGGCCCACTTGCGCAGGTGATGCACATTTACTTCAAGTAACCCTTTGTCCTGGGCCCTCTTCATCATGCTATGCTCCAAAGGACTCTTTAAAAGTTCTGGCAAAACGGTCAGGATATCTATTCGCATGTCGCAAATATAGAAATGATGCAGTAATGGCTGTCTAACTAAACTAATCTCATTTTAATTTCGGTTAGCCGAAAGCTGCCTAAATTAGAACGTTTTTGAAGGCGCGCAGGTTTCTAACTTTAAATTGCATCATGCACGATATCAGGATTTTGATTGTGGAGGACGAAAAGAAAATTGCGGATACTCTTAAGCAGGGTCTTATCGAACAGGGTTTCCCTGCCGATGCTACGTACGATGGTGATATGGGCCTCAGGATGTTTCGCTCCCAACCTTACAACCTGGTGATCATTGATGTGAATTTACCTGGAATGAATGGCATAGAACTTTGTCGCGCTATACGCCAACTTAACCAGGCGATACCGGTGGTAATGCTTACTGCCATGTCTGCAGTAGAGGATAAAATCGAAGCTTTCGACGCCGGTGCGGATGATTATATCATTAAGCCTTTCGATTTCCGTGAAATTGTAATTCGCATTCGCGCGTTGCTCAAACGGTTGCATGCCACCGTTGTACCCGGCACTATCCTTAAGGCTGGTGACCTGGTAATGAACCTCGATAGCAAGGAGGTGACACGTCAAAACCGCCCCGTTTTGCTTACCGCAAAAGAATTCCAGTTGCTGGAATATTTTCTTCGCAATAAGAACCGTGTATTGTCACGCGCAGACATCTCTCTCAACGTGTGGGATATAGATTTCGACACCAGGACAAACGTGATAGATGTATACGTAAATTACCTTCGGAAAAAAATAGACCGGGGTTTTGATGATCCACTCATTCATACCCAGGTAGGGATGGGTTATGTCCTGAAAGATAAAAGCGGATGAAACTTTCACTCAAGATCAATTTATTGTTTGCATTGCTCGTCACAGGTATCCTGGTGTCGATGGCACTTATCATATACAATGCAAGCGAGCAAACGATTCAGCGCGATTTTAATCAACGCCTCGAAAACAGGGCTGCACGCACAGCTTACCTGTACAAAGTGTTTCGGAGCGATACTACTAACCTGCTGAAGTCGCTTGATGCAAATGCTCCACCTCAACTGTTTAATAAAAGCATTCATATTTACAACCGGCAATTGCAGGGGCTGTACGAGTTTCACGACCTGGATACTTCTGCATACCGACCCGACCCCGCGCTATTGATCCAGGCTTATAATGGGGGTACGATTTTTACGTCAAGCGAGGGTAAACAGGTTTGTGTATTTGTAGATAATAGAAGTGGCGACGACTTTGTAATTGTTGTAGCCGCTGAAAATATAAATGGAAGGGAATATCTCAACCAACTCAAAAGAATTTTTTTTGTTTTTATGCCAGTGGCAATACTCTTTGCGCTGTTGGTTGGATACCTCTTTGCCCGCAGTATAGTGAAGCCAATACGGGAAACTATACAGGACGCGAAACTTATCGGCTCTCAAAACCTTTCCAAAAGATTGTATGTAGGCAAACGGAAGGATGAATTGACCGAATTAAATGCAAGCTTCAATGCATTACTTGACAGGCTCGAAGAATCATTTTCTATTCAGCGAAGATTTATTTCCAATGCATCGCATGAGTTGTCCACGCCATTGACATCCATTTCCAGCCAGATTGAAGTGGCACTTTTGCAAGATCGATCAGGTGAGCAATACAGGACAGTATTGCAATCAGTGCTGGAAGATGCAAAGGAATTGCACCAGCTTACAAAAAATCTTCTCGAAATTGCCAAGGCCGGTACCCATGGTACTATTTCATTGGAAAAAATAAGGCTTGATGAAATTCTTTTCCGGGCTCATGGTGATGTATTAAAACAACATCCTGATTACAGCATCGAATTGCAATTTTCCGATTTACCGGAAGATGAAAACGAATGTATGGTATTCGGTAATCCGCACCTGCTACATAGCGCATTTAAGAACATTATGGAAAACGGGTGCAAATATTCTCCGGACAACAGGGTGGAAGTAAAATTGAAATTTAATAATTACGAAACCGAAATAGTTTTTACCAATAAAAGTGATATTCTAACGCAGGAAGAGATCAATCGACTATTCGAACCCTTTTACCGCAGTGCAAATGCCGAAGGTAAAACCGGCACAGGACTGGGTCTTACACTTACGCGCAGGATTATTGGGTTGCATAAAGGTTCATTAACTGCAGAATCAAACCCCGAACACGGAACTACTTTCATTATTGTTTTACCGACACTAAAAAAGTAACCTGATTTTTAATAGCATTCTAAGCGTAGCTTAATCCCCCTCTCATGCCGGCACATTACATTGTGCCGTCAAGCGTGTATAAATGAAAAGTTTTTTCAACCGCATACTGTTGCCAGTGGTCTTCAATGCAGAAACAAAAGGGAATATTGCCCGCGCAATCGGCCTGGCAAATGACCTGGGTTGCGATCTTCACCTTCTTCATGTTAAAACCTTTCCAACTTTTTTACAACACATCAAAAATCTTGCGAACCAAAATAAAAAGACAGATCAACATTGTGAAATGGAGATGCTGGCACTTGTAGAGCAGTTTCGGGTACACATGGCCGATGGATTATTATTAACCAGCGCTGTTACAACTGGCGATTGGCAGGCGGGTTTAAAGAAAGCTGTTATCACGAATTACATCGACCTGGTGATCATACCCAGGTATGACAGCAAAATTGTGGACCTGCCCGGTGGATATATCGATGTCAACAAACTGGCACAGCATACCCAATGCCCCGTGCTGACAATTTCAAATTTTAATGGATTTCATTGGCAAAATATCGTGGTGCCTGTCAATGATTTTCTACCGCTTCGAAAATTGACAGCAGCAACGTTTCTTGCAAAAAAGTTCGATGGCATGGTTCATCTTCTCGGTCAGCGTAGCAATACGAACACAATCGACATGAATAATACGGTGTACCTGACCAAGGCATACCAGCTATTGAGAAATTATACGAAAGTAAAAGTGTATCGCGCCATGCAGAAGAAAGGATCGGTGGCTGAGGACACGCTTGATTATGCACGGAAAGTACACGCCGACCTGATTGTCGTTAACCCCGGAAAGGAATCATTGGCCGGAGGTTGGTTCAGAAGGTGGATGGAAAATTATTTCCCCTCAAAAACAAACATACCTGTATTGACGATTTCAGCTCCTCCCGGGTTGAAAGACAGATAAAAGTTAAAAGATAAAAGTTGAATACAGTCGGAGACTCCGACCTAATACACTTTTATCTTTTAACTTTTATCTGATCTAACAACTACTTATTCCTCAAAAAATTCATCAAGATCTCTTCTTTCTTTCTTCGTCGGTCTCCCAATTTTACTGGGTCTTTTGCCGGTGTGAAAACTCGCCGCCTGGTATTGTAGGCGCTGGATTTCTTCGGCTGGAGTGATATCGATGTAATATTTTACTGCCTCTTCATATTTTACCCGGTTGTGAAGAAGACCGGTAACTTTTATTCGCCACCTTTTGGCTTCCGTTTTTACTTCGTATTCATCATCTATCGCTACATGCCGGGCGGCTTTGGCGGCAGTGCCATTGAATTTCACTTTGCCCGTATCGCAGGCAGCCGCTGCCATCGTCCTCGTCTTGAACAGGCGAATGGCCCATAGATATTTATCCAGGCGAAGTTTTTCTTTAGTTTCTGGCATATACTGCAAAGGTCGTAGGGAAAGATAAAAGTTAAAAGATAAAAGATAAAAGTTGCTTCAATTCGGAATCTTCGAACTAAGACAACTTTTATCTTTTAACTTTTATCTTAAATTATGCTTCCGAAAAATATTTGTGAAAATAAGGGATGGTCTCTATCCCTTTATAATAGTTCTCTAGATTATATTTCTCATTGGGACTATGCAGGTTATCATTATCCAGTCCAAATCCCATAAACACGATCTTGATACCCAGTTCCCGTTCAAGTATCGAGCAAATGGGTATGCTTCCACCTCCGCGAACAGGAATTGGTTTTTTACCGAACGTAGTTTTAATCGCTTTGGATGCAGCCTGGTAGCCTTTGCTGTCGATCGGCGTCATATAAGGTTCACCGCCATGATGGAGTTCTGCTTTCACCGTTACAGAAGGTGGAGCAATCGCTTCGAAGTAATCGATAAGCAGTTTGCTGATCCTTTCCGACGATTGGTTGGGTACGAGGCGCGCGGAGATCTTGGCGTATGCCTTGGACGGCAACACCGTTTTGGCTCCTTCGCCCGTATAGCCGCCCCATATGCCGTTTACTTCCAGCGTAGGCCGTATGCCTGTGCGTTCGTAAGTAGTAAAACCTTTTTCGCCCCAGAGTTCACTTACTCCGAGGTCATCCATATATTCCTGCTCGTCGTATGGGGCTTTACGCAATAATTTTTTTTCTTCTCTCGTAGGTACCGCCACGTCGTCATAAAAACCTGGAATGGTAACATGATTCTTTTTATCATGACACCCTGCAATCATTTTTGCAAGAATCGTAATCGGGTTGGCGACTGCACCACCATATGTGCCGCTATGCAGATCGCGGTTAGCTCCCGTTACTTCCACCTGTATATACGAGAGCCCACGCACACCAATGTCCAGCGAAGGATTTTCCATGCTTAAAAGTGAACTGTCGCTTATGAGGATCACATCAGCTTTCAACAGGTCCTTATGAGCGGCAACGAACTTGCCGAGATTGGGTGAGCCCACTTCTTCTTCACCTTCAATCAGGAACTTGATGTTGGTGGTCATACTATCCGTTTTCACCAATGTTTCCAGTGCCTTTACATGCATGTAAAACTGGCCTTTATCATCGGCAGAGCCGCGGGCAAATACTTTTCCATCTTTTATTACCGGATCAAAAGGGCCGCTATGCCATAGTTCGAGCGGGTCCGGTGGCTGCACATCGTAGTGGCCGTATACCAACACCGTTGGTTTGGAAGGATCAATTAATTTTTCACCATAAACTACAGGGTGCCCATCGGTGTCCATCACTTCAGCTCTATCACAACCCGAATCGAGCAGTCGCTGTTTTACAAGTTCGGCGCATTTTACCATATCCGTTTTGTGCTCGCTTCTTGCACTAACTGAAGGAATGCGGAGCAGGTCCAACATTTCATCAAGAAAACGGTCCTTATTTTTTTCCTGGTAATCTTTCCATGCTTTTGACATATATGAATTTTTATGGAAAACGAAGATAAGCTAAGAGGTTAAAAGAGGAAAAAAGCAAAAAGAGGCTGACTATTTACTTAGAAAACCTATTACATCAGGTTAAAAATGAGAACATCAACAACCACTGCTCCAAAGGAAACTCTCTTTTACTCCTTTTCCCTTTTAAGCTCCTAGCCCTTCTTCTTATTATGCCTCGTTGTATTCCTGCTCGCGCTATCTGCATGGCCGGTACTCGCAGCTTTTGAGATCAACTGGCTGCCAAACTGATTCTTGATATTATCAACAGCTTTGTAGAGGTTGAGTTTTTCTGCGTTATTATCAAATAAGCTCATCTGGAGTGTGAACGGGATGAACTGGCTAAATCGTACTCCCAGCAAACGCACAGGGCGACCTTTTTGATAAGATTTATTGAAGAGGTCCTTTACTTTGGCTATCAGCAAATCATCCAGTGCTGTATAGTCAATGGTTTCCTGGCGCGAAGTTGTTTCAAAATCGGAATAGCGGATCTTCACCGTTACACAACCAGTGAGTTTCTCATCTTCACGTAAGGAATACGCGGTTTTTTCAGTCAGGCGTACCAGTTCATTATGGAGGAAACTGATATCCGTATAGTCGCTGTCAAACGTATTTTCATGACTCATGCTTTTTTGTTCCCAGCCTGTTTCAATATCTGCATTTCCCCTGCCATGTGCTTTGTTCCATAACGATTCGGCCCATTTACCTACATACCGTTCCAGTACCTCTACGGGTGTGCGGGCAATATCTTCAATACGATAAAGTCCGAGATTTTTTAATTGTATTTCTGTTTGCTTGCCTACACCGTTTATTTTTTCAATACCTAGTGGCCACAGGAATTCTATTTCTCTTCCATGAGGAATTTCGAGGAAGCCATTTGGCTTGGCTTCATTGGTAGCCATCTTGCTGATGTACTTTGCGGAAGACAGGCCGCAGGAGATTGGCAGTCCAGTTTCTTTGATAATTGTATGACGGAGCTCCCGTGCATACTCGCTTACACCAAAAAACTTGTCCATGCCGGTGAGGTCAATATAAAATTCATCGATGGAAGCTTTTTCAAACAGCGGTACCTTGGAAGCTATGATATCTGTGACCCACCGGGAATATTTACTGTACTGGTCCCGACTGCTACTGGTAACGATCGCATGCGGACAAAGCTGCATCGCTTTTTTCATCGGCATTGCTGAATGAATACCATACTTCCTTGCTTCATAACTACAGGCAGCTACCACGCCACGCTCGTAGCCGCCAACAAGTACAGGCTTTCCCTTCAGCGATGGGTTATTCACAATTTCAACCGACACAAAAAATGAATCGAGGTCGAAATGGGCAATATGTCGTTTTATCGTTGACACAGGTCAAAGTTAGATGTTTCCCGCGGTTGGTTTCTCGCGGCGTACGCTTCGTACTCGCAACGACCTGGTGATATTTCAAAATGAATCGCAGCGTCGTCGCGCTTCTTGGCATGCGCCGCGAGAAACCTGTACTCACCGCGAGAAACTGCGAGAAAATATTTTCCCGTATTTTGTTTTACATTATACGCAAATATTTATGACGCTGGAATGGCTAAAAACCGGTATCGGACCACTTAAGGACCTGCTTACTTTTCTCAACAAGGAAGGCAAGACAAATGATGTATTGAAAAAGCAGGTGATCCGCGAGTTGCGCAACAACCTCAACATTTTTCACAACGCATACCTCAATAATGTGTCGCATGATGTGATGATCGACCTGCTGGCTAATGAAGCAATCAAGGAAGCAATTAAAAATAATTTCAAATTCAGGAAACTCAAACCAGGAAGCATTGAACCCTACCATGTGTACGACGACCGGAATAAGAAATATATCGGCTGGGATGTAGACAAATTAATCGATAAGATAGATGAGAAAATAGAAGAATTGAAAAACATCAAACGCATGAATGGTAACAGCGTGGAGAAGGTGAAGAATAATATTTCATTAATGTTAAGCAACCTGTACTATCGCATGAAACTGGTTGCCGACTTTATACGATCCGATGCAAAGTGATACGGGCGATATTGCGTTGCTTCAGCAATTCCTTACTTCGGCATATCCGTTGAAAGGGGAGGAACTGGAACAACTTACTGCAATCTGGCAGCCGTTTGCCTGCAAGCGGAAAACTATACTTACTACTGCGGGTGAAACAGAACGATACCTTTATTTTGTACTGGAAGGCGTGCAGCGCGGTTTTTATATTGGAAACGATAAACAGGAAGCTACGATTGTATTTATGTATCCTCCTTCGTTTTCCGGTATTGCTGATTCTTTTCTAACGCAAACGCCTTCGAGATTTTTTCTTGAAACGCTGACTTCGAGCCGCTTTCTCCGTACCAGCTATCAGCAAATAGAGCAGCTTATGAATCAGTATCCCAACATCCAGCGTATGGTATTGCAGCTTACCGCCTTTGTGCTGAAAGGTGTGCTGGAAAGACAGATTGAATTGCAATGCTTCACCGCTGAAGAAAAGTTCCGGACGCTTTTAACACGCAGCCCGCATGTGCTCCAGATCATTCCTCATAAATACCTGGCTTCTTATCTCGGAATTGATGCCACCACGTTCAGCAAGCTCCTTGGTTCAGCCAGGTTATAACTTATCAAATTGCAAAATCTTGGTATAGGCCAAGATTTCCGGGAAATGTCAATAGTAGCTTTGATAAAAATTAGCGGTCATGAAAAAAATTCAAAGCCAATTATTGATCAATGAGCTGGAAGCGGCAACAAGACAGTGCATCACCGAAGCAACTTACCTGAAAGCGGCGGATCCTGCACTTTTACTCGATCAACCCGCACCGGGTAAATGGAGTGTAATACAGGTAATCGAGCACCTGAACAGTTACGACAGGTACTACCTTCTCGCTATCGAGAGAAGTATGCAAAAGGACAAGCCAGCCAGGGAATATTTTACAACTGGATGGCTGGGAAGTTATTTTACTAAAATGATGAAACCAACAGATGATGGACGCGTGGTAAATAAGATGCAGGCACCCAGTGGCCATCGTCCTCCCGCGCACCTCGATGCCTTCCCGGTGATATCATCATTTATTGAGCAGCAACATTATTTACTCGAGTTGTTGGAGAAGGCACGTGCAAAGGATCTTGACGGCATTCGTGTACCAATATCACTGGCAAAATTCATACGGTTAAAACTGGGAGATACTTTTGGATTCCTTGTTGCACACAAGCAACGTCATTTCATACAAATACGAAATACGATTTCTGCCGTAAAAGCTTATGCTGGTACTAAACACGAATGTGAAAATGTGGAAATATGAAAATGTGGAAATGGAAACTCGATCATTCCAAGTAATTAGCAACCGGCTTTTTGGCTGTTTACTCATTTCCACATTTCCAAATTTGCACCTGCTAGAGGTAGATATCAATCAATCCTTCCGGTAGCGTAACGATCACCTGTTTTTTACGGTGATCTATTTTATCCAGGAACTCATCGTGCAATGGCACGAGCACCTCCTTTGAATTTATTTCAAGGCGGCACAGCAATTGGTGAGGCTGTTCGATAATTTCAAGAATTTCACCAAGGGGTGCATTGTCGTTGATGATTGTATAACCCAATAAATTTACGGGCGAAGATTTAGCGGCAAATTTTTTAAAGTCGGATTCAGGAAGCCACACTTCTTTTTGTACAAGTTTTATGGCTGCCTCTCTTGCATCTATGGATTCAAGTTTAAGTATTATCTCTTCCGCATTTTTTGATTTTGCCGATTGGATAAACCAGGGGAGGAAGGAGTTCTTTTTTTCTTCAGTAAAAATTGCCTGAAGTCCTTTGAGAGAAGTTTGTTTGCCAAGCTCATGTTTGAGCAGCAACTCACCCTTCAAACCATGAACGGCTGCAAGTTTCCCGATTTTAAAATATTCCATGAACTGCAAATATGAAATTCATTCGCGACTTATGGTGCAACAAATAAAAAGGCGACACTAAAGAATGTCGCCTCTTGAACTTTCAGGATGCAGGATTTTTATCCCTCACCACCGCTACTTTCGCTTTCAGTCCTTCTTTCAGGTCTGCGACCTGGCATGGGACGTCTTGCTCTTTTGTTGCGGTAGGCGTCTTCCTGGCGTTTTTTCACCTGTGCGTCGTGCTCTGCACTCCACTTTGTGAATTTTTCCATCGCTGTTGCGTCATCAAACAGTCCCAGTCCTACACCACGGAGCAGGTGTTTCAGGTACAACACTCCTTTGAAGCTGAGGATACGGCGAACGGTGTCTGTTGGTGTAGCACCTTTGTTCAGCCACTCCAATGCTTTCTGGCGATCTAGCTGAATAGTAGCCGGAACGGTCAGTGGATTGTAAGTACCTAATTTCTGAATGAATTTACCATCGCGGGGTGCGCGGGCATCGGCAACGACGATGAAGTAGAAGGGTCGCTTCTTGGACCCGTGACGTTGCAGTCGGATTTTTGCTGCCATTTTAAATAGACATTTAAAGGCGTTAA
>CBFGYO010000027.1:0-33052 GCA_965652975.1 uncultured Chitinophagaceae bacterium | reverse complement strand
GGTATGCTGGGCCGCGCAAGTGATGAGGAGATTAGAGTTGCATTAAAAAAAATAAAAGGAATTGGGGACTGGACGGTAGACGTGTACCTGATGCATGCGTTGCAGCGGACCGACCTGTTTCCACTTGGCGACATTGCACTTGTGAACAGCCTTAAGGAAGTAAAGCGACTTCATGCCGATGTAACGCGCGAAGAGATGCTTGCAATTGCCGAACCCTGGCGACCTTACCGTACTATTGCAGCCATGATTTTATGGCATGCATACATTCAAAAACGTGGTATCCGGTTGCAGGGATGATAAACTTCAGATTTGTATCTCCAATTTTTCACATTTGATCCTTAATTCTAAATTGGCCAGATGAAATATCCGACAGAACTGGATTTTTGCCTTCTTATTCCCTGTTATAATAACTACCAGGGGCTGATTGAATCTATCCGTTCTGTATCATACAGCCGCCCTTTCCTGGTGCTGGTGGTAGATGACGGGAGTGCTCAACCTATTACCAGTCACATGATAACTAACGATGTAGGTGATACGATGTCGGTGGAGATATTACGAAATGAAAAGAATGTCGGTATTACCCGGGCGCTAAATAAGGGGATGACGTGGATACAGGAGAATACGAGGGCCCGCTACACGGCGCGCCTGGACTGCGGTGACCTTTGCCTGCCACAACGATTTACCGAGCAGGTTAATTTTCTTGATGCAAATCATTCGGTGGGATTATTAGGAAGCTGGTGTTTGTTTGTAGACGAAATAACCTCGGAACGATTTACTTATAAAAGTAGGGGCAGTCATGAAGTAATAAGCAGGGATATGTATCTCAAAAATGTATTCATGCACGCAACAGTAATGTTCCGGACAGATCTTGCTAAGAAAGCTGGCAACTACCCGCTTCAATTTGAGTTGGCGGAAGACTATGCTTTTTTCTGGAGACTGATGCAGTTGTCGAGAACGGCCATACTGGAGAAAGTCCTGGTGGTTTGTCGCCTGAATCGCGGTGGTATTTCTTATCAAAATAAGGGTAAACAATTAGCGGCAAGATGGAAAGTGGTTAGGAGTTTCGCCACTAAACCACTTCTAACAATAGTTGCTTTTTTTAGAATTGGATTGTTATTTATAATTCCCAAAGGGTTAAATTTGCGGCTGAAAAAAATGAAAGGTTAGCCACCAACTACCAGTTAACAAAGCGCCGGTTGCCATCATACTAACTAATCATTTTTGACGTTTATAATGCCGGATTCCTGAAAAAAAATCGGAAGAAAAAAAATTATCAGATTACTGATGCAAATTTCTTGAATTTGCATCTATACAGTGATGTAGAAAAGAAGTATACATCCACGTTAGAAAAAAACCAAAACACCTGTGAGATTCGCTTACATACTCAAAGCAATTGAAACCGTTGTCGCATCGTGCGCCTCCACTATTACTAATATTCACATTTTTATCATTAAAAACAATCTGGCTGTTCGTTCAGCTTATTGCGTTTGCAGGTTTTTGCAACCCGCTAGGCTTGCGAAACAAATAATGTTACGATAAAGCGAGAGGAGATTGACGGGTTAGATGAACAAGTTCGGAAGTTGTAAGAGGGAAACAGGGGATAAAGAGGGGAATTGAAACAAGAAAGGATAAAAGAAGGAAATCGAAGAAGAATGATTTTTTTGTATTCAACAGAATTATAAGCCAAAACTAACATGCATCTGGATACACTACAGAAGTCGAGGAGAGAATTTTTCTTTCGTAGCAGAAAACTGGCCTCTAGCGACCAGGTTATTGAAATTGGACCTTTTTCCCGCCCAACAGTTTTTGCCCATGAGGCCGAAGTATATTATGCAGACTATTACACTACTGCCGAACTACACGACCAGGCTACACAGTTAAACATACCGGTAGACCAGGTGCCTGAAGTGTTTTACGTGTTGAAATCCACGGATCTAAAATACCAGGTGTCGGAAAACGAATTTGATTTTATAATCGCCAATCACGTGCTGGAGCATGTAATTGATCCCTTCAGGTGGCTAAAGGATCTTGAATTTGCGTTGAAGCCCAATGGAAGATTCTTAATCACCCTGCCAGATAAACGCTTTTCTTTTGACAAATTCAGGACTGATACCAGTTTACCACATTTCATAGAAGACTTTTTGGAAGGGGGCGACCGAACTATTTCGCAGCATTCCCTGGAAGCGGCATTGTATTACGACAATGGTTACCAGAAAAAAGAGAATGATGTTACTCAACGTCTGCAAAATGATTTCCTCGTACGCAACAGGCACACCTACCACCCCGGAATGCATGTGCACGTTTTCCAGGCGGAAAATTTTCTTAATTCGGTTTTGATTCCTTTTTTATCAATCGGTTGGTTTAACCTGGAGCTTGATGCTTTTGAATTGAATGCAGAGCTCGGTGAATTTTACATTTCGCTCGTAAAGAAGGATGCTCCGGTAAACCTGCCACCCGATTCTTTTTTTCAGGTGGCGATAGACACTTTACCGGTTAGGAATGTTTCGTATAAAAGCCATTAGAGGCTATTGGGATAATAGATTTATTAATTGATTATCGAAGGGAAAATGGAAAATATTAATACAGAGATTTATTGGGACAAGAGGTTCAGCAACGACTGGCAACAACGGGGAGGCGAAAGCCAATCCGAGTTTTTTGCCAGAATTGCATTGAGCCAATTGCCTGTGTGGTTGACAACTTATATCAAAAAAGATAATCCAAGCTTCTGTGATTGGGGATGTGCGATGGGCAACGGGACCTTTGAAATCAAAAACCAGCTTCAATGCAGTAATGTTACCGGCGTAGATTTTTCCGCGGTTGCAATAGAAAAAGCGTCAGCGGCCTATCCAGGTATCAAATTCGTTGCAGCTAACTATCTCGAAAAGCTGCCTCGCGAAAAATTTGACATTCTATTTACTTCCAATACACTTGAACATTTTCCTGATCCCTGGTCTATAGCCGAACAATTGGCACAGATTACCAATGAACACCTGGTAATTCTTGTGCCTTACCAGGAAACAGGCAACATGGAGCAGGAGCACTATTACAGTTTTGATAAGAATAACATCCCTGCTGCTATTGGGAAGCACCTGTTTTTGACTTATTCAGCGGTTGTGGATGCAAGCACAATGGAACCTTCTTATTGGAACGGTGCTCAGGTACTCCTGGTGTATTCAAGCATTGATTTTATTAAAAAACAAAAGCTTACTGCCGAACAGGTAAAATTAGAATTGACTGTTGAGCATACGTCTATTGCCGAAGAGGATGTATTTGCTCCATTACATGATAGTGTAAAACAATTAAGTAATATCATCGAAGTACAACGAAGCCAGGCGATTGAAAAAGAAGTTGAGATCGAACGATTTATCAGTTTACTACGTGGCAAAGACCGCATCATTACAGAAAATGCGGCGCAGGTAATCGCATTACAGCAGGAAATAGTCAACCAGCAAAAGCAGGTGGCCGCTGTAATGAACGAAAAAAGTATGGTCGAACAAGCGAGGAATGAGTTAAAAGTAAAATATAAGGAAGACCTCGAAAAGGAACGCGAACTGGCTCATGAACTCCAGGAACAATTGACTTTGTTGCAACAGGAGAATAAATTACTCCAGAAGGATAGTGAAGCTCTGAAAGTACTACAGTCCGAAATACAGCAACTACACCTGGAACTTGGTAAGGCGGGTACGGCTTATGAAGAAGCGCAGGCGCTGAATCAAAAGCTGGAGTCTGACTTTGCAGCATTACAAAAAACAAATAACGAGACAGCATCGGAAAAGATCGCTGCTGATGACCTTAAAAAAGCTACTTATAGAATCAAATTATTGGAAGCCCAACTCGAAAAGCAGAAGTACATCAATACCACGCAAAAACAATCCTTCGATTTGGTGGTAAATGAGCATATCCAACGCAAGCAGAATGAGCTCAATAAGCTTTATGAAGATTACGGCCAGCTTTCATCAAAATATTATGATCTGCTAAATAGTCGTTCCTGGAGATATACACAGTATTTGCGTTTGCCGTTTTATCATGCAAGAAAATTACTTTATAATAAAAAGGGTGAGCCGGAGTTCAGGCCCGCAGTAATTGAACTGAAACACGAACAGGGTGGCGGTTTAAGCATGTTGACGGTAACGGAAAATGTAGCAAAAGAGAATAATGGTTACGGCCTTGTACATTCTTCGAATGGGAAAGCGTTGGTATTGGATGGCGATATAGATTTCCTGCCCCACCAACATGAGGCGAAACTTAAAGTAGCGATCCTGGTGCAGGACTTTGTAGAAGGTGGCGTGGAGCGTGTATCGTTAGACCTCGCTTTGCGACTTAAAGAAAAAGGATTTGCCACTTCTATCCTGGTTGCTACCAGTGGGGGCAAAATAATGCATGAAGGTATAGCCGCCGGTATTGACGTTCATGTATTCGGGAACAGTACTTCTAAATTTGAAAAACATATACACGACAATCGTCCCGACGTCGTATTTACCAATCACAGTTATTTTGGACTTGAAGCGCTTAAACAAAATAATATTCCTACTGTAGAAATTATTCACAACGCATATTTCTGGCAAAAGGGAATTGAATTGTATAACAAAATTCGCCGTAAACATATCAGCAGGTTTGTTGCCGTTTCCCGCTCCGTAAATGACTATTCGATTAAACATCTGGGTATCCACCAGGATAAGATTCAAATAATAAACAATGGCTTGAACATCGATGAGTTTATCAGGCCCCCGTTACAATTACGCGAACTAATCAGGGAACGAAGCAAACCAGGCAAATTTGTTTTTATAATGCTTGCTGGTATTCGCCCTTCCAAATGTCACCATACTGCGATTTCTGCTTTCAGCATTTTGCACAAAGAATATCCGGATGCAGAATTATGGTTTGCAGGAAATATTGATAATAAAGAACTATTTGATTCAATAATGAACAGGGTAAAATCCAACGGCATAGCCAATCATGTTCAATACCTCGGCTGCCTTAATCGCAGGCAGCTAAGTAAAGTGCTTCTCGATTCAGATTGTGCGCTTTTACCTTCTTCTTATGAAGGATTTAGCATCGCCTCGCTTGAATACATGTTTTTTGGATTGCCTTCTATTCTTACAGATGTAGGTTCAGCGAGAGACGTGAATGAAAATGAGGATACTGGTATTATTGTAGATGCACCTTTTGAAGTATCAATGCTGGACAATGAACGTATTCACCAAAATAGCCTTGATCAACGAGCTTCCAATGTAGATAGCCTTGCACATGCGATGAAGAGAATGATTGCGGAAAAAGATGTGTGGGCGCTTAAGCGACAATCAATAGCTGAAAAAGCGGATAAGTATAGCATAGATATGACTGTTGACAAATATGTAAAATTGATCGAAGAAGTTACGACTGAAAAACAAGTTAAATGAAGCCAGAAATCTTGATTGTTGCACCCTATCCGAATATCCGGCATATTAGTGAAGGCTGGATGAGCCGTATAAGAGCAATTGACCAGGTATTTAAAAACGTTCCGCGTGCATATATAAATTTCGGCGATCATCATAAGCCGAAAGCTGATGGACATGCAGTAGAATGCGAAGAGAATGTTGTGCAGTATAACCTCAATGCAAAGGAGCCAGCGCACCAGGAGATAATGGATCAACTGGTAAGCCAGGCAAAGCTGGTATACGTTCACACCGTACACCTGGCCATCAACGTGGTAAAGTGGCTGCCAGTAGGAAAGATAATTGTAGATATTCATGGGATAGTACCCGAAGAGGAAATCATGCTCGGCCGGCCCCAGGAAGCAAAGAAGTATGAACCAATAGAAGAAATGGTTTTAAAATACTGCAAAGTGTTGGTGGTAGTAACAAATGCGATGAAGAAGCATTTGATGAAAAAATATCCGGACACCAACAGCCGCTTTATTGTACTGCCTATTTACGAGCATTACCAAGCGTCCGTAAATGGTGTTGAGAAAAAAGAAAAACTTAACCGGAAGCCTAAGGTACTCTATTCGGGAGGTTCCCAGGTATGGCAAAATGTGGATTACATGATGGACCTGGCAAAAGCCACACTTCCGCATGTAGCATTTACATTTCTATCGCATGATACTGCAATATTCGAGGAAAAGGCAAAAAAAGCAGGCATTCGTGAACACGTAATTATAAAAAAAGCTGCCAAACACGAACTGCCACATATATACCGGGAACATGATTTTGGTTTTGTATTGAGAGATGAGAATCCTGTGAACACTGTTTCTTGCCCCACAAAGTTGTCGGAGTATATGGATTTTGGCCTGGTGCCGGTAATTAAATACAAATCATTAGGTGATTTTGAAGAGATGAATTATGCATATATCACCGACCAGGAATTTGTCGAGTTTCTTATTCCCGATGAAGTTTGCAGGAAATCAATGATTAGTCGCAATAATGCAGCTATTGACCGGCTTATTGACCGCTACAAGGCGGGATCAGGTCAATTACTATCACTTATAAAATCCGGACTCTAACCAATACCAACTATGAAAAAAATACTGGCAGTATTCGGCACACGCCCTGAAGCCATAAAATTTGCTCCATTGATCAGGGAGCTACAAAAGCATCCTCATGCCATCGAATTGAAAGTTTGTGTTACCGGCCAGCACCGCTCCATGCTGCAGCAGGTACTCGATTTCTTTGAAATTATTCCGGACTATGACCTTGGGCTGATGCGCGCAGGTCAAACCTTGCATGATATTACTGCCGATGTGTTGCACTCGCTAAAGCAGATTTTCAACGATGAATATCAACCAGATTACGTTATTGTACAGGGCGATACTACAAGTGCACTGGCCGGTGCGATGGCTGCATTTTATCACAAGATCCCGGTTATTCACCTCGAAGCCGGGTTGAGAAGTCACAACAGGTATTCGCCTTTCCCTGAAGAAATGAATCGCGTAATGATTGGCAGGCTTGCTGATTATCACCTGGCACCCACCCAACTGTCGAAGCAAAATTTGCTAAACGAAAAAATAAGCAGGGATAATATCCTGATGTGTGGCAATACGGTTATCGACTCCCTTTTACTGGGCCTTCAGATCATTAAAGAGTCTGACCAGGATATGTATTTCCAAAAGTTTGATTTCCTGGACTTCAATAAGAAAATTATCCTCATCACTGGTCATCGACGTGAAAATTTCGGAGAGCCCTTCCAGCAAATGTGTGATGCTATCACAGAAATAGCCGACAGGTATCCAGATGTGCAAATGCTGTATCCTGTGCATCTCAATCCGAATGTGCAGCAACCCGTAAGGAGGCTGCTGAGTGCACATAAGAACATTTTTCTTATCGACCCTCTTGAATACAATTACCTGATTTGGTTAATGGAAAAATCATATTTCATCTTAACAGATAGCGGCGGCATACAGGAGGAAGCTCCGGCACTAGGCAAACCTGTGCTGGTAATGCGCGACGTAACAGAACGCACCGAAGGCATCGATGCAGGTACTGCGAAGCTGGTAGGAACAACGCGGCAGGCAATAGTGGATGCTTCGGTGGAATTGTTAGAGTCCGATGAAATATATGGAAGAATGGCCAATGCAGTAAATCCTTACGGCGATGGCACAGCGAGCAAACAGATTGCGGAGTTTATGATTGCTGACTTTGTGAAATACCACAAAAACACTCAAATAAGCCATGCATAACACCAACAATCTAATATCAATCGTGTTGCCAACATATAATGGCGCCAAATACCTACGGGAATCCATTGATAGTGTACTCGCCCAGGACCATACTCATTTTGAACTAATAATTATCGACGACTGCTCCACAGATAATACGAAAGAGATTGTAAAGGAATACCTGGATAAAGACGCACGCATCAGTTATTTCCGGAACGAGAAGAATTTGAAATTGCCAGCATCACTCAACAGGGGATTCAGCCTGGCGAAGGGTACATACCTTTCATGGATGTCGGATGATAATATTTATTCGCCAACGGCATTGTCAAGTTTACTCGCGCAACTACAAAACCATTCAGACTGCGATCTTGTTTATTCCTCCTATACTTTTATTGATGCAGCAGGGGTGACGCTGGACACTTTTCGCTACGCACCGGAGAACCTGATTTTTAAATGTGTTGTAGGCGGTTGTTTCCTTTACTCGCGCCGGCTAATGGAGAAAGTGGGAACTTATGATCCTGAAAAATTCAAGATCGAAGATTTTGATTTTTGGATGCGGGCAATCCTGGATTTTAAGTTCTGTTATGTGGATGACCCGGCCCTGTTTTATTACCGGAAACATAAAGACACACTTTCATCCGAGATATTTGGATCAACTGAGGTGTTTACATCTTACAAACAGCAGTATAAAAAAGTGTTTGAAATATTCCTGAACGGATATATGAAGGCCGGTTTTAGCGAAGAAGAACTTCAACTGCATACCAGGATTTTCTTCAACGATGTTATGAAGGTTGATGCTGAAGGGAATATAGATATTACTGCTACCACTACGCTGCTTCGTTATTTTGATAAGCTTGCCGGTCTACAATGGGAGCACACAAATATTCATCCGCAAAAAGTGCGGCATGTGATCAGCGAAGCAAGGTCTGCTTTGCTCTCGACCGTTATCAACAACCTGTTATTTATCAATAAGAAATTGGCCAAACAAAATCCGAGGATGGCAAAACAATTTGGTAAACCGATTTCCTGGTATTACCAGGAGTATGAAACTTTGCCGCCATGGTACAAAAAATTTGGCCATATTATCAAGGCTGTGCAGGGTAACCGCAGTTGGCGTTCGCTGGTACAAAAAGGCTCGGTAAAATGACCAGAAAATTGCCAGGCGGTGGATTTAAGGACTGATAGCTAGTTTTTTAGAAAAAAATGTTGGGTCAATAGAAAATTTTAATGGGTTGAAAATGCAGGGAGAGGCGGGTATGTTGCCGTGGTAAAAACGTTAACAATTGCGCTCCCAAATTGATTTTCTTTTACTTGTAACATTTTTTTTCTGTTGAATGAACTAAATTTGAGGTGACGCTATCATGCAACGAATTGATTCATGGGATGGTCAGTCGTCCTTCAGCCAAGCTAGTAAATACTAATCCACCAGAGATAACGTTAATAGCCAGACTTTCGGACCAATGGTTATTTAACTTTTTTTAATGTAATATACCAGAGTTTGTATCTGTAAGTGTAATTACTTAATAATGCAAAATCTGAAAAAGCACGGACACTTTCCTATGATAGTCGTTCACATCGTAGAACCTTTTGCAGCAGGAATAGCGGTTTTTGTCAGGTCACTTACAGAAGTAATGCCTGATGACATCCACATCATCATACACGGTGAGCGAAAGAAAGTGATGACTGCCGACGAGGTAAAGAAAAATTTCCCCAAGCAAAATGTCCGCTTCATACGCTGGCGCTCCGCACAACGTGCCATTGATCCGGTTAAAGATATTTTTGCCCTTACCGAACTGTACAATCTGCTTCGCCGCCTAAAAAGGAAGAATCTGGTAGACGCTGTACATCTTCATTCGTCAAAGAGTGGCTTGCTTGGTAGGGCTGCCTGCCGTATGGCTGGTATTACCAACGTGTTTTATACTCCTAACGGTGCTCCATTCCTTTCAGGCAAGAACAGCATCAGCCGGTTTCTCTATAAAAGGCTGGAAAAATTTGGCAGCCGACTGGGTGGAAAAATAGTTTGCTGCTCTGCTTCCGAACTGGAAGAATATTTGCGTCTCGGCATTGATGCGGGTTATATCAACAATGGTGTAGCCACGAATACTCATTTTAAAGAAATTAAGCAACCCCGCGAAAAATTCAGGATCGTCACCAGCGGTAGAATAGAAGCCCAGAAGAATCCCGCCCTATTCAATTCCATAGCTTCCTATTTTGAAGGAATGGAGCAGATTGAATTTGCCTGGATCGGCGATGGCGCTGAAAAGAAGTGCTTTACGTCAAAAAATATTATGGTTACGGGATGGCTGGACGATGCAGATGTGCATAAGTATATGGCCGATTCTGACATTTATCTTTCTACTTCCATGTATGAAGGCTTGTCTTTTGCTGTATTGGAAGCACTGGCATTAAAAAAGCCCGTATTACTGCACAATTGTACAGGGAATACGGACCTGGTAAAAAAAGGATTGAATGGCGGACTCTTTAATACAGAGGCCGATGCTATTGTTCGGATATTGCAGTATTATACAAACCCTGAAATGCTGCGCATAATGGGTGATTATTCGGGTGAAATCTGCAAAACCGAATTTGATGCGAAAACGAATTTTAAGAAATACCGCGATTTGTATGCGGGTGAGTTAATGGAAGCGGGTATGCTAAAAAAGTGGAGTTTTGGTTAATAGAAGATTTAAATCCGGGAAATATTTATGAAAAGTTCATTATTGACGAAGACAGAGGTAGGAAGTGAACCCCGTCGATTAGAAGATATCCAGCAAACTCTCGATATGATCGAGCATAAACTTGATGCTGAGATTGCGTCCAAACAGCGATCAATAGAACTGCAGGAAAATGAAATTCAGCGTTTGCAAACGCTTGTTGAAGACAGAAATAAAGTAATTAACGAACTCCAGGATAAATTGGCGGAGAGTTTACAAAGCCTGGAAGGCAATCGCCAGCTTGTAAACAAATTATTGAACGATCTGGACAGGCTCAACCACGACATTGACTGGTATAAGAAAACTTATGAAACCAGGAGCCTGTTCGGCACAATCAAGGAAAAGATCTTTGGTTTAAGAAAATGATTATTAGCTTCGTTCCGCATCGCTACACGTTCAATTAATACCTGTAATTACTTATGGATTTTCATGTCGAAGAAACTCATTTAAGGAACTTACTGATTATTACTCCCGAAATTTTTCAAGACGATCGCGGTTTTTTTACAGAGACATACCGGAAAGATAAATTTTCAGAATTTGGCCTGGATTTGGAATTTGTGCAGGACAACCACTCACGTTCTACCCAGGGAGTCGTTCGCGGATTGCATTTCCAATGGGAACCTCCAATGGGAAAACTGATGCGCGTAACCCAGGGTAGCGCATTCCTGGTAGCAGTAGATATTCGTGTGGGTTCGCCTACTTTTGGTAAATGGAAAGGTGTGGAAGCCTCCGTTGAAAACCGGAAACAGGTATACGCCCCCGCGGGCTTTGCCAGGGGGTTTTGTGTATTAAGTAGCTTTGCAGAAATTCAATATAAATGCACTGGTATTTATAATAATAAGGCCGAATCAGGGATATTGTGGAATGACCCTGAAATTGGAATAGAATGGCCGGTTACAAATCCAATCCTTTCAAAAAAAGATGAAACTGCACAAACGTTGTCGCAGTGGAGCCGTTCAGTGGATTCGAGGAACTTTATTTATTAATATAAAATTTGCGGTAATAATGCACATTCTTATTGCCGGTGGCGCAGGCTATATTGGTTCAGCTCTTATACCCAAACTGTTGGAACGGGGATATACAGTGGATGTTATTGACCTCTTATGGTTTGGTAACCACCTCCCGCCCGAAGTAAAAGTATTACAGAAAGATATTTTCGATCTGCATGAAGATGAACTCAGGCAATATGACCAGGTAATGTTCCTGGCAGGATTGTCAAACGATCCGATGGCGGAATTTTCGCCCGCGAAAAATTTTATATTTAACGCCTCTTCACCTACCTACCTTGCTTATATAGCTAAACGCGCCGGCGTTAAAAAAATGATCTATGCCAGCTCCTGCTCTGTATACGGTTATACCGTCAACGAATTGTATGATGAAACGGCTCCCGCAGTATCCAATTATCCTTACGGGATTTCGAAGCTGCAGGGAGAGAAAGGCGTACTTGGAATGGCAGATAAAGACTTTTCAGTGATTTGCTTTCGCAAAGGTACAGTAAGCGGTTACAGTCCCCGGATGCGATTGGACCTGATCGTAAACACCATGTTTAAAACAGCGCTGCAGTCGGGCGAGATCGTAGTAAACAACCCCTCGATTTGGCGCCCCATATTAAGTATCGACGATGCCGTAAGCGGTTATATTCGTGCAATTGAAAGTTCAGATGGCATAAGCGGTGTCTTCAATCTCTCAAGTGGCAACTATACAGTGGGTGAAGTAGCAGATGTGGTAAAGGAAGCGGTGAATTCCAAACTTGGACTACCGGTAAAATTGAATATAAAGCGAATAAATGATTTCCGGAATTATAAGGTGAGCAATGAAAAAGCTATTACAACACTAAGTTTCAAGCCCAAACACGATGTAGCTGCTATCGTTGACAACCTGATTGTGAACATGGATAGGTTTAAAAATTTTGATGATCCCAACTATTACAATATTTCTGTTTTTAAACAACTGAAATAAATGAAGGTCGCTATCATAGGAGCAAATGGGCAATTGGGTACAGACCTGGCAGAGGTACTTTCGAAGCAACATGAGCTGCAATCACTGACACATACGGATATCGAAATCACCGACATTGATAATATACGTTCGGTGATTGCTGCGCTAAAGCCCGACATCATCCTGAATACGGCAGCTTATCATATCGTGCCGGAAGCTGAAAAATTTCCTGATACAGCTTTCAAAGTCAACGCCACCGCGGTATTGAACCTCGCGAAAGCATGCGAAGAAACAGGCACGCGGCTCGTACATTACAGTACCGACTATGTTTTTGATGGTCAAAAACAACAACCGTATAAAGAAGAAGATCGCCCTAATCCACTCAACGTATATGCAATTTCAAAATTAGCTGGGGAGCATTTTGCACTGAACTATTGCAGTCGCACATTTGTGATCAGGGTATCCGGTATTTATGGAAAAGTACCGTCTCGTGCCAAAGGCGGAAATTTTATTACCACAATGCTCAAATTGGCAAAAGAAAAACCCGAAGTAAGAGTTGTAAATGATGAAATACTTACTCCTACATCCACAAGGTCAATTGCTTTGAATACCGCCGAGCTCATCAATACAGATGCGTTTGGATTATATCATATGAGTTGCGAGGGTGAAGTATCGTGGTATGAATTTGCGCGAACCATCTGGGACTTTATGGGCATTAAAACACCACTGCATGCCGCAAGTGTCAGGGATTTTCCATTGGTGGTGAAACGACCGTTTTATTCTGTTTTGGAGAATGGCAATCTTAACAAACTTGGGTTGAATAAGATGCCTTACTGGAAAGATGCTTTGATTCAATTTCTCCGGGACAATGTTAGTCATTAAACTTAAATCGCTGTGGAGCAATTCTGTGATAAGGATTTTGGAAACTGCAGGATATTATTTCGGGGCAATGAACCCTTAACGCATGTTTGCCTGTTTGCAAGCCACACATTCGCTACCTCGTTACCAGAATATATTTATTTCTATCTCGAAGCAATTAAGAAAGCGAAACTCTCCATAATTTTTATTTCATCATCGGCGTTGAACAGTGCAGATGTAAAAAGGTTGAGTGGCCTTGCGTCATTAATTATAGAAAAGGAGAATAAGGGAACTGATTTTGGTGCTTGGTGCGCCGTTCTGCGCTGGCTTGATTATGGCCGGAACTTTACAACTTTATATTTATGTAATGACAGTGTATTTGGCCCGTTTTGCCCATTGGAAGACTTGCATCAAAAGTTTTATTCCAGGTCCGAAGAAGTATTAGGAATAACCGATTCACACCAGGGTGCGGGACTTCATATACAAAGCTATTTTGTCGGGTTAAAACAGGAAGTTCTCAAAAGTAAAGTTTGGAAAACGTTTTGGGTAGAAATGGAATTGCATAATGATAAACGCAAAGTGATTGAATACTATGAGATCGGGCTTACGCAGAAGTTATTAAAAGCGGGTTTTAATTGCTTTATCTGGACGGGATGGTCGCAAAAAATTGGTTTCCCCGAAATATTGAGAAAGGTGAGCCAAAGTCCTGAGTTAAGAACAAGATGGCTAAACAGGGTGCTATATGAACAGCAGCAGGTAGTTCTTGATATCAACCCAAGTTCTTTTTTGTGGAAAGAACTGATCGAACAGTGTAATAATATTTTTATAAAACGGGAGCTATTTATCTTCCGGCACTTATTTATCGAATGTGAAGTAGAGAATCAATGGGAACCAGTATTAAAAAACAATACTGGTTATCCGCTGGATTTGATACGGCAATTCCTGGTTAATTATTTCTTTTTTAAATCAGTAAAGAGTGGAATACCGGAAGCTGACGGATTTAACGTCTTCCTGCCGGAAAATTTACAAACGGACGAACCTGCGCAAAAGTTTTTTTTATTTCAAGCCCTCGCATCGCTGCTTCAGACGATACCAGTGACTGTTAATACCTGGAACGATCCCGGCTTGCAGGTATTGAAAGAATCGGGCATCGCGCATTTGCCCGTTATCATCTCTTCTACAATACCCGAGAAAGAGATCGTTTGCACCTTTGTTTATATTGACGACAGTTTAGCAACGCTTGATCATGTGTCGCTTTCGAAATTAAAAATTGCCTTAAAGCGATTAAGCAACCTGGTGATAGTTGTGCCGGATGTTGGCACACAGGCAATAGTTGCCAGCCTGTTGGCGCTTCGTCACGACGGGATAATTATCGAAAGGGAAATTTTATTTCCAGTTGAAAATTGTAAGCTTACAAGTTATTTCAAACACCTGCTTTTGGGTGATAGCAAAGCGAATACGTCTCTTTTCCAAAGGCCGACATTTGCGGATGTGGTAAAAGATGCCATCCACTCCGAAAATAACTCTGCATTTGTCGACTCCCGGAAAGAAGAATCACACGCCCTTAATAATGGGTATTATGATATGAATTATTACGAGTCGAGATCTGACTACCTTCAGTATTTAAACGTGAAAGAGAAATATCATGAGTTGTATGAAAAAACACCATGGTGGTACAAGAAACTTGGGCAGGTAATAAAAATATTCCAACGAAATAAAAAGTTGATCATACAGTGGAAAGACAAAGGATTAAAGGACGACTATAAGCCCACTACAAAGGATCTGCTCCACTGGTATTATATTCAATACGAAGTATTGCCCGGGTGGTATAAAGACATTGGGAAATCGCTTGTAAAAAGAAAAATGAAGCATGAAAAGGTGTCCAATTTGTGATGGGGAGATCAGGCCAAGCTATTTTCAGTTTCAGCATGCCTCAAAGGAGTTTTTGCTTAGCCGCTGTATGAGCTGTGACAGCCTTATGTATGAAAATGAATTTTTCTTTGATTTCAGGGAAAATTTTGAACATAACAGGAGCCTGAAAATCTATTTAGAAAAAACATTGGATCTTGAAAGCCTTGTGTCGGTGGTTTATAACTTTATTAATGCGTTTCCGGAAAATACAAAGCAGGGGATAGATATTGGATGTGGCAGCGGCATAGTTATGGATTTCATTCAAACCTGCATGGGAAAAAAGATGAGAGGATTTGAACCGTCAGCACATTATAGTGCAGAGGCGAGGGAAACATTGAAACTGGACGTTGTCGACGATTTTTTTAATGCGGGCTACCTGGAAAACTATGATGTAGATTTTGCAGTTTGTTTCCAGGTAATACAAATGCAGCTCGACCCCAATGCGTTTATTGAAGAAATAAGAAAGGTTTTGTCCCCCCAGGGTGTTGTGATAATATCTACTCCAGACAATTACGATCTGTTGGAAGCTTTAGACCCGGTACGACACCTACCCGTATTATCTCCTGGCGCACATCGGTTCATATTTAGTGAGAAAAGTCTTGAACTCCTGCTTGCAAAAGCAGGGTTTAAGTCGGTGAAAATATTTAAACGTGATGGGCAGTTAATTGCAGTCGCTTCCGATAACACAATACCTACTTTTGATCTGTTTCAATCAAGCAGGGAGAAGCTGATAGCTTATTACAACAGGAAACTCGAAATGCTTTCTGAAGAGAGCTCCTGTTATAAAGGAATCTGGTATCGCTTGTACCGGAACTATATCGATCATGGGGAGTATGCCGAAGCGCTTGCCCTGTTGGAAAAAGCGGACTGGTTTGAAATATGGACTGAGTCCGAGATAAATGGTATCGATACGAGGGACAGGTTGTTTGAATTAAACTCCTCTGCAGACGCAATTATTTATTATTACACCGGTATTCTTTTTTTGAATTACCTGCAAAAGTTCGACTATTCCCAAAGGTTTTTCCAGTTATCATACCAGCTTGGCAGGAAGATGATCCGACTCCAACCATTGACATCCATAGTGGAGATGGATATTATGTGGCATGCAAAACTGCATTACGCTGTTTCATTAATATATAATGGCGATAAGCAAGCTGCCAGGGTACAGCTAATAGAATTGACAAGCGCAGAATCACAGCACGAGGAATGGATACCCGTCCCACACGAAGGAATAATTGAAAAAGCAAACGCGCTCATGCGCGAGATTAGTTGATGTTGAGATAAAAATGTTTAAGCCATGTCGAATCTTATTTTATGTCCTCTTCACGGGGATTCACAAGAGGTTGCATTGTTTTGGCAGTTCAGTGCAAGGGCACAATTGTATTCCTTATACAAATGCGAGAAGTGTGATGTAGTATTCTATCATCCTTTTCCAATAATTGATTATAGTGTTCACACGGACTCGATGGACGCAGTAAAAGATTACGTGCAGATCAATGCAAATGTCGAAGGTTTGCTCCTGAGCCTTATGAAGTTTATTCCCCAGGGATCGTATACAAGTATGATTGAAGTGGGATGTGGCTTTGGATTTTCGCTTGATTTTGCAAAGCATATACTTGGCATGAAAGTAACCGGGTATGAGCCGTCGCTTTATGGCGAAATAGGAGCAAAGGAATTAGGCATTAACATCCAAAGAAAACTACTCACGAGTGATGAAGTGAAGGGCAACAGAGCTGATATTATATTCCTTTCGGAAGTACTTGAGCACATTGATGAGCCCTTACCTTTTTTACAGCTTCTGAGAAGTGCATTAAATGAAAATGGTGTTTTAATACTCACAACACCCAACTACAGGAGACTAAAACGTGATCTGGAAAACCCCTCAGATCTTGCGCTACTTTCACCAGGGGCACATGTGATATTGTATGGGCAGGAATCATTGGAGTTGATATTAAAAAAAGCGGGATTTAAGCATGTGGAGGTTCAGGCTTCAGAGAATAGCCTGATTGCGATCGCTTCTGGACGTGAATTGCAATGGAGAAATGTGGAAGAGATGAACGATATGATACGTTCCTATTACAGGAATGTATTGAAAAGGGTGACCAGCGACGCAATTACGTATCCTGGTATTTTTTACAGACTGTTTAGGAATTATATCGACTTTGGTGAGTACGGCGCGGCCGACGATCTGTTAAGGAATAAAAAGCTGCCTTCCATACCTGATGTAGCGCAAATTGCCCAGATTGCCAATGCGGGGGATTACTATCAAAGTGGTGCGAGTTGCAATAGCGTACTGGCATATTATCTCGGCATCCAGCACTTGAATTATTATGGTAAATACGAGAAAGCGGCAGAATATTTTGAAGTATGCTACCAACTTTGCAGAAAAAAATTAGAGCACGTTCCCGAAGCCTCCGTGCTTGAATATGGTTTTGTATGGTTAGCTCGTTACCACCAGGCTATAGCACTGTCGCATTCAGGCCGTCATAATGATTCCCTATCTGTCCTGGCGGACATTACAGGGTTTGCTCCCGGCGAGAAAGTTAAGAATTTACCCTCGCCTACAGACGAAATGAAAACAATGGCAAGGGATTTGAAAATGAAAGGTGAGCAGGCGTTGACGAAGAGTTTGGAAAAATGAGCTAAGTTGAAATAATTGGGTTGAAACAGCATACAAAATATAAGTGGCTGATCGTTTGCCATCTTTTTTATGAAGATGAGGGACAAAGGTTATTAGATGATCTCCTGCATCTTAATTCTGAAAATAGTTTTTTTCTCTTCAATATACATCCCGCAAATATTTCGCGAGCGAAAATTGAGCAAACAATCAAAGGTTATTTTAAGCACTATCTTATACTTTCAATACCTCCTAAGGGTCGTGATATTGGAGCCAAACTGCAATTGATAAATCTTGCGCTACAATTAGAGATTTCATCTGAATATACATTGATTGTGCATGATAAGAAAAGTCCGCATTTAGGTAATGGCAGCGTGTGGAAAAATGAGTTGTTGAAGATCATAAGGCCTGGCCAGGTACATAAAGTGATGGAGCAGTTTGCAAAGCAGCCTGATATTGGGATCATCGGTACGCTTAGTTATATTCAGAATGAATACCAACCAGAAAAGCGTAGCTTTTCGTGCCAGGCCAATAAACAGATCAAAGAGATATTAAGCCTTTATGAAATTCAACCCGCAGATTTTAGTTTTGTCGCCGGGAATATTTTTTGGATAAGGTCAGAATTGTTGCAAAGCTTTTTTAAAGGGCGGTCTATCGCCGACATACGTGCGCAATTGGAATCAGGTAATGCACTCGATTTTGTACACGGTACCTACATTCATGCCTGGGAACGCATCATGTCATGGATTGCGACCAGCCAGGGATACAAACTTTATGGCATTTGACAATCTTTCGATAATACATTTGATCAGTGATATTGATACAGTGAACACTGATAACCTGCTTGACCGGCCGGTGATCTGCTCCTATACGATAGACCTGGCTGAAGAAAATTGGGACCACACTTTCCAAAAACTCTTTTCCACGCAACATCCCTATTTTTCTTTAACAATCATGGTCAGGGATAAAGTGGAATTTACCGACAACTGGTTTAACAAGTTGACGCTGGTATTATGCCATCAATGCTATTTTAAAAATAATAACAAGCTGCTGATCGGTATCCGGTACCAGGGAGACAATAAAAAAGATATTGAAAAATTTTCATCGGAATTACAGCTAAGACTATATTCGCAGGGCATTACAAATCTCCAGTTTATAAGGGTTAGCCCAGCGGAGCTGATGAACGATACTTGTTTTGTTTTTTACAATGAAAACACTGAAGACGTGGATTTTGAGAGCTGGTACGCACATTGCCTGTCGCAAAGTCATTCCCGCCTTAATATTTATATGCTTCACGAGGATATAACCAAAACAGACAGGATGATTAGACAGCGTAACCAGGCAGAAAAGAATTTGGAGGCGCAACAACCACTCTTTTACCGGCATTTAAAGTTGGCGCAGGCAAAAGCAGGCGATCTTTCCAAATATGAAATGATGATTGCGGAGCTTACAGAAGACATTGCTTCTAAAACCGCATACCTCGATTTTTTGCTTGGCAAATTCAAGGATGGAGAATCAATAGATGTGAACGCCGTTATGCAAATAAAACGTTTTTATTATCATGAATATGAGATCCTGCCTTTATGGTATAAAAGGTTTGGGCATATAATTAAAGTAATAACGGGCAAGCGCACCTTTCGCTCTTTGTTCGATGATAAGGTCAAAAAATACAGGGATTGAAATACTGGATCCTTACAACAGAATATCCTCCTTTTTTTGGTGGGGGCATTAGCACTTACTGCTTACATACCGGTAGCATGCTGGCGCAGAAGGGGCATACGGTAACTTTTTTTGTAAATGATAATACGGTAAAGGATATTAAAATAGAGCAGCATGCTGCTATCCGTATCATACGTTTCAATCCATCACGCACCAATGCTGCAGCATTTCTCGGGTATATTACAAACATTAGTTTTGAATTTTCGCAGGTAGTAAAAAAGTTTATCGAAGAGGAGGGTGCTCCCGATGTAATAGAGGCCCAGGAATATCTCGGAATTGCCTATTACCTGCTGCAGTTTAAGCATATGCAGTACGACTGGTGTAAGAACATCCCCATCATTATTACAATGCATTCTCCATCGTTCCTGTACATGGAGTACAATGATGTGCCGCAATACAGGTATCCAAATTTCTGGGTTTGCGAAATGGAAAGATTTTGCCTGCAGGCAGCGGATCAAATTATTTCGCCAAGCAGGTTTATGTGCGATGAATTGGAAAAGCGGTTTGCATTGACAAATTCTAACCTCTCTATTGTTCCAAATCCTTTCCCGGGCAATGTGGCAAGCGAACTGCTTACTGGCACAAAACCGGGACAGATTGTTTTCTATGGAAAACTCACACCGCAAAAAGGAGCATTTCGATTATTAAAATATTTCAATGAATTATGGGACAAAGGTTTTGAACGCCCGCTTTATCTACTGGGGGGCCAGGATATCGTTTATCACCCGGAAAATAAAACGATGGGTGATTTGATACGGACCAGGTATCGCAATTATATGAAGCGTGGTCTGCTTATTCTCGAAAACAGGATCAGGCCGGCGGAGGTGCCGCAACGATTGGCCGCAGCAGAACTCGTAATCATACCCAGCAATAATGACAACCTCCCTTATGTAGTTTTCGAAATGATGTCGCTTGGTAAGATTGTTCTCGTATCCAAACAGGGTGGGCAGGCCGAAGTTGTAAAAGACGGGCACAACGGATTTATATTCGATCATACTGATCCGCCAAGTTTTGAAAGGCAATTGTTGAAGATACTTGAATTGAGCCCGGAGGAAAGAAGTCGTATTGCAGGCAATGCAAGAGATACCGTGAATGCTAGTTATAGCCTTGACGCAATCTATACCCGTAAACTTCCGGTTATAGAAAAAGCAATATCAACCGGTAAGCAGGTAAGAAAGGAATTCCCATTTGTCAGAACTGCGATTGCAAAAGCAGTTGAGAGAAAATCGGAACATGAAATAAAAGGCAGGTTATCTATAGTCGTTCCTTATTATAATCTTGGCAAGTATCTGCATGAAACAATTGAATCGTTGTCGAGGATTGATTATGCTAACCGGGAAATAATAATCTTAAACGATGGCAGTAAAGATGCTGAGAGTATCGACACGCTAAATAATTACCGAAATCATCCAGGGATTAAGGTAATTGATCAGCCAAACAGTGGACTTGCTGAAGCCAGAAATGCTGGCGCAAGGGCCAGCACGGGCGAATATTTGGCTTTCCTGGATGCCGACGATACAGTTGATCCCACTTATTATTCCAAAGCAATTCGCATCCTGGAAACATATGAAAATGTACATTTTTGCGGGTGTTGGACGCAATATTTTGATAATTCAGAAAAAGTGTGGCCAACTTTTTTACCGGAGCCACCACTGATCCTATTCCATAACCTCGTCAACAGCAGCGCACTTGTATATAAAAAATCAAGCTTTCTCACGGCCGGTTTAAATGACCGGGAAATGTTATTCCAGGGGCTGGAAGATTATGAAAGCGTAATTTCTATGACTGCTAATGGATTAAAAGGGGTGGCAATACCAGAACGTTTGTTCAATTACAGGGTGCGGCCCGACTCCATGATTCGGGAAATTTCGAGGGAAAAAAAACTCCTGCTCTATCAGTATATAGCCGAAAAACACAAAAATTATTACGCTACATTTGCGGCCGATATTAGTAACCTGGCAAACGCCAATGGCCCCGGTATCCTATTGGACAATCCAACGCTTGACCTTTTCTTAAGCGACAAAGCTCCATTTGGATCCAAACTATCATTACGCTTGATCAGGATCATCAAAAAAAATCGGCACGCCCGGATAGTGGCCTATAAAATATATAAATATTTCAAATAATTATCTATGCTTTTGAGAATTGTAACCGACTGGTTTGGACGAACAAATAAACTGGAGCGGTTATGGCTACTCGCCAAAATAGAATTCAAGCTGCGGTACTATGAAAACAAGCTTGGACTGTTATGGGCATTGCTGAAGCCGATTATGGACATCTGTATTTATTATGTCGTTTTCAAAATCGTAATGAAGTCGGATGTTCCGGCATTCGCTTCCTATCTCTTTATCGGGCTTATTATCTGGAATTTCTTCATGGAGTCAACCACGGGCACGATCCAGATTCTTAATACCAAGAAGTATTTATATGAGTATAGCAATATGAATAAACTGGAAATTTATGTTTCCCAACTGATGAGTAATTCGATTGGCTTTTTTTTCAATTTCGTGATGTTTCTCGTATTCTATAATTTTTTAGAAGCCGATTCTCTCGGATGGTCTATTTATAATCCCTGGATTTTTGTTATTTACATCAACCTGTTTATACTATCTCTCGGAGTGTCGTTGATTTTATCCAATATCTATATCATTGCTAAAGATATCTCCCAGATCTGGCAGGTATTTACAAGTTTCCTGTTTTTTCTTTCACCGATATTTTATAATCTCAAAACATTTCGTGAAGCATTACCATCATTTGACTATGGCAACCCGATCGCCGGACTAATAATTAATGCCCGTCGAATAATGATGGAAAATAAACCGCCCGACTACGAATTGCTGGTTTGGGATTTTGGTTATGCAATATTCATTTTGCTGCTCGGAATAATTACCCTTAACAAACTTGGACCCAAGGCGTCCGAAAAACTATAGTACGAATGGAGAATGTACCGGCTCTTACTGCCAGAAATATCAGCAAGACATTTCATATTAGCGAAGACAGTCACAACACGGTAAAGCACCGGTTGTTTAATATTTTCAATCCGCCACGTAGCAAGAAAGTTGAAGCTATTAAGAGAGTTTCCCTTGAGATTAATAAAGGTGAATGTGTGGGTTTGCTTGGTCGAAATGGATGTGGGAAGTCAACATTGGTAAAACTTCTGTCAGGCGTTTACCAGTCCGATACCGGCTATTTAAAGATCAATGGCACCACCATGCTGATGAATCTTGGTGTTGGAATGAGTCATGAGCTTACAGCCAGGGAAAACATTTATGTGTCTGCATCAGTACTTGGGTTAAAGATCAAGGAAGTGGATGCTATCTTCGACGAGATCATCGATTTTGCCGAGCTCCGCGATTTTGTTGATACCAAGATTAAATTTTTTTCCTCGGGTATGGTCGCGCGACTTGGCTTCTCAATCGCAGTAAAGGCAGGTGCCGATATTATGTTCCTGGATGAGATATTTGCTGTGGGTGACATGATTTTCCAGGAAAAAGCTGTTAAAGTATTTGAAAGCTCCTGGATACAGGGAAAGACCGTAGTATTGGTAAGTCATAGCATGGATGTAATAAAGAAGTATTGCAATCGCGCAGGATATATGAAAAACGGGGAAATGAAGTTTTTCGGCGACACCGAAACAGCTATTAAAATGTATCTTGAAGATAACCGGTAAAATTTATTTCTTTTTCGGTAAGGGCGTAAGCAAAAAAGGAATAAAAAACCCAAACAGCATACCTCCCAGGCTTCGGTCAAAATAGATTTCAGTAACCATTGCCAGGGCGAATGTAAGCATGATTAAAAAAGCGAGACCATCCTTTGACTGCCAGGCAGCACGAAGCGGTAGCAATATCCAGCTTACAAGGAATAACAACAGGCCAATGATGCCCATGCTTACAAGTATGTCGAGATAGTTGTTGTGTAAATTCTTTTGTGTTCTTATTCCAAATTCAAAATTCTTTTGCCGGTACACTTCGAGCAGCTTTACTTTTTTGTCGCCGAGATGTACGCCAAATAGTGGGTTTTGTTTGAATAATTCCCATCCACATTGCCAGATGGCGAGACGCGTATTCGCGCCATTCCACTGGTCCGCGGTAATGTCCACGTTATAGTGGCTCTCCTGTCCATCCTGCTGGTAATTGAACTGCGTAAAAGTGAGTTCCTTAAAACGGTTGATCGTCTTGGGAAAGAACTTAAATACCAGGAAAATGCCTATCGCCAATCCCATGATCATCGTAGCGCCCTCCAGGTATTTCTTTTGCTTAAACACATAATAGAATCCGAACCCGAGCGTGGTAGCATACAGCACCAACATCAGGTTGCGGCTCGCCAGCAGGAAACTGAAGAAAAACAGGAACAGGATAGCAACTACAAGCAAACCCTTATACTTAAAGCCCGGTTTATAAAAAATGAAATACGCAAAAATGTAAATAGTACAGTTGACCAACAGCGAAATATAAATGGATTGCTGCCGGGTAATCTTGGTAAGTGCGTCATTGTACAGGTAAGCAGTGTCATTAAAATGCATGGTCCTGTAAATGCCATATACGAGGCAAATAACTGATGCAATGGTAATGACCACACCTATACCCAGCAATATTTTATCACGAAATGGTTTGTCTAACCGCACAAGACCAATGGACAAGGGAAAAAATATCAGCGGCAGCCGGGGATCCACATATCGAAAGGCAGTTTTGGAATTATCTGACAATATTGCACTGATTACCACGCAAACAAAAAACGCGAACATCCACCATAGATAGTTCCGTGATTTTAATAACTGCAGCTTTTCATTGAAGGAATTATAAATTAATGCGCTAATTAAAAGGAATGAAAGAGCAGCAATATTAAAGATCTTGAATTGCGGGAATAGGAGGGAACAGAGGAATACCAGGATAGAAGCGAAAAGTAATTTCTGTTTTAACGGCATAGGATCTTTTTGGAAGCTGCAAAGATAAACTCTTGCCGCTTATGTGCCAGTAGAAAGACGTACGCACCCAGGCATCGTCGACAAATAAATAAAGTATGTTTCTATGAAATTCGTTCGCCGGTGTTTGCTATCAGATATTTAGGCCACCGCACACACTAATCGTTTGCCCGGTAATATAGCTGCCCATATCTGAAGCGAGAAATAATGCTGTGTTCGCGATATCCTCAGTTGTTGCAAAACGTCCGAGTGGAATGCCTGCACGATACTTGTCGCCGGCCTCGCCTTCTTTCAGGTAACTCGTCATATCGGTTTCTACAAAACCGGGTGCTATTGCATTGCAACGGATATTGCGACTACCCAGTTCCTTGGCAACACTTTTGGTAAATCCTATTATACCCGCTTTGCTTGCAGCGTAGCTTGTTTGTCCTGCATTCCCCATTTCGCCAATTACCGAGCTCATATTGATAATGGAACCGCTCCTGGCCTTCATCATTGGTTTGATTACCTGCTTGGTCATATAAAACACGCTGTTGAGGTTTACCCTGATTACCTCATCCCATTGATCGGGGCTCATACGGAGCAGGAGGTTGTCTTTTGAGATACCGGCATTGTTTATACAACTATCGATAGTTCCAAATTCTTTCAGTACATCATTTACAAATGCTTCGCATTGCGCAAAATCGCCGGCATTGGTTTTCCATCCGCGCGCTTTCACGCCCATACCCTTCAGTTTTTCTTCGAGCGCCGCCGCTTTATCAGCGCTACTGTCACTCACATATGTAAAAGCCACGTGGGCACCATGCTCGGCAAATTTCAAAGCTATTCCTTCGCCTATTCCGCGCGCTGCACCTGTAATGATCGCAACTTTATTTTCTAATAATTTCATACTGGATGGTTGGTTTCCGGCAAAGAAAAGAAATTATTAAATAGATAATAGATAATAATTGGAAATTGGAATTTGCGACAAAGGGACTGGCAACTATTATCTATTATCTACTCACTATTATCTAATTTCCATTATTTCTTCCAGGTATTTCCTGTCGTTGCTCAACCGGGGAACTTTGTGCTGACCGCCTAATTTTCCTTTTCGCCGCAGCCATTCATTAAATGTCCCCCTTTTCAACACGTGAATCATTGGCGGGCGTAAAGCAATATCCTTATGGCGCTTTGCCTCATAATCGCTGTTGATTGCTTTTAATGCTTTATCTAATTCTTCTGTAAAGCGATTCAGATCTGCAGGTTCCTTTTCAAATTCAACCAGCCATTCATGCGCACCATTCGATGCTTCTGAAAAATAAACCGGCGCAGCCGTGTAGTCATTCACAATAGCATTCGTTTTTAGGCAAGCTGTTGCAAGAGCTTTATCGGTGTTGTCTACAATCAGTTCTTCACCAAATGCATTGATATAATGCTTTAACCGTCCCGACACCTTTACCCTGAATGGTTGCAGGGAAGTAAATTGTACTGTATCACCAAGAAGATATCTCCATAAGCCGCCATTCGTGCTTATGATTAAAGCATAGTTTTTCCCCAACTCCACGTCCTGCAAGCTAATTGTTTGTGGTTCCTTCTTGCCATACTCCTGTACCGGCATAAATTCCATGAATATGCCGTGGTCTGTAAATAACAACATTCCTTCTTCACCTGGAATATCCTGTGCGGCAAAAAATCCTTCGCTAGCATTATACATTTCCAGGTAATTGATTTTTTTGCCAATGATCCTTTCAAATTGTTCGCGGTAGGGTGTAAACGATACGCCGCCATGCATATAAAGTTCAAGTGATGGCCATACTTCCTGCATCGTTTGCTTGCCCGTTATTTCAAGTATACGTTTGAAGAGCACAAGCGTCCAGGTAGGTACTCCCGAGATGGAAGTAACATTCTCTTTGATGGTGCTTTCGGCAAGCTTTTCAATTTTACTTTCCCACTCATCCATCAGCGCTATGCTTAGGTCTGGTGTTCGCAGCCAATGACCCCAGAATGGTGTGTTTTGCAACAATACGGCACTCAGGTCGCCATACTGCGCTTCATTATTCATGGGATTTATGTTATGACTGCCACCAATTACCAATCCTTTGCCTGTAAGTAATTCCGATTCGGGATGAAACTGGTAGTACATTGTTAGTACATCCTTTGCCGCTTTGAAATGGCAATCTTCCAGGCTTTCTTCACTAATTGGTATAAACTTGCTTTTATCGCTTGTAGTTCCACTGCTTTTGGCAAACCAGTAAATCGGCGTATTCCATAAAATATTCTGCTCGCCCTGCATGATGCGTTCGATGTAAGGCTTCAGATCATCATACTCGTGTATTGGTACAGCCTCCTTGAATGCACGCACATTAAAAAGCTGCGAAAAGTTATATTTTCTTCCAAACTCGGTGTACTGGGCCGAGGTTACCAGGTCCTGAAGCACCTCCCGCTGCGCATCCAGTGGGTTGTTTTTCCAGCCTTCGATGCGCCACAGGCGCATACGGGCGAGTGATGATATGGCAGGACTGAGCAATTTCATTGTTATAACAAGATAAAGAAGTACGGGAATATAAAAAGAAGTATGATTAAAGCCTTCGGTAAAATGAACTAATGCAAATTGAATAGGATAGTTCGGTAGATAGCCATGCAATTGGGAAGATCATAATCAAATCTGGCTCATTCCCCGTGCTTCCTCATGCAGGTAATCCTTTCTTTTTAACTCAAAATTCCTGCCGAGATAAAGCTTTTTAACCTGTTCGTCCGAAGCCAGCTCTTCAGCGGTCCCGTGTTTGAATATTTTTCCTTCGATCAGGAGGTAGGCCCGGTCGCAAATGGAGAGGGTTTCCGTTACATTGTGATCGGTGATGAGGATGCCGATATTTTTATGTTTTAATTTGGCTACTATGGCCTGTATATCTTCAACTGCTATCGGGTCGATACCGGCAAAGGGTTCGTCGAGCAAAATGAATTTGGGGTCTACCGCCAGTGCACGTGCTATTTCCGTTCTACGCCGTTCACCCCCACTGAGTACGTCGCCATTACTTTTGCGAACATGATGAAGCCTGAATTCATCGAGAAGCATCTCAAGTTTTTCTTTCTGTTCCTGTTTTGAAAGTTTGGTCATCTCCAGCACTGCGGTAATATTATCTTCCACGCTCAGTTTACGAAATACAGAAGCTTCCTGGGGTAGATAGCCAATACCCATTTTTGCCCTTTTATACATGGGAAGTTGCGTAATGTTTTCATCCCCGAGAAACACTTGTCCCGCATCGGGTTTTACCAGTCCCACTACCTGGTAAAAGGAGGTGGTCTTGCCGGCACCATTAGGACCGAGTAAACCTACGATCTCGCCTTGTTTTACATCAAATGATACATGGTTGACGACCGTACGTGCGCCATATTTTTTCACAAGGTCTTTAGTATGGATAGTAAGCGGCATATGGGCAAAAATACTCTTTAAGATAAAAACTAAAAGATAAAAGATAAAGTGGAAAAAGCTTCGAGCTGCGAGCCTCGGGCTACGAGCTCTGTGTTCTTGCTCGAAGTTCGTAGCCTTTAATTTGGAAATTGCGAATCAAGACAACTTTTAACTTTTAGTTTTTATCTTTTATCTCTTCACAAGCTGGATGAATTAAGCTTTTGAACAATGGGCTTGCATCATTAGCTTTGCACCCTTATGAAAGTTATTGATCATATCAACCAGGCAAAGGATACGCTTATTTCTTTTGAAGTATTACCACCACTAAAAGGTAAAGGCATTGAGGCCCTGTACCGGCACCTGGATCCACTAATGGAGTTCAATCCTGCTTACATCAATGTTACCTATCACCGCAGCGAACACGTTTTTAAGAAACGCTCGGATGGCAGTTTTGAGAAAGTAATAGTGCGCAAACGTCCCGGAACAGAGAGCATTTGCGCGGCCATTATGAATAAATACAATGTTGACACCGTTCCGCATCTTATTTGTGGCGGATTTAGCATTAACGAAACTGAAGATGCGTTGATCAACCTGCGCTATCTCGGGATCGATAATGTACTGGTATTACGTGGTGATGCTGCGAAGAATGAATCTGCTTTTGAACCGGAACCTGGCGGTCACCAGTATGCCAGCGATTTGTTGAAGCAGGTGGTGAACCTGAATGCAGGTATCTATCTCGAAGAAGATCTGAAAGGAACGCAGAAAACAGAATTTTGTATTGGTGTGGCAGGGTACCCGGAAAAACATTTTGAAGCGCCCAATATGCAGACCGATCTGCTCTACCTGAAAGCAAAGGTGGATGCCGGTGCCGATTATATCGTTACTCAAATGTTTTTCGATAATGCAAAGTATTACGCGTTTGTAAAGGCCTGTCGTGAGATGGGAATTACAGTCCCAATCATTCCGGGTTTGAAGCCTGTGTATACTAAAAAGCAGTTGACTGTTTTGCCAAAAACATTTTATATCGACCTGCCATCAGACCTTTCCAATGAAATGCTTAAGTGCAAAACTGATGAGGAGGTGGAGCAGGTAGGTACGGAGTGGTTGTATGAGCAGTCGAAGGATCTTAAACAGAATGGTGTGCAGGTATTACATTATTATACGTTGGGCAAACCGCATGTAGTGGCTAATGTGGTAAAGCGATTGTGAGAAGGCAAAGGAAGACGAGATGATTAGAGCAATCTGCTAACAGTCTTCAAACACCCCTATTCATCATTTCTACACAGATGTTTCCAATGAATGCTTAAATGCAAAAGGGGCGAGGTGGAGGAGCAGGTAGGTACGGATGAGTAGCTGAAGATTTTAAACTGGATGGTGTGCAGGTATTAGATTATGGTGGCAAATCGCTTGTAATGGCTATAGTATAAAACATTGTAAGAATGTAAGCGAAAAAGGAATAAGAGATGAACCAGGGCAAGCTTCTAACAGAACTCAAACCTCAATTCATCATTCCCTCACCCCCCGGCGGGGCCCTCCCTCCCCCTCCTCCAACCACCGATTTAATCGCATAATATATTGGTGTAAACGACAGCTCCAAATCCTTTCGGGATCATCGCTCCATTTGCCAATATCAGGCTGATAGGATAATTAACTTCCATCCGGTCTTCAGGAGTACTGCATAACGATAGTATATACTGCAAACAAATATCACCTTACCGACAGACCAAAACCAAGGGAAAAACATCGAAAATTTATAGAAAAAACTATTTGGCGATCTCGTAAACGTGTAAACAAATCATGCAAAAAAAAGTCCAACACAGCAATTACTTCGCAATACTATTAAATACCTGCTCATCTACCTTTACAGGATATTTCTGCCTCAACTTTTTTACCCATTGTGCCTCGAGCAACGACTGGTAATCATTTACAACAAGACCTTTAGCTTCACTATAAGTGCGGGGCATCGTTTGCGAATATGTTTTGATAACGTAAGCAAAGGATACCGTGTTGTCAACTGCATTCACAATCGGCTCGGTGATCATACCACTTACAGGAATCATCTTGCTTTTGTTAGGAATTTGTTGCCATTCGTAACGTGCTGAATCAGCAACAACCTTGTCGCCCACAAGTTCTACTTCCTCTCTCCAGCTCAAAGGTTTTTTCCTCAACTTTTCATACAATGCTTTGGCTACAGCCGGATCTGCACAGAAGAAGACTACAGCGTCTGCACTCTTGTTCCAGTTATACTTCGACTTGTTTGTTTCGTATAATGCTAATAACTCCGCGGAATCACTGTGTGCACGGTTCCATATTTCCTTTTGCATGATCTCGAAAAACAGGTTACCATCTTTAAATTCATTCATCTGGTAACGAAATTCGTCGTTATAAAGTTCCAGGTGATCGCGGTAGTATTGAAACACTACGCTGTGAACATAATCGTTCATTACTTCTTCATATGGCCGGCGCCCGGAACCATCCTGCTTCATTCTGAATGCCTGGGCAAAAATGGTCCAGTCGCTTGCCCTGGCCGCTGTATCACCAATTTTAAAAATGCGGGTTTCCGGAGTAATTGAAGCGCCGGATCCAAGCGGTCTTTTATCTAAAAGACTATCAGTATAGGCCCACAGGTCCGCAGGTTTATACCCCGCCACCTCGAAGCCAGCCTGTTTGATCACTTTTTCAAAGACCACTTCGCGAGAAGCCTTCCACCGCTGATCCTGGTTGATCTTCTGGCGGAGCTCCTGGTCATTCAACTTATTGGCAGCATCTATAAATACGGGCGTAACGCTAATGCGTTTTACGATATGGTAGCCGTGACTGGTTGCAAAAGGCTTTGTTACTGCACCATTTTTTGTTAGCGCCCACACATTAGATTCAAACACCGGATCATATTGACCTACGCCAAAGTCGGGCATGGTACCACCCGTAACTGCGGTGAGGTAGTCATTGCTGTATGCTGTTGCCAGTTTGCCAAAATCTTCGCCAGCGAGTAGGCGCTTGTATAAGGAGTCGGCTTTTTTAGCGATTGCTTTTTTTGTCGCTTCATCGGGGTCTGGGGGATATGCTAAAAGTATCTGGCGTGCTTTCATTTTACCCAGGGCTTTCCTTTCGCCAAAATTTTTGAACAGGTGATAACCCGCTTTGGAGCGCACAATTCCGGAATAACCACCTACAGGTAGCGAGTAAATCTTGTTTTCGAAAAAGTAAGGTAGCGTGAATACGGTTATCCAACCGATATCGCCTTTGTTAGTTTTTACAGCAGGGTCCTGTGATACTTCCTGTGCCACTTTCATGAAGTCTTCACCTTTTTTGAGCCGGGCAAATGCTGCCTGTGCACGCGCGTAAGCTGCAACGGTATCGTTATTGGTAACTGAAATAAAAATATGACCCGCATGAATATCTTTCTTACTGCGTTCCATTGCCTCTTTTACCAGCTTATTCATCGTCTCAGGATCGCTCATATAACTTTCGATGATCTGGTTGCGCAGGTTCTCCACTTCACTTTTTAATTGGGGAAGTGTATCGTATCCACGTTCATAAGCCTCCCTGATCTTCAACCTTGAATTAATATATAGTTCGAGATAATCACGCATGGCAGTACCCTTATTGGGGGCAGCCTGCAAATTGTTTTTATTATAAGCTCTCAGGAATTCCGCAGCGGAAACGGAATGATTGCCGTAAGTGAAAAGCGTTTGCGAAAACGCAGGCGATATAGCCAGGAGAAAGCAGATCACTGGCAGCCAGCTCTTTTTCATAGATTGAATTTTTAGGTAGTGGTTTATTTAAATGGGGAAATATGAAAATGTGAAAATGGCTTTTCCAGGCTTCTATTAATTATTCAACTTAAAGAACGGCCCATCCATTTCCACATCTCCACATTTTCATATTTCCACATTTTTATTTCTCTGTTTTTAGTTTTAGCTGTAGCACTTCATCTATTTGTTCCCAGGTCAGTTTTTTCGCTACGATCCGTTTGTTTTTGTCGAGCAAATATAAGGTAGGGAACGACTGCACATCATACAACTGCGAATAACCAGGTATGCCTGCATCCACTCGCAATTTTTCGTCGGTTTTCGCATAATAAACGTGTGTCCATCCTTTGAGATTATGTTCATTAATGAATTTCAGCCAGTCTTTTTTTGTGCCTTCTGTTTCCTTAGCCACTGAATATAGTTGTAATCCCTGGGCTTTCCACTTTGCATTATACATGGAATCGAGCTTTGGAATCACTTCTTTGCAATGCCCACAGGTAGGATCCCAAAAACTAACGATGGTAAAGGCGGCTGAAGTATCCGCATATAGTGACCGGATGGTGCCAGAGGAATCAGGAAGTATAATATCGGTAGCCGGCGTACCCATGATGTTGGCCATTAAACTATAAGCGCGATCCGTAATTGTTTTACGCCCGGCATCGGTCAACCATGAATAGTTTTTTTGGGCAATATATTTTTCAAAAAGATTTACAAACACCGCATCTTCCCACATGTACTTCTGGTTGAGGTAGCGGTTGATAAATTTCAGTAGCAGGAATCTTGTCATCTCCTCATTAGCCGAGGCATAGCCCAGCATGTAATCAATTTCTTTGTTTACCGAATCAGGATGTGGGGCTACGATTTCCGCGAAGTATTTGTCCAGCTTATCTTCAAAAAACGTTGTGTAGGCAAGTCGGCCATCCCAGAAATCCACGCCATCCCAGTAATGGTCTTTGAAGTAACGATAGGCACGCATCGAATCCTCGCGATTAGCGGGTTTTCGCCACTGCGCGGGAATTTCTGGTTCACGCATGGCCAGCAGTAAGGCCGTGAGGATATTTCCCTTGTTGTTACGGATCAGGTCTTCGCGGTAGCGACGGATAAGGCTGTCATTTTTTATCATCACCCCGGTCCATTTTGCCGAATCAGCTTTCGTTTTTGCGCCGTTTAGTTGCTGGCGGGCAGTGTTGATCTCGTTGCCCTTTGCCCTCATGTATTGCTGGTAAGAGTTGAAGAGCACATTGTCCGGTGAGCCCTGGAAAGCTAGTCCTTTCCCCAGCGTTGCGGTGTCGGCCAACACAGTAAACCGTTGCTGCTTATCGATGAGTATCTCGAAAAACCCCGCTTTATTGGGATATCCAATGAGATATACACCTCCGGGCAAATTTCTTGTACCCCGAAAAACAGCCTGGCTATTTTCATCCAGCCTGGCAGAATCAATTATTGGATATTGCTTGCCAAAATAGTGACCCAGGTAGATATACTGGTTTTTGAATGGTTTGAAAGTAACCTTGATCTCATAGCCCGGTTGCGCATAGGCTATTGTCATGCATAGAATTAGTGGAAGGATGGTCCATTTTTTCATGAGTCAGAATAAG